>CAUZJY010000061.1:0-12417 GCA_963580305.1 Gemmatimonadales bacterium UBA6960
TCGCCCGGCTCCAATCCCCCGATCCGGTGCCGCCAGCGCTCGTCTTCCGGCACGTCGTGTGGCCGGTACAGGATTACCTCCGCCCGCTCCAGGGTGATCAGTCCTCCGTCGATCATCTCGTCCAGATCGGGAAGGGCCTCCCGGATCTTCGCGTCCGTGGCCACCACCTCGACGACGACCGGGAGATCGTAGGGAGAGACGGAGTACCTTCTCGGTGTGCAGCCGGCTATGCGCGCCGAAGCCCGCGATCCCGCGCGACACGGTCGCTCCAGGGAAATCGTGGCCTCTGAAGTAGTCCACCAGCGCCTGAAAGAGGGGCTCCTGCGGCGGGGACCGCCCCGGCACTTGTCGCGCTCGCCGACGAAGATGCGCATCAGCGTCTGCTCGCCCCTGAAGCCGTGCGGCATGCTCAACTCCTTCCCAGAGCGAGTGCCCCGACGCGCAGGCCGAGGAAGGCGGCGGCCATGCTCATCAGGACGCTGCCGAGCACGTACGCGGAGAGCGCGCCCCACTCCCCGTCCTGCAGCAGGTGGACGCTCTCGTAGCTGAAGGTCGAGAAGGTCGTGTATCCGCCCAGGAGGCCGATCCCGACGAAGGCCCGCCATTCCGGTGCGACCGCGGTGCCCTCGAGGAATCCGTAGGCAAGACCCAAGAGGAGCGAGCCGGTGACGTTGATGGTCAGCGTCCCCACAGGAAACTGCCCTCCGGAGAGCGCCTGGACCCAGCCTCCGAGCGCGTAGCGGGCGAGGCCGCCGATGCCCGCCCCGAGGAAGACGACCAGGGGGACGGTCATGCAGCCGCGCCCAGGCCGCCCAGGAACTCCTCGATCGCGGCGGCTACCTCGGCGGGCGCGTCCTCCTGCACGTAGTGGCGCGCGTCGATGCGCCGGACGGCGACGTCACGGAAATCCGCGCGGAAGCGCTCGATGAAGCGGGACGGGAACACGAGGTCGCGCACCCCCCACGGCAGCAGCAGAGGCGTGCGCCCGAGCAGTCGCGGCACCGCGTACGCGATCTCGCCCAGCCAGAACGAGGCCCGGGTGATCTGGCCCGGCAGGACGGCCACACCGGCGCGGCTCGAAGGTGTGGAGAGCGGCCCCCGGTAGTGGCGCATCACCTCCTCCGGGAGGCGGGTGCGTGCACCGCGCGGGAGGATGCGCTCGACGAACAGATTGCGCCGCACGATGAGCGCCTGGAGCGGAGCGGAGGACATCACCCGGCTGAAGGTTCGCAACCGCCAGGCGTGCGCCGGCCAGTACCAGCTGTTCGCCATCACCAACGCGCGCACGCGCTCGGGGTGGTCGAGCGCGCAGCGCATCCCGATCGGGCCGCCCCAGTCGTGTCCCATCACGGTGAGTCCGCGGAGATCGAGCTCGCGCACCAGCTCGCCCACCACGGTCGCGTGCTCGGGCGGCGTGTAGCCGTAGCCGGGCGGATGGTCGGAGAGACCGAAGCCCGGGTAATCGACCGCGACGCAGCGGAAGCGGCGCCTGAGCCACGTCACGATTCCGCGATAGAGGAAGCTCCAGGTGGGATTGCCGTGCAGAAACAGGATCGGAGGCCCCTCGCCCTCGTCGATGTAGTGCACGCGCCCGACCGATGCGTCGAGCCAGCGTGACCGGAAGGGATAGAGTGCCGGATCCGGCCGGAAGGAAGGATGGGTCACATGCGCCTGTACCCAGCGGGCGACGGCAGGAGCCGCAGCGGTGCGGAAGTGCTTGACCCGCACGGGGTTCGCGCAGTATTGCTGCCGCGAGTCTCCGCCCGTCCCCCGGTCCAGGAGCGACCTCCGTGCCCGAACCCACCGACCCCATGAGACGACGCGCGCCCCGGGCGTTGGTGCTTCTCAGTGTCCTGATCGGCGCGGGGTCCCTCGGTCCCGAGCCTGTGCTGGCGGCAGCCGCAGCGGCTCCGGCGATGGTGCAGGAAGCTCCCGGACCGGAGGCCCCAGACACTCTCGGGTCGGCTCCCCTCACGATGCCGCCCGCGGCGCCGGTGCCGCCGTCCGGGTTCCAGGCGCGCGCGGATGCCGCGGTGGGGCGCGTGAACGCCGTGATCGCGGCGGTCTTCTTTTTCGACCTCCTCTTCTGGGACGACGCGCGCACCCTCCCGGTCGTGGTTACCTGGCTCGTGGTCGCGGCCGTTTTTCTGACGCTGCGCATGGGGTTCATCAACCTCCGGGCGTTCAAGCACGCGATCGCGGTCACCCGCGGTAGGTACACGAACCCGGACGAGCCGGGAGACGTGTCGCACTTCGAGGCGCTTAGCACGGCGCTGTCGGCGACGGTGGGCCTCGGGAACATCGCGGGGGTGGCCATCGCGGTGAGCCTCGGCGGTCCGGGAGCGACCTTCTGGATGATCGTCGCGGGGCTGCTCGGGATGTCGACCAAGTTCACCGAGTGCACGCTCGGGCAGGCCTATCGGGAGCTGGACGCGCAGGGCCACGTCCTGGGCGGGCCCATGCAGTACCTCGCGAAGGGGCTCGCGGAGCGCGGCGCGGCCGGACTCGGTCGTGTGCTGGCAGTGCTGTTCGCGCTCCTCTGCATCGGGGGCTCGTTAGGGGGCGGGAACAGCTTCCAGGTCAATCAGTCCATGAACGCCCTCCAAGAGACCGTACCGATCCTGGCCGACAACGGGTGGGCCTACGGGCTGATCATGACGGTCCTGGTGGGGATCGTGATCATCGGCGGGATCCGGCGCATCGCCAACGTCGCGAACAAGGTCGTGCCGCTGATGGCGATCGTGTACGTGACTGGAGCCCTCATCGTCATTCTCATGAACCTGTCGCGGACGCCGGCCGCGCTGGCCTCGATCGTCCAGCAGGCATTCACCCCGAGCGCCGCCTACGGCGGCTTCATCGGCGTCCTCGTGGTGGGCTTCCAGCGCGCCGCCTTCTCGAACGAGGCCGGCGCCGGCTCAGCGCCGATCGCCCACTCGGCGGCCCGGACCGATTACCCGGTCCGCGAGGGGATCGTCGCGCTACTCGAGCCCTTCATCGACACGGTCGTAATCTGCACCATGACTGCGCTGGTGATTGTCTTCAGCGGCGCGTACGAGAATCCTTTGTACGCCGACCTGGTCGAGAGGCGCGCCGGAGCGGCGCTTACCTCGCGCGCCTTCGGCGAGCACCTAGCCTTCTTCCCCTACGTGCTCTCCTTCGCGGTCTTCCTGTTCGCGTTCTCGACCATGATCTCATGGTCGTACTATGGCGAGCGTTGCGCAGTCTGGCTGTTCGGTCTCAAGGCCTCGCTGCCGTACAAGCTCGTCTTCCTGGTGTTCGTCTTCCTGGGCTCGATCGTCACCACGACGAACATCCTGGACTTCGGCGACCTGATGATTCTGGGGATGGCGTTCCCGAACCTTCTGGGCGTGTACATCTTGAGCGGCAAGGTACGGTCGCTGCTGGACGAGTACTGGACGAAGTACCGGAACGACCAATTCGCGACCTACGACGTGCACATGAAACTTCGGGGGTAGTAGCAGCTCCCGCCGCGTCGCCGAGCGCGCTCCCCCTCGTCAGATCGGCGTGGGCGTCCGCTCCTCCGGCTCCGCGAGGGGGGCCGGGACCGCCACTCCGCGCACGCGCAGGAAGCCCCAAAGGAGCAGGGCCGCGAGCGCGAGCGCGACCCAGACCGGGAGCCCGTACGCGGTCCCGATGTCGCCGAGGATCATCGCGACCACCGCCACGAGGAGCGCGTACGGGAGCTGCGTCCGCACGTGGTCCACGTGGTCGCACGCGGCGGCGGTCGAGGATAGCACGGTCGTGTCCGAGATCGGTGAGCAGTGGTCTCCGAAGATCGCTCCCGCGAGCACGGAGCTGATGGTTCCGAGCAGGAGCGAGTACTGGCCCCCCCCATCGAAGCCGACCGCGCCCCCGAGAGAGACCGTGAGGGGGATCACCAGGGGGAGCAGGATCGCCATCGTCCCCCAGGAGGTTCCGGTCGCGAACGACATCGCCGCCGCCACCACGAAGACCAGCCACGGCAAAAGGCGCACCGCCACGTTCCCTTCCAGGAGCTGCGCCAGGTAGGCGGCGGTCCCCACCTGCTCGGTCACCGCGCCGAGCGACCAGGCGAGCACGAGCACGACGATCGCGATCATCATCGCGCGCATCCCGGCCAGCCAACCCTCGATCGTCTCCCGGAGCGACAGCAGCCGCTGCGCCAGGGTGAGAGTGAACGCGACCAAACAGCCGGCCAGCGAGCCCCAGAGCAGCGTCGCGAAGGGATCGGCCGCGCCGAACACGTCGAGCAGCGATGCGTCCGGCCCCGCGCTGGCGCGTCCGGTGGTGTAGAGGCCCCACAACACGACGCCGATCACCGTGAGCAGCGGTACGGCGGCGTTCCACCAGCGCGCTGGGATCCCGGCAGGGGCCTCGAGCGAGGCGCCCTCGGTGTCGGTCGCGAGCTGCGCTCCCGGCCGGTAGACCCCGTCCCCGCGCGCCGCGCGCAGCTCCGCGCGTGCCATCGGTCCCCAGTCGCGCCCCATCACCGACGTCAGGAAGACGAAGAGCAGGGCGAGCAGCGGATAGAAGCGGTACGGGATCGTCTCGACGAAGACGGTGAAGGGGCTGACGGCCCCCAGCGCCTGCGCGCTCGCTGGATTCTGCTCGGCTGCGATGCGGAGCCCGTCGGCGATCAGGCTGATCTCGTAACCCACCCAGGTGGAGATGGGGACGAGTGCGGCCACCGGAGCGGCGGTCGAGTCGACGATGTACGCCAGCTTCTCCCGCGAGATGCGGAGCCGATCGGTCACGGGACGCATGGTGTTGCCGACGATCAGGCAGTTCGCGTAGTCGTCGAAGAACACCCCGAGCCCGCCCAGGAAGGTGGCGACCTTGCCGCGCCGCGGAGAGCGGGCCAGCGGCGCCACCGCCTGCACGATGCCGGTGGTCCCGCCGTTGCGCGACAGGACGCCGACCATCCCGCCGAGCAGGAGCGAAAAGATCACGATTTGCGTGTGGCCTCCCTCCACGTCCGCGAGGGCGGGCACGACGAAGGTGTCCACGAATCGCCAGGTCCCCTGGACCGGATCGAAGCCGGCAACCGCGAGCGCGCCCAGCCACACCCCAGCCGCCAGTGCGGTGACCACCTCGCGCAGCAGGAGCGCGAGCGCGATCGCGAGCAGTGGGGGGAGCAGGGAGAACCAGCCGGGCACGAGCGTGGGATCCACCTCCTGGACGGCCTCTCCGATGGAGACCGCGAGGGGCAGTTGGTCGCGCGCAGTCACGGTGAGGCGGGCCGCCGCGGTCTCCCCCGGCTGTACAGTCCCGCTCGCCAGCAGCGCGCCACGCGCGTCGCGCACTTCCCAGGGTTCGGCAGATGGTGCGGCGGAGGCTGCGGCGGTCCCCGCTCCGCCCCGCACGGTGAGCGAGAACGGCACACTCTCCAGCACCACCGCGGGAGGCGACGCGACCTCCTGGCCGCGGATCGGCAGGGGGGCCAGCAGGAGCGAGCAGAGAAGAATCCCGATGCGTCGGGGCACCGACCGGCCGGAGGCTGGGGAAGGTGAGGCTGGAGGGGGGTCATGATGTGCGCGGCGCGCGCTCCTGTAAATCCCGACCGCATGGAGGACTGGCACGCCCCCGATGCCGGCCGCCACTTTTCTGCCGAACGCGCGCACCCGCGGCGCTCGGCCGCCCCTGGCCCGCCGAGGGCTGAGCGATCAGCTTCGGGCCATGTCTCTCCCCCGCGTCGTTCGCTCCGCGCTCCCAGGCCTCGCCGCGCTCTGTATCGCGCCCGCGTATGCGCAGGAACGGCCGCAGAGCGGGCTCGTCGAGGCCGCTCTCCTCCTCCGCCAGGTCGACGGCGCCAAGCGGGTGCTGATGATCGGGGCCCATCCCGACGACGAGAACTCCGCGCTGCTCGCGACCCTCGCACGCGGCATGGGCGCGGAGACCGCCTACCTCTCGCTGACGCGGGGCGACGGCGGCTAGAACCTGATCGGGCCGGAGCTGATGGAGGAGCTCGGGATCGTGCGCACCGGCGAACTGTTGGCCGCGCGCGCGATCGACGGCGGAGCACAGTTTTTCACCCGCGCGGTCGACTACGGCTTCTCCAAGAGCGCTGAGGAGGCGTTTCTGCATTGGCCGCGCGAAGAGCTGCTGAGTGACGTGGTGTGGGTGATCCGGCGCTTCCGGCCGCAGGTGATCGTCTCGGTGTTCTCGGGCACGCCGGCGGACGGGCACGGCCAGCACCAGGCCACCGGCATCCTCGCCAGGGAGGCATTCCGCGCGGCCAGCGATCCGGCCCGCTTCCCCGAGCAGCTTGCGCACGTGACGCCGTGGCAGCCGGTGAAGCTGCTCCGCAACGTTCGGCGAGAGCCGGCGGGGACCCCCGCGACCGTGATCGAGACCGGGGTGTTCGATCCGGTGCTCGGGCGCTCCTGGTACCAGGTCGCGATGGAGGGGCGCAGTCAGCACCGCTCCCAGGACATGGGGGCGCCCCAGCCACCCGGTCCGCGCGCCACCTCGCTCGTGCTGGTCGACGCGGTGCGCGAGCTCGCGCCGGGGTCGCCGCTCTTCGCTGGTGTGGACACGAGCCTCGCGGCCATCGCCGGCCAGCTCCCCGCCGCAGACCGGGCGCGGGCGGCTCCCAAGATCGATGCGTACCGCGCGGCGATTCGGGAGGCGGAGGGGCTACTCGGGGTGAGCGATCCCGGGCGTGCCGTGCCGGCGCTCGCCCGCGCGCTCGGCCATCTCGAGGCTCTCGCGCAGCTCGCGGGGCCGCCGCGGCTCGAGAATCCGGCGCTTCCCAGGGGCCGGGGAGGGACGGAGTTCGGTCGCGTCATCGCCCACCACACCGAGGTTGCGCAGCGGGCCGTGCTCGCCGCGGCCGGAATCGTCGTGGACGCGCGAACCGGCGACGCGCTGCTGGTCCCCGGGGAGGAGACGACCCTCACGGTGTCGGTGTGGAACGGGGGCCGCTATCAAGTCGTCCTGGCCCGCCCGCAGACGATTGCGTCGGCAGGGTGGCAGGTGAGCGGCCTGACCGCGGCCCCGGACGGACGGGGCGGGCCGCCCCCCGCCGACCCGAACGGAGCTGGCATCGAGCCGGGGCAGCTCGCCACCTGGACGTTCCGCGTCCAGCTCCCGGCCGACACGCCGCCGAGCGTTCCCTACTTCATGCGGCTTCCCCGAGAGGGTGACCTTTACCGGTGGCCGGACGATCCGGAGGTCCGCGCGCTGCCGATCGATCCTCCGCTGCTCCAGGCCGGGGCCGTGCTCGAGCTCGCGGTCGAGGAGGGGGCAGAGCCGACGCGCATCGGCGTTTTCCGCGAGGCGCCCTTCGTCGGGGTCGCCCAGGCGTCCGGGGAGTTCCGGGAGCCGGTGCTCGTGGTCCCCGCCGTGTCGGTCGCGGTCGATCAGCCCACGATGGCCTGGCCGCTCGGCGACCCTTCGCCGCGCCGGGTGGTCGTGCGGCTGCGTGGAGAGGCGGAGAGAGGCGTGCGCGGCACCGTGCGGCTCGAGGTGCCCGCGGGGTGGTCGGTCGCCCCGGCCGCGGCTCCCTTTGCGTTCACCGGCGCGGGCGAGGTCACCTCGGCCGCGTTCCGCGTGACCCCTCCCGCGGACTCCAACGCGAGCGCGGACGCCGCGGAACGCGTGCTCGTGGTCGCGCAGGCGGAGGATGGACGGCGCTGGGACCGTACGGTGGACATCATCGACTACCCGCACATCCGCCGCGCCGCGGTGCTCAAGGCGGCCGAGGTGGCGATCACGCGGCTCGACGTGCAGGTGGCTCCCGGGCTCCGCGTCGGCTACGTGATGGGCACCGGGGACGGCGGCTTCGAGGCGCTACGGCAGCTCGGCGTCGAGGTGGAGCTGCTCGGGCCCGAGCAGGTGAGCGCCGGCGACTTCGCGGCCTTCGACGCGATCGTGGCCGGCGTACGCGCGTACGAGACCCGGGCGGACCTCGTGGCCGCGAATGCCAGGCTGCTCGACTTCGCGCGGGCGGGCGGGACGGTCGTTGTGCAGTACCAGCAGTATCAGTATGCGGCCGGTGGCTTCGCTCCCTATCCGGTCGAGATCAGTCGTCCCCACGACCGAGTCACCGACGAGCACGCACCGGTCCGCGTTCTCGAGCCCTCCGCTCCCGTCCTCACCGCGCCCAACCGAATCGGTCCCGCGGACTGGGAGGGGTGGGTGCACGAGCGCGGGCTCTACTTCCTGGGCCGCTGGGACGAGCGGTACGCGCCCGTGCTCGAGATGGCCGATCCCGGAGAGGCGCCCCTGCGCGGGTCGCTCCTGATCGCGCCAGTGGGAGAGGGAATCTACGTGTACACCGGGCTCGCCTTCTTCCGGCAGTTTCCCGCCGGGGTCCCCGGAGCGTATCGCCTGTTCGCGAACCTGGTGTCGCTGAACTGAGAGCAGGGATCGCGGCCCGACACCATCCGGTAACATCTGTCACCGGTTCCCTCAGTCCCCGAAGCTCATCCCGAGCGCGCGCGCGGTGCGGACCAGGTCGCCGTCCGCCGGGACCATCTTGAGGCTCGCCACGGCTTCCCTGATGGGGACTGCGTCCACCCGCGGTGGGTTGATCGCGACCATGCATCCCCACTTGTTCTCCGCGGCGAACTCCACCGCGTCCGCGCCGAAGCGCAGCGCGAGCACCCGGTCGACCGCGGTCGGGGCACCCCCACGCTGGAGGTGGCCGAGCACGAGCGAGCGCGTCTCCCGTCCGGTGACCTCGGCGATCTCTGCCGCCAGGATCTCCGCGACCCCGCCGTAGCGTGCCGTGGCGCCCGGCCTGGCCTTCTCCTTGAACTCCGGCTCCCCGCCCATCGGGAACGCGCCCTCGGCCGCGACCACGATCGCGAACTCGCGGCCCCGGCTGTATCGCTGCTGGATCTTCTGGCACACGCGGTCGAGGTCGTACGGGATCTCGGGGATCAGGATCACATCCGCCGATCCGGCGATCCCCGCGTGGAGGGCGATCCACCCGACGTGGCGGCCCATCAGCTCCACGACCATGACGCGCTGGTGGGCCTCGGCCGTCGAGTGGAGCTTGTCGATCGCGTCGGTCGCGGTCTCCACCGCGGTCGCGAAGCCGAAGGTGACCGCGGTCGCGCTCAGGTCGTTGTCGATGGTCTTGGGAACCGCGATGACGGGGAGTCCCTGGTCGTACAGGTGGGACGCGATATGGAGCGACCCGTCCCCGCCGATCGCGATCAGCCCGTCGAAGCCGCCGTCCCGCACGGCGGCGATGATCTCCGCTGAGCGGTCACGCGTCGTGACGGTGCCGTCTGGCAGGGTGACCGGCGTGTTCAGTGGGTTGCCGCGGTTGCTGGTGCCGAGGATCGTTCCCCCCAGATGCGTGATCCCGCGCACCGCGTCGCGCGTCAGGCGGACCAGCCCGCCCTCGAAGAAGAGGCCGTCGTAGCCCCGCCTGATGCCGTAGGCCTCCCATCCGCGATTGAGTGCGGAGAGCACGATCGCGCGGATGACGGCGTTGAGGCCGGGAGCGTCGCCACCCCCGGTGTTGATCAGGATCCGCTTCTTCATGGCACCCGCGGCTTCAGCCGCCCCAGCGAACCGTGAGCCCGACTTCTCTGCCGGTCACCCCGTGGTCCTGCGCATCCGGCCCGGTGACGCTGCCGATCGCGGAGCGGGCCCGCCTCCTCGAGCATCTCGATCCCGAGCTGCCGAATCTCCGACCCGGAATCGAAGATCAGCCAGCGGCTCCCCAGCCGCGCCTCCAGGCAGGGGGTGTTGCCGCCGTAGCCGGCGGTCGCGGGCCCGGGAGCGGGGATGGATCCGCGGGTGCCCCAGAACCGCACGCTCAGCGCCGCGATCCCCTGCGCGGGGGGGTGCGCCTCGGCCTGCGCGGACGCCACGGCGTTGCCGGAGTCGAGCACGAGGGGGCTCCTTGGGGAGGATTTCGAACGATTCTCGAATTTAAGTCCGGCCGGAGCGGGGAAGCGAGGTTTTCCGGGTGGTGGTTGGCCGGATCCAGAACCAGGGTCAGACCTGTCGAGTGACAGGGGGGGTGAAGGCCCATTTCCTCTACCCCCGTTCCTCGGCACACTCATCCGTGCGGCCGTTCTGCAGCCGCCATCAGTGGCAGAACCCTGCCGCGTCGTACGCCACCACATTGGGGGCGTAGATTTCCGCCATGTTCGCCGTGACGTTGGCCGGTCCGGATCCGACGAGGTAATGCCAGAATCAAGCTGAAGCGCCTCTATCCGGCACTTAACGCCTGACGGAGATCTAGGAGGGGCCGAGCCGCGAGAGCAACGCTGGCGCGTTCGGGGGGTATCAGCCTCCATGCCCGTAACAGAGAAGGACATCCGCAAGGCGCTCAAGACCGTCAAGGACCCCGAGCTGAAGCTCGACCTCGTCGTGCTCGGGCTGGTCTACGACATCCAGGTCGCCGAGGACGGCGATGTGCATGTCATGATCTCTCTCACGTCACCCGGATGTCCGGTGGCGGGTCAGATCTTAGACGACGCACGGACCGCGGTGCTCGGAGTCGAGGGGGTAGAGCGTGCGGAGGTCGAGCTGACCTTCGATCCGCCCTGGACGCCCGAGCGGATCAGTCCATTGATCCGCTCGTCGCTGGGACTCTAGCGGGCGCTGAACGCGCCCTCAGTCGACCAGCTCGACCTCTTCGAGGAAATCGCGCAGCGGATTCGCGACCGCGATCGCGCGCTCGGAGACCGCCTGGGCGAGCTGCTGACCACCGCGCCGGTCCTTGCTCGTGAGATGATGCACGACGGTCTCACCCAGCCGGGTGTCGGAGCGCGCCGCGGCGGCGTGGTACTCGGCGTAGCGCGCGCTCACCCGCTGCTCGAAGATGGGGAGCTGGGAGCGGGGCGTTCCGTTCTCGGCCATGTCCTCGAATACCGCGCGATGCATCGCGTCCAGCCCGCGCTTCACCAGATCGTCCTGGCCACGTCCCAAGAACGCCAGCTGCACTCCGTGGGTATGCGCCCACATGAGAAAGATCAGGGCTTCCTCCGCCGGATATTCGTCAGGGACGCCGTCATGGGTGGGCACGCCCAATGCACCGAGGGGAATCTCGGTATCGCCATCGGCGACGAAGTCGGAGAAGCTCTCCCACACCAGGCGTGCGATGGTGTCCCCGAGCTCCTCGGGCGTCATGGTGTGCGGCGCCCGGAACTCCGGCATGGCTGAAAAGGATGTTTTCCTGGTCTTCGAGCTCATATTCCTATCCTCATCCCCTGGGGATCCCAATTCCCACCGGGCGCCCCGGGGTGTCAAGGACTTCGACCTGAACTACATCCGTACATAGAGGAGGCTCCCGATGGGTCGTCCGCGCCGCTTCTCCCGCCTTCCCCAGGCGCTTCTCGTCGGGATTGTGCTGCTCGCGGCGGGACTGGCAGGCTGCAGGAGCAGTGCGCCGGTCCAGATTCCCGACCCGCGCACGATCATCGTGTCCTCAGGGGAGCGGATCCGGGTGGATTCGGCCCGGATGGACGCGATCTACGAATGGGTGACGGCAGAGAACGAAAACATCGAGATGGACCCGGCGTTCCTGATTGTGAGCGTGCCGGCCGCGAGGGAGAGTCTCCCCTGGGAGACGCTGACGATCGAGGGGGATACCGCGCGGGTCCAGTACGATCGTGCTCACCCGGACATCGTGACCCTATACAACATCTACGCGCACCTGCACCTGATGAAGCGGATGGGGCGGCTCGAGGAGTTCCTGCCCGAGCATGCGGACGCGGAGGGCTACGAGCTGGAGCGCGCGATTGTGGAACGGATCGCGGACGCCTGGCTGCTCGGGCGGGCGGTCTTAGATGCGCCCGCGTACGAGCCGCTCGACCAGATCACGTATGCGCACGAGGCGGGCTACCTCGACGCGTATCTGCTGGTCTCGCGGGGCGAAGAGTTCCCGGAGGCGCGCGTCCGCTGGGAGCAGGAGAATCCCGGCGAGCTGGACGAGTACAGCGCCTGGTTCGAGCGCGTCTTCGAGTCCGATCCCCCCGGCTATACCGAGGAGGCCGACAGCCGGTAGGGCCTCCGCTCGGTGTCCCGGCTCGCGACACTACCGCTCGAGTCGCACCTGCCAGCGCAGGTCGATCGACGGCCCGTCCCCCTCGTTCTCGACGTGGATGTCGATGCGCCCGGTGCGAGCCAGGCGCTCGTTCGAGGGTCGACCCCCGAATACTGCGAATCCCCGCACCCGCGCGGCCCTCGTCTGTCCCTCTGGCGAGACCGCCACGAGGCGCGCCCCCTTGAGGTCCGCGATCGAGGGCGCCTCACCCGATTCCAACCGCAGCCTGAGGATTCTGCCGCCGTGCGGTGCGTCCATCGCGTCGAGGACGCGGAACGTCGGAGATTTCGTATCGGTCGCGGGCATGCTCGATCCAGCGTGGGGGTGAAGGCGGCCATACGGTAGAGACGGCCCCGTACCGCGTCAACGCATGCCTTGCGGGTGAGGGCGCGCCCGGGATACGG
>CAUZJY010000062.1:0-12196 GCA_963580305.1 Gemmatimonadales bacterium UBA6960
GCGCTGCGAGAGTCTCCATTCTCCGAAGGAGCACGAGATGCACCACCGTGCTCAGTTGATGCTCGTCGAGCGCATTCTGGGGATCACGCCCCACCTGACCCGACAGATGGAAGAACGGATGCAGGCCTCCGCGCCGCCGGTGGGCTCGGCGGCCACATGAGGCTGTCCCATTCGTAACGGGACCGCGCTCCTGCCGCCGATGAGCACCGTCGCGCCGTTCGCGCAGAGGATGACCGACGTGGAGCTGGAGGCTCTGTGGCTGTACCTGCGCACGCTGCCCCAGGTGGCACCTCGGGCGGGGTGAGCCGGCTCGAGCACGCGCTCGCCGAGCTGGACCGGATCAACGCGGAGGACCCGCGCTCGGAGGTGGCCGACGGGCGCGCGCAGCCGAAGGAGATCGTCTACGCGCGGCGCATGTCAGAGACGCTCGCCGCGCTCGAGCCCGACGCATCCGAGGAGCTGGTGCTCGCCGTGCGCGCGCAGCACGTCGCGCGCTGGCGAGTTCCACGCGGCAGCTATCCCGAGGGGCGCGACGGCTATCGGAAGTGGCGGACGGAGCTGATGGGCATGCACGCGCAGATCGCGGCGGACGTGCTCCGGGAAGCCGGCTATGGCGAGCGCACGATCGCGCACGTCGGACAGCTCCTGCGCAAGCAGGGCATCAAGCGAGATCCCGAGGTGCAGACGCTCGAGGACGTCGCCTGCCTCGTCTTTCTTCGCTGGTACCTGGCGGATTTCGCCGCCGAGCACGAGGACGAGAAAATCGTGGATATCCTGCGGAAAACCTGGCTCAAGATGAGTCTGCGCGGCCGCGAGGCCGCGGCCAATCTGGAGCTGGGCGAGCGCGGCGCCCGGCTGCTCGCGCGGGCTCTGGCGCCCGGGTGACGCGACTGACTTGGGGATTTCCCCAGGACGCCTTTCCTTGACGCCGCATCTCGTGCACCTTCCATTATAAGTTCAATTCTCCTTACAAAGCCATATCTCCTGGAGGCCCCATGCTCCGAGCGCTGATCCGATCCCGGTTCGGGGTCGCCGCCTTTCTGCCGGTCATCCCCCTGCTGTTCGCTGCTTGTGGCGACGGTGAGGCGGCAGGCGGGCCCGTGACCGCTTATGAAGGCGCCCGCGTGATCGTGGGTGACGGGACCGAGCCGATCCAGGATGCGGTCCTGCTCGTGCAGGATGGCAGCTTACTAGCGGTGGGACCGCGCGCCGAGATCGAGGTGCCGGGTGGTGCCGCACGCGTGGACCTGACCGGTAGGACCGTGATGCCGGCGTTGGTCAACGGCCACATACACACTCCCGGCGGCGATCGCGAGGCGCTCGTCTCCTTCCTCGAGCACAACGCCTACTGGGGGGTCGGCGCGATCACAAGCTTCGGCACCGACTCGAGCACCGCCTCCTTTGAGCTGCGCCAGGAGGTGCTCCCCAATGCCGCCCGTCTTCGCACTGCCGGCCGCGGGATCACCAGCCCCGAGCCCGGGCGGGGGGAGGTACCGTACTGGGTGACGACCCCGGAGGAGGGGCGCGCGGCGGTGCAGGAGCTGGCCGCGAAGCCGGTGGACATCGTCAAAATCTGGGTGGACGACCGGAACGGGCAGTACGAAAAGCTGCCGCCGTCGATCTACACCGTGGTTATCGACGAGGCGCACAGCCACGGGCTGCGGGTGGCCGCGCACATCTTCGCGCTCGAGGACGCCAAGAACCTGCTCCGCGCCGGCATCGACGTGTTCGCGCACAGCGTACGCGATCAGGATATCGACGACGAGTTCGTGCAGCTCTTCCTCGGCAAGCCCCTGACCGTCCAGGTGCCGAACCTGCCCAGACGCGGGGTCGCCACCGACCTGAGCTGGCTGGCTGCCACGGTTCCGGCCGACCGGCTGGCCGAGCTCCAGGCCAACGCCGTGGACAACCCCGAGCAGCAGGAGGGGTTTGGGATCCAGGCGCGCAATCTCGCCCGGTTGAGCGAGGAGGGAATTCGGATCGCGTTCGGCTCGGACGGGGGCACGCCCTGGCAGGCGCACGTCGAGCTCGCCGACATGGTCGCGGCCGGGATGAGCCCGGCGGACGTGATCGTCGCAGCGACCCGCAACTCTGCTGCCCTCATTGGTCTGACGGACGCGGGTACGCTGGAGGCGGGGAAGACGGCGGACTTCATAGTGCTCGAGGCGGATCCGCTCCAGGATATCACGAACACGCGGCGGATCGTGTCTTTCTACCTGCGCGGGGCGGAGGTGGACCGCGCCGGAATCGCGGCGCGGCTCAACCCTCCGGCTGTGCAGTAGCCGGCGCGGCAGGCCGCGCGTTCGTCGAGTCGAGCTGGGCCACGGGGAGGGTCACCACGAAGCCTGCCCCCTGGCCCGGCTCACTCTCGACGGTGAGGTCCCCCCTCATCAGGCAGGCGTACCGGCGCGCGATCGCGAGCCCGAGCCCGGTCTCCCGGCGCTCCGGGTGAGCCCGCCCTCCACCTGGTAGAACTCCTCGAAGATCTTCTCGTGCAGCTCCTCGGGGATGCCGGGACCCGTGTCGGTCACGCGGATCTGCACGTGGTCGGGCGCGGGCTGGCTCGCCTCGACTGTGATGCGGCCCTGGTCGGTGAACTTGACCGCGTTGCAGAGCAGGTTGAGTACGATCTGGGTGAGGCGCGTGCGGTCGGCCAGCCCCACGACCTCTGCCGTCCCGTCGCCGTTCGGACTGGGATGCTCGAGCGCGAGCTCCTTGGAGCTGGCGAGCGGGGCGATCTGGGCGAGGGCGCCGTCCAGCACCTCTTCGATCCCGATGGGCTCCAGGTTCAGCTCGATCTGCCCCGAGCCCACCTTCGCCAGGTCGAGCACCTCGTCGATCAGCGCGAGCAGGTGGCGGGCCGTCTCGATCACCCGCCGGACCATGTGCTGCTGCTCTGCGTTCAGCGGCCCCTTGAGCTGGAGCTCGAGCAGGTCGGCGTAGCCGATCACCGCGTTGAGCGGCGTGCGTAGCTCATGGCTCATCACCGCCGGGAACCGGTCCTTGGCGGCGGTGGCCTCCCGCAGCTGCTGGTTGGTCTCCTCGAGCAGCGCCGCCTGCTTGCACAGCTCCTGGTTCGTGTGCCGGAGCATGCCCGCGATCGTGGACGCGCCATCGGTGGCGTCTGACTCGGCGGCGACCCGTTCCGCTCGCAGCTCCCCTTGCCAGTGCCGGTCGATGAGCAGTGTCGCCACCAGAATGATGGCGAGCGCCACCCCGGGAAGGATAGTGCCGACGCGGCCAACGATCCAGCTCGACATCCGTAGGCTTGGGCGATGGTGGGGACGGTGGGTTCAGGTGACGCGGCTGACCGTCTGTCAGGTAAACCGAACCCAGATCGCACGTCGGATGCCATCCCGTCCAGGGGGCGATGTACTATACTGCTCCGATGGGCGTCCCGGTCCAGATGGCCATCCTGCTCCCGCGCCTCCACCTCCTTGGGGCCGCGCTGCTGTTCAGCACCGGGGGCGCGGCGATCAAGGCCACTGCCCTCACTGGGTGGCAGGTGGCGAGCCTCCGCTCCGGGGTCGCCGCGCTCGCGATTGCGCTCCTCGCCCCTGCCGCACTGAGGGGGTGGAACGGCCGCGTGCTGCTGGTGGGGTGCGGTTACGCGGCGACCATGATCTGCTTCGTCGTCGCCAACAAGCTCACCACCGCGGCCAACGCGATCTTTCTCCAGTCCACCGCGCCGCTCTACATCCTGCTCGCGGGCCCCTGGCTGCTGCACGAACGTGTGCGCGGGCGCGATGTCCTGCTGATGGCCGTCGTCGCCGCAGGGATGGTGCCCTTCCTGATCGGCACCGATGCCGCGAGCCCGACCGCACCGGACCCCGCGCGCGGAAACCTGGTGGCGCTGGCGAGCGGACTGGCATGGGCGAGCACCGTGGTCGGGATCCGCTGGCTGGCCAGCACGTCGGCCGGGAGCCCACAGGCAAAGCGTGGGGAGGCGAGGTGCGGAGAGGCATACGCGACCGTGCTCGTGGGCAATCTGATCGCGTGCGCGGCGTGCCTCCCGCTCGCGCTACCGCTCGGGGCCACCCGAGCGCGCGACTGGGCGGTGATCGGTTACCTGGGCGTCTTCCAGATCGGAGTCGCGTACCTGCTCCTATCGAGCGCGGTGCGGCACGTCGGCGCGCTCGAGGCGTCGGTCTTGCTCTTGGTGGAGCCCGCGCTGAACCCGCTCTGGGCGTGGCTGGCGCACGGAGAGCGCCCGAGCGAGTGGGCGCTGGCGGGAGGCGCCCTGATCGTGGTGGCGACCGTGGTGAAGACGTGGTGGGACGCGGCGGCCCTTCCCGGTCCGCCCCCGACCGACCCGGCCGCCCGCGCGGGCACCACCGCGGAGCCGTGGTCGGTCGGTCGGCCCCCCCCCGTCTGAGCGCCTTCCTTCGTCGCTTGCCCCGCTGCAGGCGCGTCTCTAGCGTCCGGGATGATTCGACGCCACTCCCGATCCGCCGCGGCGCTGGCCTCGACGCTGGTCTGGGCGCTCGCCGCCTTCGCCGCGACCCCATCGGCCGCGCAGACTTCCGCCGTTCCCCTGGAGCATCCACGCATGCGTGCGGCGCTCGATTCGATCCGCGCCTGGCAACGCTGGACGCTCGAGCAACAGATCGAGCTCACCGAGATCGAGGCGCCCCCCTTCGGGGAGGCGCAGCGTGCCGAGGAGTTCCGCCGGCGCTTGGTCGCGCTCGGCTACACCAACGCCCGCATCGACGCGGAGGGGAACGTGATCGCGGAGTTGCCGGGCAGCGCGGATGGCCCGGTGGTCCTCATCTCCGGTCACCTGGACACGGTCTTCCCGGAGGGGACGGACGTCACCGTCCAGCGTGCGGGCGCCCGGCTCTCGGCCCCCGGGATCGCGGACGACGGACGCGGGCTCGCCGTCGTGCTCACGATCGCGCGCGCATTCCGGGTGGCGAACGTGCAGAGCGCGGGCACAATCCTGTTCATCGGTACGGTCGGCGAAGAGGGGCAGGGCAACCTGCGCGGCGTGCGTCACCTGTTCGGGACAGAGTTCCCCGGGGGGATCGACGCGTTCATCTCGGTGGACGGCACGGGCTTCGGGATCATCAACGCGGCCGTGGGGAGCAACCGCTACCGCGTGACCTATCACGGGCCGGGCGGCCACAGTTACGGTTCCTTCGGGATGCCCAACCCGATCCATGCCCTCGGACGCGCGATCGCCGCGATCGCGGAGCTTCAGGTGCCGAGTGAGCCGAAGACGACCTTCGGCGTCGGTGTGGCGAGCGGGGGCACATCGGTGAACTCGATCCCCATGCAGGGAGTCATGGAGATCGACATGCGGTCTGAGGAGCCGGAGGCGCTCGAGGAGCTCGATCGCCGGGTCCGCTCCGCGCTCGCGGGCGCGCTCCACGCCGAGCGGATGCGCTGGCCCAGCTCGAGCGCACCACTCGAGCTGGCGATCGACACGATCGGCATCCGGCCCTCGGGCCGGATGCCGGACTCCGCCCCGATCGTCCAGACCGCAGTCTCTGCCGGACGCGCGCTTGGGCTCCAGACGCCCCGGCTCGCGTCGAGCACCGACGCCAACATCCCGATCAGCCTGGGGATTCCCGCGATCACGATCGACGGCGGCGGGCGAGGCGGCGGTAGCCACACCCTCGACGAGTGGTACGAGGACACCCCGGACGCATACAAGGGCCCGCAGTGGGCGGCGCTGATCGTGGCGATGCTCGCCGGCCTCCGGTGAGCGGGGGACCGGCCGGGGCCGCGCCTGGCCGGCGGCTCGCGTGGGTGCTCGCGCTCGTCGCGTCCGCGGCGAGCGCTTCGTGCGCGGGAGACGCGCCCGCCACCGCGGGCGGCCGCGCGATCGCGGTCAGTCCGTGGGTCGAGCACCCGGCGTCTCGGGCGCCCGACGCCCTTCCCGACATCGTCGAGCTCACCGCCGAGCGCATCATGCGCGACTACGCCGAAGGTCGCTACACGGCGGACCAGCTCGTGCGGGCGTACCTCGCCCGCATCGCACGGTACGAGCGTGTCTACAATGCGTTCGTCTCGTTGAACCCCGACGCGCTCGCAGCTGCCGCGGCGCTCGACGAGGAGTACCGGAGCTCTGGCCCGCGTGGGCCGTTGCACGGCGTTCCCTTGGTGATCAAGGACAACATCGACTACGCGGGACTCGTCACCACGGCGGGCTACGCGGGCTTCAGCGCTGTTACCGGCGGGGTCGACATGATCGCCGACCATGACGCGGTGGTCGTGAGCCGCCTGCGCGCGGGCGGCGCGATCGTCCTGGGGAAGACCAACCTGCCTGATTTCGCGAGCGACGGGACGCGCACGCGGAGCACGGTCGCGGGCGTGACCCGCAACGCCTGGAGCCTCGACCGTGCCCCGGGCGGCTCGAGCGGCGGCACCGCCACCGCCGTGAGCGCGAGCTTCGGCGCGCTCGGGCTGGGAACCGAGACGGGCGGATCAATCCAGAACCCGGCGGCCGCGCAGGGGCTGGTGGGGGTCACCCCGACGTTCGGGCTGGTTCCTCTCGCGGGCGTCGTGCCCGTCGACCCGACGTACCGGGACGTGGTCGGGCCGATCACGCGCACGGTGTGGGATGCCGCACTCGTGCTGGACGTGATCGCCGGCCCCACCTCGGAGGACCCCCGCACCGCCGGGCCGGCCGGGCGGATCCCCGAGGGGGGATACGCCGCGGCGCTGGAGGGGTCCGCGCTCGCGGGGCGGCGCTTCGGGTTGATCGGTCCCGGGTGGCGCGAGCAGTACCTCCCCCTCGCCCCCGAGACCGAGCGGCTCTACCGGCTGGCGATCTCGGCGCTGCGCGAGCGCGGTGCCGAGGTGGTGGAGGATCCGTTCGCCGGCTCGGAGTGGCGCGAGCGCTACGCCCGGAGGAGGAGCGCGCCAGGCGTGGGCGACGCCGACTTGCGCGCGTACCTGGAGAGGCTGGGCCCGGGCGCCGCGTTCCACAGCGTGGAGGAGTGGGAACGGCTCACGGGCCGGTCGTTTCGCGGGGCGATAGGAGAGCCGGATGCCCGGCGCCGGCCACCCGGCGACCCGGGCGCACGCGGCGCGTTCGGCGTCTGGCAGCGCGAGATGCGGGCGCTCTTCCGCAGGGTGCTGGCGGAATACGAGCTGGACGGGCTTTTCTTCCCGCAGGCCGGCGGGCCGGTCCGCCCGCTGGTCGAGGATCCGGACCGCCCCGACTACAGCCCGAACAACCACCCGGAGCTGCCGAGCAACATCGTCAACTACGTCGGACTCCCGGTGGTGACCCTTCCGGTGGACTACTACGCGGACGGTATGCCCTTCGTGGTGGCGTTCATCGGGGAGCCCTGGAGCGAGGCCGCGCTGCTGGCCTTCGCGTACGACCTCGAGCAGGCGACGCGCGCCCGGCGAGCGCCCGCCCTCGCGACCGACACGATCCGCTGAAGGGTTAGGCCGTCTTCGGGTGCTCCGCGCGGATGGCCAGCGGGTTGCCGTCCGGGTCGCGGAAGAACGCCATCCACAGCCCGGGGGGCGTCCGGAAGAGGAAGCGTATCCTGAGCCGGTCACGGTAGAAGACGATGGCGGCGTCCAGGTCGCGCACCGCGAGCGCGATCTGGCGGATGCGCGCAAGGCCACCGGTGGCCGTCTGCGTCATCGGGGCAGTATACGTTCAGACTGCTCCGCAGAGCACGCGCCGGGCGAGGCCGATCAGGTCCTGCCCGGACTGCGCCAGCCGGAGCACGAGGCCCCCGCCTCCAGGGTAGCCGATCTCGATCGAATCCGCGGGCGTGCGCAGCCAGTAGCCGAAGGGATGGTCGGCGTGCGCATTTTGAGAGGTGGTGGTGAGCGCCTGTCGCGCGTCCTCCGCTCGGGCCTGGACCGGCCACCCCGGCTCGAGCGCGCGGTCCTCCAGGACGAAGCCCTAGGGGAGTGCGAGGCGGCGCGCGTCACACGCATCAACTGGATTGAGGAAGGATTCCGCATTCTCGCCGAGGAGGGGGACGGCGGGCTCACCGTGGATGCTCTTTGTCAGCGGCTGAGCCGTACCAAGGGCTCCTTCTATCATCACTTCGGAGGTCGCGACGACTACGTGGACGCGCTGCTCGCTGATTGGGACGGACCGACGGGACTCACGATCCCGGGGGGAGCATCCGCGCGCTGTCGCTGCTCTTACTTCGCGCACGGCAGACTTCAATTGAGCCCGATTGCGAGCCCGGCGGAGTCGGTCTCAGGTCCGGGACGGGCCTCAGCCCGTGAGCGTCCCCGCCACCGCGGGTGGGAGGATCCATTCGACGCTCCAGCGCTGGCCCGGTGCGGGACGGCTCACGCAGATCGCGCCCGCCGGTTCCAGCCGGACGAGCTCGGGGAAGTCCGGGAGCCCGGCGAGAGCACACACGAGCCGAACCAGGTGGGGAAGGTGCCCGACGAGGACCAGGTCCTCCTCGCCGCGGTCCAGCCGATCGGCCCATTGGTCGGGGTGCGCGTTCGGCGTGAGATGCGCGGCCTCGCGCACGGGAGGCGCGGGCCGGAGCGCTCCACCGACGAGCTCGGCCGTTTGACGGGCGCGCAGCTTGTTGCTGTGGAAGACCGCAGCCGGGCGAACGTCCAGCCGCGCGAGCACCCGCGCCACCGCTTCGACCTGGATCCGACCGGCGGGGGTGAGCGGGCGCTCGGGGTCGAATTCCTCGGAGACGGCCTCGCCGTGCCGAATCAGCCAGAGCCTTCTCGGGTTCACGTGAGCTGGACCGTCCCCTCGCCGCGCAGGCCATTGGTGCAGCGAGCCGCCCCGCCCGCGCGGCAGACGCAACGCCGGAGTCGAGTTTCTCCGCAGCGGTGATCGGGCGCGAGCCGCGCCTGGACCACGTCCGCGAGCACGGCGATGAAGCGCGGCGCGGCGTGAGGGATCGGCACCCGGTGGAAGGCAAGCCCGCGCGCCTCGGCGACCGCGCACAGGTCGTGATCCAGCTCAGCCAGAGTCTCCGACTGCTCGTGCATGAAGCTCGGCGCCACCACGACCACACGATCGGCGTCCAGCTCGCGGACGACTTCGTCCACGTCGGGCTTGGTCCACTCGATCGGACGATTGGTGTGATTCTGGTATCCGAGGTGATAGTGGTCCACGTCCAGGAGATGCGCGATTTCCGCGCACGCCTCCTCCACGTATCGATCGTAGCGGCTGCCACCCTCCAGGTACTTGACCGGCGTGCCGTGGATCGAGAACAGGAGCGCAGTGCGGGCGTCGCGCACGTCGACGCCGCGCCCCGCGCAGAACGCGCGCACGTGATCCGCGTTCAGCGGCAGGTAGTCCGGGTGCAGGTGCCAGCCACCGATCTCGTGCACTCCCCGCTCCCACCCGGCTGCGTGCACGGCCTGCTCGACCGCGGCCAGCGCGGCCACGGTGGTGGAGGGACCGCACAGCGGGTACACCGGCAGCGCGACCAGCGCGTCGGGCCGCTCTGCCACCGCGGCGCGCACCTCCTCTTCCACGCTGGGCGGGGTGAACTGGAAGGCGGGGTGGCAGGCCGCGTCGACGCCGCGCCGGCGGAGCTCCGCCTGCAGCGCCATGGCTTGCTCGCGCGACTGCGCGTTCAGCGGTGAGCCGCCCATTGCGCGGTACGTCTCCACCAGCGCCGGCGCGCGTGCGGCGGCGAGCTCGCGACTGCGCGCCCCGCGCGAGCGCTCGATCGAGGTCCCCTCAAGCGGAACGTTGG
Organism: Gemmatimonadales bacterium UBA6960; assembly: GCA_963580305.1. GTDB lineage: Bacteria > Gemmatimonadota > Gemmatimonadetes > Longimicrobiales > Gaopeijiaceae > UBA2988. Next base: position 9,663 of record CAUZJY010000062.1, read on the forward strand.
CCTGGAAGATCCGCTCGAGGAACGGCGTGACTTCCTCGAGCGTGGTGGTCTCGGGCTCGCCGAAGTTGACCACGATCACTGTGAGCCTCACGTGGGGTCCCTCCGCGCGCGCGCCGCGCCGCTGCCAGGGTCCGGAGTCCGCGCCTCGTCCAGATCGAAGGACTGCACCGCGTCCACGACCGCGGCGATCACGCGGTGGTCGGTGTCCGGATGCAGGCCGTGCCCGAGGTTGAAGACGTGGCCGGGTCGCCCCTCGGCCCGCATCAGCACCTCGCGCGTCTTTGCGACCGCCACCTCGCGACCCGCAAGCAGCGTGAGCGGGTCTAGGTTGCCCTGGATAGCGCGGTCGTAGCCGATTCGCCGCCAGGCGTCGTCCAGCGGCATCCGCCAGTCGACCGAGATTCCGTCCCCGCCGGCTTCCGCGATCGACTCGATCAGCGCGGGGTTGCCGCCGAAGTAGTGGATGACGGGGACGCCCGCGGCGCGTACGCGCTCGATCAACCGGCGGCTCCAGGGGAAGACGTGCGCACGATAGTCTTCCACGGACAGGCTCCCCGCCCAGGAATCGAACACCTGGATCACGGCCGCTCCGGCCTCGTGCTGGGCGATCGAGAACTCCGCCAGGTGGTCCGCCCAGTACTCTGCCAGCGCGGCCCACGCATCCGGCTGCTCCCAGATGAAGCGCTTGAGCCCGCTCAGCGTGCGCGTGCGCGGGCTGTCGACCAGATAGGAGCAGAGGGTGTACGGCGCCCCCACGAAGCCGAGCACCGGCACCTCCAGCCGCTCCACCAGGATCCGGATCGCGTCCAGGTTGAAGGCGAGCGCGTCGCGCGGCTCGAAGGGGGCAAGCGCGCGCACGTCCGCCGCGCTCCGGATGGGGCGGTCCACCACCGGGCCGACGCCCTTCCGCAGCTCGAGCCGGAAGCCGGCGGCCAGAAAGGGGGTCGCCAGGTCGTTGTAAAGGACGGCCGCGTCCAGCGGAAAGTAGTCGAGCGGGAGGGCCGTGATCTCGGCCGAGGCCTCGGGGTCCCTGAGCACCTCGAAGAAGGGCCGTGCGTCGCGGAGCTCGCGGTAGCGCGGCAGCGACCGTCCGGCTTGCCGCATCAGCCAGACCGGGGTGCGGTCCACCGGCTCGCGCCGGAGCGCGCGGAGAAGGCGATCGTTCACGAGGAGCGCTTCACAGGTCGCTGAAGAATCGGGTGGTAACCCACGAACCCGTAAGGTTATGTCCAACACGGGCTGGGCGCAGGGGAGGTCGTCCGAGTGGTACGGTCCCGTGCTGGGATCGGACTAACTGGGAGCCGGCCCGTGGATGTTCTGCTCGCGCCCCTGGTCATGCCTGACGTGGGCGGGTTCACGCTGGCGGACCGCGTCGCGCTCGAGCATCCCGCGCTCCCTGTCCTGCTGGTCTCCGCCTACGACCACGAGTCGCGCTCCGACCAGCGGCGTCCGAGGTCGGTCGCGGGATTCCTGCGCAGGCCGGTCGAGGTGCGGGAGCTGGGAGTCATGCTCAAACGCGCGCTCGCCTGCTGAGCCTCGTCCCCCGCCGAGGTGGAGGAGCCCTTCCCCTCGGGTCCGGATCGGCGCTACGCTCGAGGGAGCCCCTCCCACACTGGAGTCCACCCCATGCGCCGCCTCCTCGGTGCCGCGCTCTGCCTCGTCTGCCTCGGAGCCTGTTCGGGTCAGAGCGAGAGCCAGTCCGGCACGACTGCCGCGGTCGATCGGGACACCCTCACCCGGCGGCAGAAGGACAGCATCATCGCGGACATGCCACTCCCCCAGTCGCGTGTCGTGGGGAAGGCGCTCGGCAGCGCCGACGCGGCGGCGGCACGCGCCGCCGAGATCGACGCGGCGGTGGGGCGGTAGCGAGCGGCTCTGCGGCCGTGACGCACGGGCTCACCGGGGGGCGGCCTGCGACCCCTCCGGTGCTGCCGAGCGTGGCGCTGCTGCTGGTGGCGCTGCTGCTGGTGGCGCTCGGGGCGGCGGCGTGCGAGAGCGACCCCCGACCCACGCCGGAGGACGCCCCTCGCGCATCCGGGGCCGGCGGAGCCGCCACCGTGCTGGAGGCCGGCGAGGCCACCGCGCAGATCCATCGCTTCGATCCGGCGACGCTTCAGCCGGGCGACACCGTACTCGGCCTGACCGCGGAAGCCGTGGAGCTCACCCGGGTGCTCGAGGACTCGGTGTGGGTGGGGAGTGTCGTCTTCGCGGGCGATCTGGTGTTGCACGGCATCTACCAGCGCCACCCGGACTGGCCCCAGGTCGCGCTCCCCTGCGTCCACGTGGTCCAGCCCGCCTCGGTCGCGAGGATCCCGCGCTTCCCTCCCGACCCGTACGGCGTGTCCGATCCCCGGATCTGGTTCTGCTTCGCGAACGCGGAGGTGGCGCTCGAGCTGATCTCCCCGGATCCGCCGCGTGAGGTGGTGGTCGCGGTCGACCGCTACTGGGTGGTGCGCGAGCTCACCGACGCCTACGACCTCGCGCAACTCGCTGAGCTGCTCGAGGTCGGCCCGGCCGCCGTGGCCACCCTCGCG
>CAUZJY010000063.1:0-12162 GCA_963580305.1 Gemmatimonadales bacterium UBA6960
CCATCAGATGCCCCCAGGTGACCCCGTCGTCGTGGATGTGCACCACGTCGGGGTCGTTGTCATGCATGTGCGTGCGCTGCTGCGGCTGGATCCCCCCCCCTCCGGTGTAGCAGGCGCTCACCTCCTCCATGAACCGGTCGCCCGACAGATCCAACCGTTCGCCGTCCACGAACACCGCCCAGTTCGCGTGGTAGTGGGTCGCCGGCTGCGGGGCGGCGGTCGCCATCCGGACCGCGGCGAGCCCGAGCACGCCGACGAGGATACCGATGGAGAGCAACGCGAACCGACGCATGAATGGAAGCCCCGCTTCGTATGGATTGCGTACGACCGGATCGCGGACGACGTGATCGGGCCGGCGCCGGGCCCTGCGCGGGCATCGAGATCGGTCCCAAACCCCTGTTACCCCGCGGGGCCCGCGCGGGTCGCCGGCGGTGGTCAACCGCCCTCGCTGTGGTTACTTGGGAGCGGTTACGTAGGAGCGGGGTTCTGGATCAAGTCCTGCCAGGGGATCGTGGACTGGGAGCTATTCACGCCGCGAGAGTTGCACGCACTCTTTCTGGAGGGCTCGCTCCATGTCGAGCGATTGATGGGCTTGCCGCTATCATGTGGAAGGCAAGTACATGCAGGTGATCTGATCGATTCGCACGTGCCGGATGTCGCTGCCGTCCAGCGGCGCGACCGCGAGACATCCCTCGCTGAAGGCGATCACCGTGCCCGAGGTCGCGCCGCGCTCGTCCCCTTCGCGATGGAAGATGCGCACCCGGGTACCGGGAGCCACGCGAGTTAGCTGCTCGGCCACGCTCTCCCTCGGCTCGAGGGGTGGGGATGTGCGGCCGATCAGGTTCAGCCTCAGGCGCACGTGTCGGCTCCGCGCAGGGGGGCGACCGAATCCGCGTCGAACCGGCCGGAGCGGGTGGTGGCGTGCACCCACCACTCGCGCGCGTACTCGGCTCCCCCGATCTCCGCGCCCCTGGCGCCGCTCCCGGCCGCGCTCCTCCAGAAGGCCGCGACCTGGCGCACGCGCCCGCCGTCCCAGACGTTGAAGAAGCCCTCCCCGACGTAGTCGAGCACGACCAGCGTGTCGCCCGGCAGGAACGGAGTTCCGCCCAGACCCTCGGCCATCACCGAATCGAGGACGGCGACCAGTGAAACGCGGGTGACCCACACGAAGCCGGAGTCGGCGCGAAACGTCTCCCCTGCCGGGATGCGGAGCGCGACCAGGGTGGAGTGAATCGGCTCCGGCCGGAGAGGAACTTCACCGGTCGGCGTCCGGTCGCGATACACGCAGCACTCGAAGGGGCATGCGTTCGCGCGGTGGCGGAGGCGATCGGGGAGGAGCGCCGCCCAGCGCGCGAACGGATCGGCCGCGAGCGCGGAGTCCACCTTCGGCGCCTCCCCGCGGCAGCCGGCCAGGGCGAGCAGCGAGGCCGTGCATGCGACCACCAGCGGCGAGCGCCGTCCCGCGTGGGGTCTGGCAGGGGTTATCTTCCCTCCTACCCGTGACCTGTCTGGCCGTGTGGTGGTGCCTCCCCCCAGCGACCTGGCGGATGGCGTGCGCGTGAGGGCGCGCGAGGAATGAACCGTCTCTAGACAGGCTCCACGCGCACTGTGCCCCCGCTCTCGTCCAGCATCAGATTCAGCTCCTCCTTCGGCACCAGCTCGGCAAGCAGCAGACTCTCAACGAAATGGTGCACGTGCTCGCCTGCCGGTCCCTTGCCGCAGGAGCATGCGATGCTGACCAGCCGAGCGGGTGCCCGCCGTCCTGCGTGCTCGACGGCCATGGCGACGCCCGCCGACGCTAGCCGGGCCGCCGAGGGGGCGGAGATCATGAGCCGGCCGTCCGCCGGGGTCTTCCGAGAAACCACGACGCGCTCGAGCAACGTCACGGGCGCCTCCCGAACAACTCCAGCGATCTCCGGATCATGGAAAGAGTATAAGCAAAATCATGATGATCCACGGTCCTACCCGCCTGCGCTCCACCTCGGCTCTCGCGGCCACGGCGCTCTGCCTGCTCGCTTGCCCGGCCGGGAGCACGGCCCAGGAGGCGCTCAGCCTTCCCCCGATCCCGATCGACACGTTCATGCTCGCCAACGGGCTGCGTGTGATCGTGTCTGAGGACCACTCGACTCCGATCGTTACGGTGTCGGTGTGGTACCATGTCGGGAGCGCGCATGAGCCGCCCGGACGGAGCGGCTTCGCACATTTCTTCGAACATATGCTCTTCGAGGAGACGGAGAACCTGGCGGACGGCGAGCTGGACCGACTCATCACCGAGGCGGGCGGGGTGATGAACGGCACCACCGACACCGATCGCACCGCCTACTGGGAGCTCCTTCCGGCCAACCGGCTGAACCTCTCACTCTGGTCTCACGCCGAGCGGATGGAGCGGCTGGTGATCACCGAGCGGGGGTTCGGGAACCAGCGCGAGGTGGTCAAGGAAGAGCGCCGGATGAGGATCGAGAATCAGCCGTACGGGCTTGCTCGGCTCGCGCTCGACACCCTCGCGACCGACTATCCTCCGTACCGCCACACCACGATCGGCACGATGGCGGATCTCGACGCCGCCACCGCGGCCGACGCGCTCGAGTTCTACGAGCGCTACTACGTCCCGAACAACGCGGTGATCGCGGTGGTGGGCGACGTGACGACCGCGTACGTGCGGGAGCTCGTGGAGGAATATTTCGGGGCGATCCCGCGCGGTCCGGACGTGCCCGCACTCCCCCCCCCACCGTCCACCCCGCGCGCGGACGGCGAGCGGAGGCTCGAGCTGGACGATCCGCTGGCACAGCTGCCGATCGTCTGGATGGCGTACAACGTCCCGCCGGCGCACCATCCCGACGCCTATGCGCTCGCGCTCCTCGCCTCGATATTCAGCCGCGGGGAGAGCAGCCGGCTCCAGCGCCGGCTCGTACAGGAGGAGCGGGCGGCCCTCGACGTGTTCGCTTCACTGCGCGACCGGCTGGGGCCCGGCACCTTCACCTTCGGAGCCATCCCCAACCTTGGGATCGAGGTGGCGCGGCTGGAGGAGCTGATCGGCAAAGAGATCGCCGAGTTCCAGGAGGCGGAGTTGAGCGAGCGCGAGCTCCGGAAGGCGAAGAACCACCGGCGCGCCTCGCTGGTGGCCGACCGGCTCTCCGTGCAGTCGAAGGGGGAGCTGCTCCAGACCGCGCGGCTCCACTACGGCGATCCGTTTCACGTCAACGGGGAGCTCGAGCGCTTCGAGGCGGTCACCCTCGACGATCTGCGCCGCGTTGCCCGGACCTACCTGACGCTGGCCAACCGGACCGTGGTGATCGCCCGGCCGGTGGCGCCGGCGGAAGGATGATCACGATGCAGAGGTCATGGTGCACGATGAACTCGGGGCTGGCCGCGCTGTGCGCCGCCGTCACCGCGCTTCCCGTCACCGCACAGCAGGGACCGCCTCCGCCGCTTCCGATGGAGCCGGTCGCGTTCCCCGACTTCCAGGAGCGCACGCTCGCGAACGGCGCGCGGCTCCTCGTGGTCACCCAGGACGAGGTGCCCTACGTCACCGTCACCGCCGTCCTGCGCGGCGGGAGCGCGGTGGATCCCGAGGACCGGGTCGGGCTCGCCGATTTCGCGGCCAGCCTGCTCACCAAGGGCACGCCCACCCGCACCGCGGAGGAGATCTCCGAGGCGATCGACTTCGTGGGGGGCTCGCTCCGCGCGAGCGCGACCGCGGACTGGATCAACGTCTCGCTCGGCGTGCTCGAGCCCGATCTGGACGCGGGGCTCGCGCTGCTCGCGGACGTGGTGATGAATCCCACGTTTCCGGACGACGAGCTCGAGCTGGTGCGCACGCGCGCGCTCTCCGGGCTCGAGGCGAGCCTCGCCCGGCCCGCGGTGCTCGCGAGCCGGGCGTTCACCCGCGCCGTGTACGGTGAGCACGGCTACGGAAAGCTCGAGACCGAGGCGACGCTGCGCGCGATCGACCGCCCGTCCCTCCAGGCGTTCCACCAGCATTGGTTTCACCCGGGCAACACGCTCTTCGTGGTGGCCGGATCGGCCAGCGCCGACAGGGTCGCGTCCGCGCTCGAGTCAACCTTCCGCGAGTGGGAGCCCGGATCCGTCCCCGAGGTGGCGTACGGCGCTCCTCCGGCCCCGCGGCGCGAGGTGATTCTGGTCCACCGTCCCGGATCCGTGCAGGCCGTGGTGCGCGCCGGCCATCTGCTCGAACGCGGCGACCATCCGGACTGGACCGCGCTGAGCGTCGCCGACCAGGTGGTGGGCGGCGGCATCACCGGGCGGCTGTTCAAGATCCTGCGCGAGGAGCGGGGCTGGACGTACGGGGCATACGCGCAGGGCACGCGCCGCAAGGACCTGGGCGTCTGGCAGGCGGCCGTCGAGGCGCGCAACGAGGTCGCGGCGGACGCGATCGCGGAGCTGATCGTCCAGATCGAGCGCATGCGCACCGAGCTGGTGCCCGGCCCGGAGCTCGACGTTATCCAGAGCTTCCTGGTCGGCTCGTTCCCGCTCGCGATCGAGACCCCGCAGCAGATCGCCAACCAGGTGGCCTCGAACCGGCTGCTCGGGCTTCCGGACGACGAGCTCGTCACCTACCGCGACCGTGTCACGGCGCTCGACGCCACCGACATCCGGCGGGTCGCGAGCGACCACCTCCAGCCCGACCGCCTGGTCCTCGTGGTGGTGGGGGACGCGTCCGAGCTGCAGGCCGAGCTCACCCGATTCGGGCCGCTCTCCGTGGTTGACGCCGAGGGTGAGCCGGTGGAGCTCTCCACGCTGCTGCCCGCGTCTTCGGGCGAGCGCTTCGACGCCTCGCTGCTCCGCCCCGGATCGTATGAGTACTGGGTGCTCTTGGACGGCAACCCAGTCGGAACGATGGAGCGCGAGCTGGTCGAGGACACGGCGGCGGGCGAGCCCGCCCTCGCGTACCGTGGGACGGTCACCATGGCGGCCCAGCGGGTCGAGACCGAGGTGGTCTTCGGCGTGCTGGGCTTCGAAGCACGCGCGGCGAGCGCGTCGATGGCGATGGGGGGGCAGACCGCGACCATGGACGCGCGCGTGGTCGGAGGACGGCTGGTCGGCTCGGTGGAGCTTCCCACGGGCACGCAACCGGTCGATCGCGAGGTGCCGGAGGGTACGCTGATCGCGGACATGGTCGAGGTGGCCCTCTGGATCGCGGAGCTGGAAGAGGGGAAGGAGATCCGCGTCCCAGTGGCGTGCCTGGAGACCGGGGCGATCGAAGGGCAGATCATGCGCGTCACCGGGATCGAGGAGGTGACGGTGCCGGCCGGGACCTTCCGCGCCTGGCGCGTAGAGATCGAGGGCTCGGAGCCGCAGACCGTGTGGGCGCGCCAGGAGGCGCCCTACGTTCTGCTCAAGCTCGTCCCCGCCGGGCAGCCGCTCTCGCTCGAGCTGGTCTCGCTGCCGCGCTGAAGGCCGCGCTGGGCTCCGCTCCGCCGGTCTCCGTCCTGCTCCCGGTGCGCGACGGCGCCGCGCACCTCGGCGGATGCGTCACCTCGCTCGCCACGCAGACCGACGGCGACTTCAAGGTGATCGCCGTGAACGATGGATCGCGCGACCGCACCCCGGAGATGCTCCGCGCCTGGGCAGCGGGCGATCGACGCGTGCGGGTGCTCACCCAATCACGACTGGGGCTGGTCGCCGCGCAGCGCGCGCTCCTCGAGGCCGAGGCCGCGCTGGCGATCTGCGGGTGCCATGTACGCTACGTGCCACGCGCGGGACTGAAGGGCGGCGCGCTCCGCTACGAGCGGTGGCTCGACGGCCTCACTACGCCAGCCGCGCTCGCGCGAGACCTCTTTGTCGAATGCCCGCTGGCCCATCCCACCTTCTTCATGCGCGCCGCCGCGGTCGCCGCGGTGGGGGGATACCGCGAGCGCGGCTGGCCCGAGGACTACGACCTCGTGCTCCGTCTCTGGAGGGCGGGGAGCGGATTGGGGGTCGTGCCCCGGGTGCTGCTCGACTGGCGCGAGCGTCCGGACCGGCTCTCGCGCACGCACTCCGCGTATTCCGCCGACGCGGTCCGCCGCTGCAAGGCGCATCACCTCGCGCGGTCGCTGCTGCGGGGGCGCGACGGTGTGGTTGTCTGGGGCGCCGGTCCGGTCGGCAAGGCCTGCGGGCGCGCGATCGCGACGGATGGCGTGGGCGTGCGCGCGTTCGTCGATCTCGATCCGAGGAAGATCGGGCAGGAGATCGGGGGTGCTCTGGTCATTCCGCCGCAGGGAGTCGCGGACTACCGCGGGGCCTTCTGCGTGGCCGCGGTCGGTCAGCCCGGCGCGCGCGCGGAGATCCGGGCGGCGCTGGCGGAGCTCGGGTGGGAGGAGGAAAAGGACTTCGTGGCGGTGGCATAGCTGGTTGGCGCCGATCGAGTACGATCAGCGGGCGTTCAGTCCTCCCCAGTGCCCTCCGCCCCTGACAGCTTCAGCCACGCGGCCCATCCCGCAATCAGCAGCGCGCTCTTGATCGCGATCCCTGGAATGAAGGGGAGGAGCCCGGCCGCGACCGCGTCCCCCGCATCCATTCCCGTCACGAGCGCGAGCTGGAGCAGCCCGCCGCTGAAGGTCACCGCGTGCGCCGCCGCGAGGCCGCCGAGCATCGGCAGGAGGCGCCGGCTCGCGCCGGCCCGGCCGATCACGGCCGCGGAGACCGGGAAGGCGAGCAGATAGCCGCCGGTCGGCCCCATCAGCCAGCCAAGCCCCCCCGCGCCGTTCGAGAACACGGGCGCGCCCAGCGCGCCGAGGAGCACGTAAGTGCCGACCGCGAGCGCGCCGCGCCGCGTCCCCAGCGCGAGGCCGACCGCCAGCACGGTCAGGTCCTGGAGCGTGACCGGCACGGGCGTGCCCGGCAGAGGCACGGCGATGCTGGCGGCGAGGGCGAGCAGCGTGACCGCCAGCGCGACCGATCCAGCCAGCCCCAGCCACGCAGTCGTCGCCCGCGGGGCGGCTTGGACGGTGGTCAGCTCGACTTGGAACGCCACGGCTCCTCCTCCAGATTAGTGAGGCCGACGCCCAATCATACTGGCTTCCGAGCCGACACGTCGAGGCTCGTGACGTAGTCGCTTGTCTTCGCCCCGGCCGGGAGCTGGGTGGCGATCCGCCGGTAGAGCGGGTCCTCCCACTGGGTCATCGCGTCCACGGACTCGGGCTTGGCGGTGAGGGTGACGTCGGTGAGCCCCGCGGCCTCCGCCAGCGCGCTGGTGTCCTCGACGAGCACCGCTCCCGCCACGCACCCGACCAGCGCCTCGACGTCGGCCCGGATTGCCGCGGGCAGGGGCCGGACCAGCACGATATCGGAGGCCTCCACCCGTCCTCCGGGCTTCAGCACGCGCGCGATCTCGCGCCAGACGCGCGGCTTTTTTGGCGAGAGGTTGAGCACGCAGTTGGAGATCACGACGTCCACGCTCGCGTCCGCGACCGGGAGCGCCTCGATCTCTCCGAGGCGGAACTCGACGTTGTCGAGCCCGGTGCGCTCGCGGAAGGAGGCCACGTTCCGGCGCGCCCGAGTCACCATCTCCGGGGTCATGTCCACCCCGATCACGCGCCCGGCAGGACCCACCTTGGGCCCGGCGACGAAGCAGTCGAAGCCCCCGCCCGAGCCCAGGTCGAGCACCACCTCGCCCGGCCGCAGCGAGGCCAGCGCGGTGGGATTGCCGCAGGAGAGGCCCAGGTTCGCCCCCTCCGGCATGGCAGCCAGCTCCTCGTCGGAGTAGCCGATCGCCTGGGCGAGCGCCGCGGCCGTCAGCCCCGCGGAGCCCCCGCAGCAGCTCTCCGCGGACCCGGACGCCGCGCGGCGCGCGATCGCCGCGTAGCCCTGCCGTGCCGCCTCCCTCACCTCGACCGCTTCCCTCTCTCCCACCGCCTCCCTCTGCGCGTCCGCGGGCGCGCAGCACTCCTCACCACAGCACGTGCGGCTCAAACGGCCTCCTCGGATGAAACGATCAGGGTCAGCAGGAGCAGTCCTCGGCCCCGGGCGGGCAGCACTCCTCGAGGGCGTCGGCCAGGCCGCGCAACGCGGCCGTGAGCTCCGCATAGCGCACGTGGTAGCGTACCGTCCGACCCTCCTTCGTCCCCTCGAGCGCCCCCGACCGGGCCAGGAGCGCGAGATGACGCGACACCACGGACAGGTCCACGGAGCAGCACTCCGCGATCTCGCCCACCGAGCAGCCGCGTCCGCACTTGGCGATGCACGCGAGCAGGGAGGCGCGCGTCGGATCCGCAAGCGCCTTGAACAGCGCCGGATCCAGCCGCTGGTCGAGCGGTCCCTTGCGCGCGGCCGCCTGCTTCGGAGTGGCCGGCCGCCGCGCTCCTAGATGCTTGCGATGTTGCGTCATGATGCAAATCATGGCGCGCGACGTGAGCTGTCAAGAGACCTACCGCACAGGGGCCATGCCTCCGTTGATCGGACGCCTCGAAAATCGTTATATTTGCATGCTTTATGGGACCCGCCATCCTCCTTTCTCCGAGCGCGATTTCCGGCGCCGGTCGCACGGTGTGAGGCGCCCGATCACGGTCATCGCGCTCGGGCTCCTTCTCCTAGGCGTGGAGGTCGCGACGGGGGCGGTGTCCTTGGCCGCCGTCCGCCTCGGGGCCGGCGCGAAGGCGGTCCTCGGCGGCGACGAATTCCTGGTCTCCGCACCCCGCTATCTGAGCGGTCTGGCGCTCGCGCTGGGCGGGGGGGTGCTCTATGGAGGGCTGGAACGGCGTCGAGCTGGTCCAGCGGCACATCGCGGGCGGCGACCTCTGTCCCAAGTGCGGCACACACACCCGGAGGGTGCGGCGGCGTGCGTGGCACCGGGTCCTTTCGCGGACCTTCGGCGGCCATGTCGCGCGGCGTCACTGCGAGCGCTGCGGCTGGAGCGGCCTCACGACCTGACCATGGAGCGATAGATGGACGAGCAGAACGGCGGCGGCATCGGAATCGAGGGCGAGGGCAGCCAGCGGGTGATGGCCCGCCTGATCGAGGACGAGATGCGCGAATCGTTCATCGACTACTCGATGAGCGTGATCGTGCAGCGCGCCCTTCCCGAAGTGCGCGACGGGCTCAAGCCCGTGCACCGGCGCATCCTGTACGCGATGAGCGGGCTTGGGCTCACCCCCGGCCGCGCGCACAAGAAGAGCGCGACCGTGGTGGGCGAGGTGTTGGGTAAGTTCCACCCGCACGGGGACGCCGCGGTCTACGACGCGCTCGTGCGCATGGTGCAGGACTTCTCGCTCCGCTATCCGCTGATCGACGGGCAGGGGAATTTCGGCTCTGTCGACGGCGATTCTGCGGCGGCCTATCGCTACACCGAGGCGCGGCTCACGTCCCTCGCCATGGAGCTGCTCGAGGACATCGACAAGGAGACGGTCCCGTTCGTCCCGAATTTCGACGGGCGGATCGACGAGCCCACCGTCCTTCCCGCCAAGCTCCCCAACCTGCTCGTGAACGGTTCTTCGGGGATCGCTGTCGGGATGGCAACCAATATCCCCCCGCACAACCTGCGCGAGATCGTGGCCGCCTGCATCGGCCTGATCGAGGATCCCGACATGCCGCAGGAGAAGCTCGAGCTGCTGGTGCTCGGGCCCGACTTCCCGACTGGCGGCTATCTGTGCGGCCGCGCCGGAATCCAGGAGGCCTACCGCACCGGCCGCGGGCGGCTCGTGATCCGGGCACGCGACGAGCTGGAGGAGGTGGACGGCGCCGAGCGCATCGTGGTCACGCAGATCCCGTTCATGGTCAACAAGTCGCGGCTGATCGAGCAGATCGCCCAGCTCGTACGCGACAAGAAGATCACCGACATCCGCGACATGCGGGACGAGTCGGACCGGGACGGCATGCGGATCGTGATCGAGCTGAAGCGCGACGCGATCGCCCACATCGTGCTCAACCGGCTCTACAAGCACACGCAGATGCAGGCCACCTTCGGCGCGATCATGCTCGCGCTGGTGGACGGGGTCCCGCGGGTGATGCCGCTGCGCGAGATGCTCCAGCACTTCATCGACCACCGTCACCAGGTAGTCGTTCGGCGTAGCCGCTACGACCTGGACCGTGCGCTCGAGCGCGAGCACATCCTCGAGGGGCTCAAGATCGCCGTCGACAACATCGACGAGGTGATCAAGCTGATCCGCGCGTCGCGGGACGCGGAGATCGCGAGCGGGCAGCTGCAGGAGCGCTTCGGGCTCACCGATCGCCAGGCCAAGGCCATCCTCGACATGCGGCTCGCCCGCCTCACCGGGCTGGAGATGGCCAAGCTCGAGCAGGAGCTGGCCGAGGTACGCGAGCGGATCCGCGACCTCAGGGACATCCTGGAAAGCCGCCCCCGCCGCATGCTCATCATCTCCAACGAGCTGCGCGAGCTGGCCGAGAAGTACGGCGACGACCGCAAGACCGAGATCATCGGCTCGGTGGCGGACCTGGACGTCGAGGACTTGATCGCCGAGGAGGACATGGTCCTCACCGTCTCGCATCACGGCTACGTGAAGCGCGTGCCGGTGGCCACCTACCGCGCGCAGCGGCGCGGCGGCCGCGGCCTCCAGGGGATGGGCACCAAGGACGAGGACTGGGTGGAGCATCTGTTCGTCGCCTCCACGCACGACTACCTGATGGTGTTCACGCGCTCCGGGCGCTGCCACTGGCTCAAGGTGTGGGAGATTCCCGAGGGGGGTCGCGCGGCCAAAGGCAAGCCGATCGTGAACCTGCTCAACATGGCGCCCGGCGAGGAGGTCGCCGCGCTCGTGCCGGTGCGCGAGTTCCGCGACGATCGCTACCTGTTCTTCTGCACGCGGAACGGGGTGGTGAAGAAGACCGCACTCTCCGCGTACGGCAACATCCGCGCGGTGGGGCTCAACGCGATCAACATCCGCGAGGGAGACGAGCTGATCGACGTCCAGATCACGGAAGGGAACAATCAGGTCATCCTGGCGACCCGGGACGGGCTCGCGATTCGCTTCCCGGAGGAGAACGTGCGCCCGATGGGCCGGACCACGGAAGGCGTGCGGGGAATCGCCCTGCTCGAGGCGGACGAGGTGGTCGGGATGGTGGTCGTGCGCTCGGACTGCACGCTGCTGGTCGTGACCGAGCTCGGGATGGGTAAGCGCTCCGAAGTGGAGGAGTACCGGCTCCAGCGGCGCGGCGGGAAAGGCGTGATCAATCTGCGCGTCACCGAGAGGACCGGGCGGGTAGTGTCGATCAAGGCCGTGAGCGAGCAGGAGCAGCTCATGGTGATGACCCGGAGGGGCGTCCTGAACCGGCAGCCGGTGAGCGAGATCCGGGTGATCGGCCGCGCCACCCAGGGGGTGAAGCTCGTCAACCTAGACTCGGGCGACCTGGTGATGGACGTCGCCCGCCTGGTGGTCGAGGACAATGGGGACGCGCTCGCGCACGCCGAGGTGCCGGTGGTCGGAGACGACCAGCAGGGAGCCGCTTCCGACGGTTCGGCACCGGGCGAGTGATCGAAGCGGACCTCGTCTCGCTCGCTCAGGTGCGCGCCGCGGCGGAGCGCCTACGGGGCGTGGTTGTGCGCACTCCGCTGGTCGAGCTCCCGGAGCTTTCCGACAGCTTGGGTCACGTCGTGCGGCTCAAGTGCGAGACCCTCCAGCGCGCCGGCTCCTTCAAGGCGCGCGGCGCGCTCAACTTCGTGCGGCAGCTGCCGCCCACCGCGACCGTGCCGGGGCTGATCACCTACTCCTCCGGCAATCACGGACAGGCGGTCGCGCTCGCCGCGCGCCTCGGGGGGGTGCCCGCGATCGTGGTCTTGCCCACCACCGCGCCGCGCGTGAAGGTGGAAGGATGCGAGCGGTTGGGCGCGGAAGTCGTCCTCGAGGGTACCACCTTGCGAGAACGGCGGGAGTGCGCGGAGATGGTCGCACGGGAGCGGGGGCTGACGATCGTGCCCCCCTTCGACCATCCGTGGATCATCGCGGGCCAGGGGACGCTCGGGCTCGAGATCCTGGAGGACTGGCCCGAGGTGGACGCGGTGCTGGTCCCGATCGGGGGCGGCGGGATCATTAGCGGGGTCGCCGCGGCGCTGCGCCGGCTCCGCCCCGGCATCCGGCTCGTCGGGGTCGAGCCGGTGGGTGCCGCGAGCATGCGCGCCGCGCTCGACGCCGGTCGTCCCGTGACGCTCCCCACCGTGGACAGCATCGCCGACGGCCTGCTACCGGTGCGGGTCGGCGATCTGACCTT
>CAUZJY010000064.1:0-11075 GCA_963580305.1 Gemmatimonadales bacterium UBA6960
GCTGAACGGCGTGACCTGGCGGAGGAACAGCTCGCGCCGACGCCCCAGCTCGAGCCCCGCCAGAAGCGTCATCACCCCGTGCATCTTGTCCTCGAAGCCCTTGAGCAGTCTGCTGAACTCGACCCGGGCGTCCTCGGTGAGCGCGCGCGCGATCAGGAGCACTTTGTCCTCCATCGCGACCGTGCGCGGGGTGACGAGGTGGCGGCGATCGATCGCCTCCGGGGCCTCGACGAGGAGTGCCGCCTGGAAGACCTCCTCCCAGGTTGTCTCCAGCGGCGTATCGGCGGGCGCCGGGCGGGGTCGCACAGGCACGAATCCCTTCCCGAAGCGGCACGCGCGCTCAGCCTCGGATGCCTTGAGCCGCCCCACGATCTCGCGGATCTGCTCGTACTCGAGCAGCCGGCGCACCAGCTCGGCGCGCGGATCCTGATCCTCCTCGCCCTCGTGGCGCGGCAGCAGCATCTGCGCCTTGATGCGGATCAGGGTGGCCGCCATCTCGAGGAACTCGCCCGCACTATCGAGCTGCTCGGCCTCGATCTCCTGGATTGCCACCAGGAACTGGTCGGTGATCCGGGCAATCGGGATCTCGAAGATATCCAGGTCCTGTTGGCGGATGAGATGGAGGAGCAGGTCGAGCGGACCCTGAAAGCGATCGAGCTCGACGAGGAGGAACTCCTCGCGCGCGAGCAAGGGGCTCCGCGTGATCGTCAGATCCACAGGCGCATGAACCAGAAGGCGGCGTTGGACAGCGCGAACACCGGAGCGAGGAGAACCAGCAGCGCGTCCCGAAACAGGAACACGAGCGCGAGGATCATCAGGAAACCGTAGCGCCCGACCTGCTGGTAGGCCTCGGCCAGCCTGGGCGGGAGCAGCTGGTAGACCACATGCGACCCGTCGAGCGGTGGGATCGGAATCAGGTTGAAGAACGCCAGCATCAGGTTCACCAGGATCGCGAGCCTGCACACCATGATGCCGACAACCGTCACGCTGTTGACGCCGATTGCCATCAGCGCCGCGCCGAGCAGGGTGAAGAGCACCGCAAGGAGCAGGTTCGAGACGATCCCGGCCAGGGAAACCCGGATATCGCCGGCCTTCAGGTGGCGGAAGTTTGATGGATCCACCGGAACCGGCTTGGCCCAGCCGAAGAACATGCTCGACTGCGAGAGGATCAGCAGCGCCGGGAGCACGACCGAGCCCAACGGATCGAGGTGCGGGATCGGATTGAGCGTGATCCGGCCGAGCCGCTCCGCGGTGTCGTCCCCCTCCCTCCTGGCCTGCCAGGCGTGAGCCACCTCGTGGATCACGATCGACATGATGAGGATGGGGGCGAGGAGCAGGTATTCCATGTGGGCGGAAAGCTATGACCGGACTCCGGGTCGGGGCCACCGAGCGACCTAGCCGGGGACGCCCGCTCGCGGCACCGGCGGGCACCGCCCATTGTACGGATCCCGGGGCCTGCATATGTTTTCTTGTTTCCTGCCAAGGACGAACCAGGACCGTACGATGCCGAACATCAAGAGCTCCCGGAAGCGCATGATCCTGAGCGAGAAGGCCCGCGAGAAGAATCGCGGGGAGCGCTCGCGGCTGCGCACCGCCCTCAAGCGGGCCCGGGACGCCACCGACGCCGACCAGGCCGCGGCCCGGCTGCGGGAGGCCGCCGCCTTGCTGGATCAGGCCGCCCAGGAGTGGCTGGTCCACCCCAACAAGGCGGCCCGACTCAAGGGCCAGCTCGCTCGCCACGTGAGCCGGCTCATGACCGAGAAGTAGCCGAACTACTGGCTCGACGCCGCCTCCCACACGGATCTGCCCCCCACCACCGTCAGCACCGCACGGCCGACGAGATCCCACCCCTCGAAGGGGGTGTTCCAGCTCTTGGAGAGAAAGCGCCGCCCCTCGACCGTCCAGCGCGCGCCCGGGTCCATCACCGTGACGTCCGCGGGAGTGCCGCTGCGCAGCGTCCCGCCCGGTAAACGGAAAGCGCGCGCCGGCGCGCAGCTCATCCGCTCAACCATCGTGGGCAGCTCGATCACCCCGGTCGCGACCAGATGCGTGTGGAGGAGGCCGAGCGCCGTCTCCAGCCCCACGATCCCGTTCGGCGCGTCGTCGAAGGCCTGCTCCTTCTCGTCGTAGTGGTGGGGCGCGTGATCCGTGGCGAGCACGTCGAGCGTGCCGTCCTGGAAGCCCGCGACCACCGCCTCCATGTCCACCGGGCTCCGCAGCGGAGGGTTCATCTTGGCCTCGGTCCGGTAGCCTTCGCACGCCTCGTCGGTGAGAAGGAGATGGTGCGGTGTGGCCTCGGCGGTGACGCGCACGCCACGCTCCTTTGCGCGCCGGATCGCCTCGACGCCGAGGCGGGTCGACACGTGCTGGAGGTGGATGTGGCCCCCCGTCAGCTCGGCCACGAGCAGGTCGCGTAGAATGTGCACGTCCTCGCTCGCGTTCGGCTTCCCGCGGAGGCCTAGCCGGGTCGCCACCAGCCCCTCGTTCATCGCGCCGTGGCGCGACAGTCCCAGGTCCTCCGGGTGATCCGCCACCGGCACCCCGAAGATGCGCGCGTACTCGAGCGCGAGCCGCATGAGCCCGGAATCCATCACCGGGTGGCCGTCGTCGGTGATGCCGACTGCGCCGGCCTCGACCATCTCGCCCACCTCGGCGAGCCGCTCCCCCTTCTGCCCGACCGAGATGCAGCCCAGCGGATACACGCGCGCCGCGCCGGCCCGCTGACCAGCGGCCAGCACGAAGCCCACCGCCGCCGGATCGTCCACGGCCGGCGTGGTGTTGGGCATGGCGCACACCGCGGTGAACCCGCCGGCCGCGGCCGCGTGTGCGCCGGTCAGGATCGTCTCCTTGTGCTCATGCCCGGGCTCGCGCAGATGGACGTGCAGGTCGATGAGCCCGGGCATCACCACGTGCCCGCCGCACTCCACGACGTGCGCCCCGTCTGGGATGCCGAGCCCCCGGCCGATGCCCGCGACCCGGCCGTCCCTCAGGAGCACGTCGAGAACGTCGTCGATTCCCTGGGACGGGTCCACCACGCGGCCGCCCCGGAGCAGCAGCGGGCGGCCCCCGTCGCCCTGGCAGTTCACGCCTCCGCTCCAGCCTTGGCTGACTCAGCCCTCTCGGGCGCGCCGCCGGCCAGCAGGTAGAGCACGGCCATGCGCACCGCCACCCCGTTGGTGACCTGGTTCAGGATCACCGAGTGCGGCCCGTCGGCCACGTCGCTGTCGATCTCGACGCCCCGATTCATGGGACCGGGGTGGAGGATGAGCAGCTCCCGAGGTACGCGCCCCAACCGCGCGCTCGAGACTCCGTAGAGCCGGTTGTATTCGCGCAGGCTCGGGACGAAGCCGCTCTCCATGCGCTCGAGCTGGAGGCGGAGCACGTTGAGCACGTGCGCCCACTCGATCGCCTCCTCGAGGCGCGGGATCACACGCACCCCCAGCTGTTCGATACCGACCGGAAGCAGCGTGGGCGGGCCACATACCGCGACCTCGGCGCCCAGCTTGACCAGCCCATAGATGTTCGAGCGGGCGACCCGCGAGTGGAGGATGTCGCCCACGATGCAGACGCGCACCCCCTCGATCTTCCCCAGCCGGTCACGAATCGTGAGGAGATCGAGCAGCCCCTGGGTCGGATGCTCGTGCCAGCCGTCGCCCCCGTTGATCACGTTCGACGGGATGCGCTCGGCGAGGAAGCGCGCAGCGCCGGACGAGCCGTGGCGTATCACCACCATGTCGATGCGCATCGCCTCCAGATTGCGCGCGGTATCGACCAGCGTCTCCCCTTTCACCACCGAGGAGCCCACGGTCTGGATGTTCACGGTGTCCGCAGACAGCCGCTTTTCCGCGAACTCGAAGGAGATGCGCGTGCGGGTGGAGGGCTCGAAGAACAGGTTGACGATCGTTTTCCCGCGCAGCACCGGCACCTTCTTGATGCGCCGCTCGCTGATCTCCTTGAAGGGTTCGGCGGTGTCCAGGATCGTGTGGATCTGATCAGCCGAGAGCGGCTCGAGGCCGATCAGGTCCTTGCCCAAACCGGACGCAAGCCAGTTCACGCACCATCTCCGGGAGCTGCCGAAGGCGGGGGCGCGTCCGCCCGCACGATCTCGACCGCGAGCCGCCCGTCGAGGCTGGGCACCAGCACCTCCACGCGTTTGCGCGGGCTCACATCGATCTTGCGACCCACGATGTCGGGCTGGATCGGCAGCTCGCGTCCACCCCGATCGGCGAGCACGCACAGGTAGATTAGCGCCGGCCGGCCCCAGTCCATCAGCTCGTCGAGCGCGGCGCGCGCGGTGCGGCCGGTGTAGAGCACGTCGTCCACGATCACGACGACGCGGCCGTCGATCCCCTCGGCGGGGAGGCGCGTCTCGCCCACCACGGGGCGGGGGCCGATCGCGGCCAGGTCGTCGCGGTAGAGCGTGATGTCGACGGAGCCGATCGCGGGAAGGGCGCCCTCGGCCCTCTGGATCTCGTCGCGCAGGAGCGCCGAGATCTCGTCGCCGCGCCGGTGGATCCCCATCAGCACGAGCTGCTCGGAGCCGCCCGTTCGCTCCACGATCTCCCGCGCCATCCGGGAGACAGCACGCCGCACCGCGCGCTCATCCATGAGTGTGGTGCGGGTCTGCGCCATATTCGCCGGGCCGAGGTCGACAGGCCCTGCGGGCCCGTTTGCGAGGCGGCCGGAAACTGGCGCTGGGTCAGGGACGTGTCAACGCGCGGCGCGGGCGACGCGCGGCGCTGGTCACGAACGGCGCAGCCCACTCGGCATGCGCCCGCCAGCGCACAGCAAACTGCTAAGGCTCGAAGCTGCGCCCCACGCGTTCCAGGAAGCGGTCCCCCCCACCCCCGTCCGCACTCACCACCCAGTCGTAGGAGAAGAGCACGATCCCGTCGGCGCCCAGGTCGCGCGCGATCAGGATCTTGCGCAGGGTGCCATCGAGACCGGTGAGATACGATCCGATCCCGGCCCAGACCTCCACCCCCGGTGCGACGCCGACCCCCTGTGCCACCTGATCGCGGAAGCGCGCGTCCTCCACCGCGTAGGCCATGGGCGCGACCGCGTCGAGCAGTCCGGCACGGGCCCACGCGGGCCAGTCCTGGAACCGGTCGCGCCGCGCGGCCAGCGTGTCCGGCGTCACCGCCGCGGAGACCACAACCCACGGACGCCGGGTCTTCACGGCGAAGTGGAGGCGCTCGACGAGCCGCGAGACCTGCTCGCGGCGGAACTCTCCCCAGAGCTCCGCAAGCCCATCCGGCCAGGCCAGCGGGTCGCGCTCGGCCGCCCGGTCGAGCGCGCGCCGCTCCGCGGAGCCGAGCCGGGGGGCCGCCCAGTCGCGGAAAGCCCCGATTGCGCCCGCCGAGTAGTCGAAGTCGGGGCCGGGATAGCGGATGTAGTCGAGATGCACGCCGTCCAGGTCGTAGCCCTCGACCAGCTCCAGCACGACCGCCTCCACGCGCTCACGCACCCGCGCACTCCACGGTCCGGCGTAGAGCCCCTCCACCCGCTCGGCATGCGTGCGCGACCAGGCGAGCAGCCGGTCCAAGTAGCGCGGCTGATAGGGACTCGTGCGGGCGAGCTCGCGCGCCAGCTCACGCGGCACCATGAGCGCCTCCGGATGCGCGCGCGCGAGGTGGCGCGGATCGTCCGGCACGGTCGCCAGCTCGGTGACGACGTTAACGTTCACCCAGGCGTGCACCGCGATCCCGCGAGCGTGTGCCTCGTCAATCGCCAGCGCGAGCGGGTCGAATCCGAGGGGCGCCCGCTCGAGCGCTCCGAGGCGCGGCTCGAGCGTGCTCGCGTGCACCGCGTCTCCGCGCCCGCGCACCTGCACGAGGAGCATGTTGAATCCGGCCGCGGCTGCGCGCTCGACCGCGAGGCGCACGGACTCCGCGGTGGTCATCGAGTAGCGCACGACCCAGAGCCCACGCACTTCCTCGAAGCGGCGGGGTGCACGGGCGGCGCCTCCAGGATCCGGCGGGTCCGCCGCCACGGGCGGACGCGGCGCCCCCGCGGCAGGCTGTCCGATCGGGCCGCGCACCGGCGGCTCGGCCGGGGGCGTCATCCCGACCCGCGTGCATCCGGCCGCGAGCAGGAGCCCGAGGGCGGCGCACGTGTGGAGCACGAGACGCGGGCCGATCACGGGGCGGCGCTTCACGCCCGGCGCTCCCGAAAGAAACCCTTGAGCAGCTCCGCCGAGCGCTCCGCGCCGACGCCGGGGGTGACCCGGCACCGATGATTGAGCCGGGGATCCTGCAGGAGGTTCCCGAGCGACCCGGCCATGCCGGCCTTGGGATCGGCGGCGCCGTAGACCACGCGCGGCACACGTCCCAGTACCATCGCGCCCGCACACATCGCGCACGGCTCCAGCGTGACGTAGAGGGTGGTCTCGATCAACCGCCAGTCGCCCAGTCGGAGCGCAGCACGCCGCAGTGCGATCACCTCCGCGTGTGCGGTCGGATCGGGAACGGTGAGGGTCAGGTTGTGCGCCTCGGCCACGAGCACCCCCCTCCGCACGATGACGGCTCCGACCGGGACCTCGCCGAGCGCCCGCGCGGCGAGCGCCTGCTCGTGCGCGCGCGCCATCCAGAGCAAGTCGTCGGCTTCGGGGGATGAGGGGTCCAGCGGGGTGGAGCGCGGGCCGGGATCGCCCGGGGCGGCGGAAGGAGGAAGGCTCGCCGTCAGTGGGCGGTCAGGCTCACGTCCAGGGCGCGGCCGTCCATTCGGTGGATGAGCGCGCTCACCCGGCCGACCAGCTCGACCTTGGCCGGGTCCTCGACCAGCACCGGACCGACGCCCGCGCACAGCTCGTGGAGGTACACGCCGCGGCCGTTGCGGCTGATCCGGCGATAGGCGGATCCTCCGTCGTTCCTCACCATCACGACCCCGCCGTCCTCGACCTGGTCCAGCGAGGTCGGCTCCACGAGCAGGTAGTCCCCCTCGATCACGCCCAGCACCGAGAGGTCCTCACCCCGGGCGCGCACCACGAACGCGCCGCGCGTCCCGACGAGCTTGCGGTCGAGGGTGAGGAAGCTCTCGGCATGGTCCGGCCAGGAGCTGCGTCTGTCGGGGAGGTCGCGGAAGCAGGGGAGCGAGACCGCGTCCGGATTCAGGTCCATCCCGAGGATCCGGACGCCGCGGGAGCGCGAGGCGTCGCGCTCGAGGAACCCCTTGCCGGCGAGCGCCTGGAGATGCTCGGAAACGGTCTTGGTGCTCTTGATCCCGAACCGCTCGCCGATCTCGCGGATGGAAGGCTGGTAGGTGTTGGTCCTGAGGTAGGACACCATGAAGTCCAGAATCTTCCGCTCGATGTCGGTGAGAGCCGTTGGCATCCGGGACTCCGGGGGGACCGGGACGGTCACAGGCCCGCCTAGCTGCACGGGAGATCCATCGTAATGCCGCTCTCGAAAGGGTGTCAAGCAACGAAACTCGGAAGCGCGCGAATCTGCTGAAGGGCCCGATCGATCCGCGCAAGGGACCGCTCTCTCCCGAGCAGAACGAGCACCTCGAAAATTCCCGGGCTGTGCATCCGGCCAGTCACCGCGACCCGGAGCGGATGGATCAGCTTACCCGCCCCGACTCCCAGCTCCGCGGCTGTGGCGCGGGTGGCCTGCTCGAGCGACGGGGCGTCCCAGGGGACGTCCCCGAGGCGCTCCCGGAGCCGCGCGAGGCGCTCCAGGACGGCCGCGGGCTCCCGGGACCAGTGCTGCGCGACCGCCTCCGGGAGGGGCTCGACCGGGCCTTCCTTTAGATAGGGCCCGGCCATCTCCGCCAGCTCGTCCAGGGTGCGCGCGCGCACCTTGAGAAGATCGACCAACGTGCGCAGCCACGGCTCCCTCCCCTCCCAAGTGGTGGGGCCGTGCCCGTGGACTTCGAGCCGTGCCACGATGAGCGGGACGAGCCCCCCGGCCGGACGGCGCGCGAGGTGCTGTCCGTTCAACCACTCCAGCTTCTCCGTGTCGAACACCGCGCTCTTCCCCTGTACGCGGTCGAGCGAGAACGCCTCGATCAGCTCCGCCTTCTCCATCACCTCGCGCTCGTCGCCGGGATTCCAGCCGAGCAGCGCCAGGAAGTTGAAGAGCGCCTCGGGAAGGATGCCGCGCTCCCGGTATTCTTGAACAGCGGTCGCGCCATGGCGCTTGGAAAGGCGCCGGCCGTCGGGACCCAGCACCATCGGCAGGTGTCCGAAGGTGGGCACCGGGTATCCGAGCGCCCAATAGAGGAGAATCTGCTTGGGCGTATTCGAGATGTGGTCGTCGCCCCGGATCACGTGCGTGATCCGCTCGTCGGCGTCGTCGGAGACCACGGCCATGTTGTAGGTCGGACTGCCGTCGCTCCGGAGCACGACCAGATCCTCGACGTCCGCATTCGCGAAGCGCAGCTCGCCGTGCAGGAGATCGTCCCAGACCGTATCGCCGTCCGGGACGCGAAAGCGGATCGCGAACGGCTCTCCGGCGGCCGCACGCCGCTCGGATTCCTGGGGCGGAACCGCGTCCGCGAGCGCGCGCGACAGATGCCGGTCCTCGCCGCCCCGCAGTGCGGCCTCGGCCTTGAGCTGCTCGGGGGTGGTGAAGTCACGGTACGCCTTTCCTTCTGCCAGCAGACGGCGCGCGTCGGCCACGTGCCGCTCGAGGCCGTCGCTCTGGAAGATCGGCCCCTCGTCCCAATCGAGCCCCAGCCAGGTAAGGCCGCCGAGGATCGCCTGGGTGTGCGTTTCGTTCGAGCGCTGGCGATCCGTATCCTCGACGCGCAGCACGAACACCCCGCCGTACCTGCGCGTGAACAGCCAGTTGAAGAGCGCGGTCCGCGCACCGCCCACGTGCAGGTACCCGGTCGGGGAAGGCGCGAAGCGGACGCGGAAGGCCATCAGCGGACGCAGCTCATGACAGCCGCTCCTCGAGCAGCGCGCGCGCCACGTGCGGGTCGGCAGCGCCGCCGCTCGCCTTCATCACTTCGCCCACGAAGAAGCCCAGCAGTCCCTTCTTGCCCGCGCGGTACTGCTCGGCCTTCTCCGGGAAGTGCGCCAGCACCGCCTGCACGTACGGCAGGAGCGCCTCGCGGTCGCCCACCTGGCGGAGCCCGCGACGATCCACGATCGCCGCCGGGTCTCCACCCGAGATCGCCATCTCCGCGAGCACCTCCTTGGCGGCGATGCGCGAGACCTCGCTCGCATCCACGAGCGCGACCAGCCGCCCCAGCTCCTCGGGACCGAAGGGCAGATCGCGGAGCACCCTGCCGTGCGCCTCTCGGGGCAGCTCGTTGATCACCCAGGCGGCCACGCTGCGCGCCTCGGGGTGGACGGCCACGGCGGCGTCGAAGAAGTCCGACAGCGTGCGCTCCGTCGTAAGCAGGTCGGCTTCCTCCTCGGAGATCCCGAGCGCATCCTGGTAGCGTAGGAAGCGCGCTGCCAGCTGCTCGTCCTTGGAGCGAGCCGTGTCCCGCGTCTCCCGCCCGCGGTCCGGCGCAGCCTGCGCGGGTGCAATCACGCCCTTGGATCCAGCTCGCGGCGGCACGGCGCCCCGCTCCGTTCGAGCGGCTGCCGTCGCTCCCGCTCCCGCGGTAGCTCCGGTCACTGCCACCGCCCGCCGGGCGCGTTGGGCTGCCTCGTCGGCCGCGCGCTCGTTCCGCGCCCATCCGCTGCGGAGGGTGACGATCCGGTTCAGCACGAGCCGCTTGGCAGAGGAGTCCACGGGATCCGCCCAGAAGTAGCCGGTCCGCTCGAGCTGCCAGCGCGTGCCCGGCGGTGCCTGCGCCAGGCTCGGCTCCACCCGGGCATTCCCGAGCACGACGAGCGATTCGGGATCGAGGTGCTGGATGAAGTCCTCGCCCTCCGGGACGTCGTCCGGGTCCGGCACGCGAAAGAGCCGGTCGTACAGGCGGACCTCTGCTTTCTGCGCGTGCACCGCGGTCACCCACTGGATGGTCCCCACCACCTCCCGGTCGCGCGGGATCCCGCCGCGGCTCGCCGGATCGAAGGCCACGCGCACGAGCGTGACCTCGCCCGTCGCCAGGTCCACGTCGTGCCCTTGGTAGTGCACGACGTAGCCGTGGCGCAGGCGCACCTCGCGTCCCGGAGCGAGCCTCCGGTATCCCTTCACCGGTTCGACCCGGAAGTCGTCCTGCTCCATCAGCAGCTCGCGCGCGAAGGGGAGCCGGCGCGTGCCTTCCTTGCCGACGTCGGGCGGAAACGACGGTGCGTCGAGCCACTCGACCTTGTCCTCCGGCCAGTTGGTGACGACCAGGCGGAGCGGCCGAAGCACCCCCAACACGCGGGGCGCCGTCGTGTTCAGCTCCTCGCGGATCACGTACTCGAGCTTGCCCATGTCCACGCGCGTGGCGGCCTTGGTCACTCCCACCAGCTCGGCGAAGGAGCGGAGCGCCGCCGACGGCACGCCCCGCCGTCGCAATCCGGCGACGGTGGGCATGCGCGGGTCGTCCCATCCCCAGACGTGCTTCTCCTGGACTAGACGGATCAGCTTCCGCTTCGAGAGGACAGTATAGTCCAGATTGAGCCGCGCGAACTCGTACTGGTGCGTGCGCGGATCCTCGAAGCCAACCTCGTCCAGCACCCAGTCGTAGATCTCGCGGTTGATCTCGAACTCGAGGGTGCAGAGCGAGTGCGTGATCCCCTCGAAGGCGTCCTCCAGGCAGTGCGCGTAGTCGTACATCGGGTAGATGCACCAGTCATCGCCGGTGCGGTAGTGATGCGCGTGCCGGATGCGGTAGAGGACCGGATCGCGCATCACCATGTTCGGCGAGGCGAGATCGATCTTCGCGCGCAGCACGTGCTCGCCGTCGGCGAACTCTCCCGCACGCATGCACCGGAAGAGGTCGAGGTTCTCCTCCACGCTGCGGTCGCGGTAGACGGTCGGGCGTCCCGGCTCGGTCACGCTCCCGCGCGCGAGGCGGATCTCCTCCTCGGTCGAGCTGTCGACGTAGGCCTTCCCCTGCCGGATTAGGTGCTCTGCGATCTCGTACATCCGCTCGAAGGTATCGGCGGCAAAGTAGAGGTGCTGGCCCCAGTCGTAGCCCAGCCAGTGCACGTCTTCCTTGATCGCGCGGACGTAAGCCTCGTC
>CAUZJY010000065.1:0-10955 GCA_963580305.1 Gemmatimonadales bacterium UBA6960
CCCCGTCGCCCGAGCACGCTCCACCGCGAGGCGAACCCAGTCGCGGACCGGAGCATCCTTGGTCTGGCAGGCCCGCCAGACATCCCCTGATTCGACGGTGTGCTCGAGCAGCGTCCGCCCCTCGGCGTCCATGACGCGCACCACGCCATCCCCAGCGACCTCGACCGTCTTTTCGTGCGAGCCGTACTCCTCGGCCTTCTGCGCCATGAGCCCCACGTTGGGCACGCTTCCCATCGTGGCCGGGTCGAACTGCCCGTTCGCCTGGCAGTCGCGGACGGCGGCGTCGTAGACGCCGGCGTAGCTCGAGTCCGGGATCACCGCCTTCGTATCCTGGAGCTGCCCCTCGGCGTTCCACATCCGCCCGGAGTCGCGGATCAGCGGCGGCATCGACGCGTCGATGATGATGTCGCTCGGCACGTGCAGGTTCGTGATGCCGCGGTCGGAGTCGACCATCGCCAGGGACGGCCCCTCGCGAAGCGCCGTCTCGATGTCCGCTTCGATCTCGGCGCGCTCCGCCTCCGGCAGCGTCCGGATCTTTGCGAGCACGTCACCGAGACCGTTGTTGGGATCCGCGCCGACCCGCTCCAGCACGCGGCCGTGTTTCTCGAAGACGTCCGCGAAGAACACGCGCACCGCGTGCCCGAACAGGATGGGGTCGGAGACCTTCATCATGGTGGCCTTGAGGTGCAGGGAGAACAGCACGCCCTTAGCCTTCGCGTCCTGTATCTGCCCTTCCAGGAAGTCGACCAGCGCACGGCGGCTCATAAACGTCGCGTCCAGCACCTCGCCGGCCTCGAGCGGGAGCGCTTGCTTGAGCACCGTGACCGTACCGTCCTCCGAGACGTGCTCGATGCGCGCGGTCGTCGGCGTCCCCAGCGTGACCGACTTCTCATTGCTGCGGAAGTCGCCCGCGTCCATGGTCGCCACGTGCGTCTTCGAGTCCTCGGGCCAGGGGCGCATCCGGGGCGGGTTCTTCCGCGCGAACTCCTTCACCGCACGCGGCGCCCGCCGGTCCGAGTTGCCCTGGCGGAGCACGGGGTTCACCGCGCTCCCCTTGGCGTGATCGTAGCGCGCCTGGACCTGCCGCTCCTCGTCGGTCGACGGCTCCTCTGGGTAGGTGGGCAGCGCATATCCTCTGGCCTGGAGCTCCGCTATGCACGCCTTCACCTGCGGAACCGAGGCGCTGATGTTCGGCAGCTTGATCACGTTCGCCTCGGGTGTCTTCACCAGGTGGCCCAGCTCGGCGAGGTCGTCCGCGACGTGTTGTCCCTCGGGGAGCACGTCCGCGAACTGTGCGAGGATGCGGGCGGCCAGCGAGATGTCCCGCGTTTCCACGGGCACTCCAGCCTGTCCGGAGACCGCGCGGATCACGGGCAGGAACACGTGCGTGGCGAGCGCGGGGGCCTCGTCGGTCCAGGTATAGATAATCGGCGGCGATGAACTCATGGGGTTTCGGATCTCGGTCTGTCGTTTGGGGATCGGCGGCGGCCATCCGGCCCGCCCCAAGAGCGCGCGAATATAGGGGCTCCGTGCCGGGACGTCGAGCGTCGTCAACAAGGGCGCCATCTCGAGCTCGCCTTGCGTCAGATCCTTAGCTCGTGACAACGATCATGGGGATGTCCGCGGCATCAATCTCGCCCGAACGCGCCGCCGGCGCGGTCTCGCGGCGCGGCGGCAGCGGGCCAGAGCCAACCCACTATCACCTGTGAAAGCCCATCGACTCCCACCGAAGGCCGTCGGTGTCCTGATAAGCGTGAGGTCGGTGGTTTGAGTCCACCCAGGTCCACTGCTGGAAGACTCCCTCATCGTGGGCCCGTTCCCAGCGGAGGCGCGTCATCCCCGGGAGGAATGCGCACGTCACCGGCCGGCGCGACGCGAACCCACTCGGCCTCGTGCTCACGGGCGGCGGGGCTCGCGCGGCATACCAGGTTGGAGTCCTGACCCGGCTGTCGAGACGTTATCCGGAGCTTCGGATCCCGGTCATCACCGGCGTCTCCGCCGGCGCGATCAACGCGGCGCACCTCGCCTCCAACCCGGGAACCTTCAGGGAATCGGTAGAGGAATTGCGTGCGCCCTGGGCCACCTTGTCGCCCGATCAGGTCTTCCGCGTGGACGCAAAGTCCCTGCTGCGCAACGTGTCCCGCCGGGGCCTCCGTCTGATCTCAGGCGGCAGCCACGCAGCACCGCGGGTGCGGGGCTCGTGGACACGGCGCCGCTGCACGAGTTCCTCGAGCGAGCGCTTCCCTCGGAGCAGGGAGCGCTTACGGGGATTGAAGAAAACCTGCGGCGGGGCACGCTCAAGGCGGTGGGGATCAGCACTACGTCCTACGGCAGCGGCAGCTCTGTCGTCTGGATCCAGGGGGATGCTCGGCTCTGGCAGCGGCCACAGCGGCAGAGCGTCCTCTGCCGTCTCGGAATCAACCATATTATGGTCTCCGCGGCGCTGCCGATCTTCTTTCCGGCCGTGCGTATCGGACGAGGGCTGCTCGAGCGCCTGCCGGAAGAGAGCCTGATGGGGCTCGAGGTCGTGAAGCTGCTGGTCGTGAGGCCTCGACAGGATCTCGGCCGGCTGGCCCGCCAATACGAGCCGGACCTGCCTCGGGCGTTCCGCTTTCTCACGCGCGGCCTGGGCACGCGCCAGACCCGCAGTCCTGAAATGTTGAGCATGCTCATGTTCCAGGCCGACTACCTCAACGACCTGATGGAGATCGGCGAGGCGGATGCCGAAGTGCGCGGGGAGGAGATCGCAGCCTTCATTGAACCAGCCCTGGACCCCGTTGCCCGTCTGGTGCCGCGCCCGAGATGGGTGGAAGCCGCTCGGAGCTGACGGCAGCATGAGGGGCGCGGCCTCCCCAGCCTCTGTCGTGGGTGCGAGGAGGAACTCATCGACGAAGCCGTCATCGATGAGCCCGATTCGCGGATAGGGCCGGCGTTCGCTCGATGCCCATGAATGAGGCGCTCGCAGATCCGCGAGCGCCCGCTCCCGGTCGAGGCCCCGTTGAATCCCGACCGAAACGCACCCACCTTGAGCGCCCTGCGTGCCCCGATCGAGCAGGCGAACCCCAACCCTCCGGAACCGCCGCACATGGAATGGACCATCGAAGACGCCCGAACGCTCTATAACATCGAGGGCTGGAGCGTCGGATACTTCGACATCAACGAGAAGGGACACGTCACCGTCCATCCCACGAAGGAGCCGGACAAGGGCCTGGATCTCTTCGAGCTCGCCTCCGACCTGCAGGCGCAGGGGGTGGGGCTCCCGATCCTCCTGCGCTTCCCGGACATCCTGAGGACGCGCATCGAGACGCTTGTGAGCCGCTTCGCGGCCGCGATGGCGGAGTACGATTACGACGGGGGCTATACGCTGGTATATCCGATCAAGGTGAACCAGCAGCGACGGGTGCTCGAGGAGCTTGTGGCCGCGGGAGACGTGCATGGGGTGGGACTCGAGGTGGGGAGCAAGCCCGAGCTGCAGGCCGTGCTCGCGCTCTCGGAGCGTCCCAACCACCTCATCATCTGCAACGGCTACAAGGACGAGGAATACCTCTATCTCGCGCTCATGGGGCAGAAGCTCGGGCACGAGGTCATGATCGTGATCGAAGATATCTCCGAGGTCGACCTCCTCCTCAAGCTCGCCGACGAGATGGAGGTGCAGCCGACCACGGGTGTGCGAATCAAGTTGTCCTCGGCCGGCGCCGGGCGCTGGTCCGAGACCGCGGGCGAGAAGAGCAAGTTCGGGCTCTCTGCCTCCCAGCTCATGTACGTGGTCGAGAAGCTCAAGGCCGTCGGGCGCACCGACATCCTCATGATGGTGCACTTCCACCTGGGCTCGCAGATCCCGGACGTGCGCAACATCAAGCAGGCGATGACGGAGGTGTCGCGCTACTACGTGGAGCTGCGGAAGCTCGGGATCCCGGTGTCGCACGTCGACGTGGGCGGCGGCCTCGGCGTCGATTACGACGGCACGCGCTCGCCGCATCCGGCCAGCGTCAACTACTCGATCCAGGAGTACGCGAACGACATCGTCTACTCGCTCGCGGAGGCTTGCCGCGAGAACGAGCTGCCGATGCCGCACATCATCTCCGAGTCGGGGCGCGCGCTCACCGCGCACCACGCGCTGCTGCTCTTCAACGTGATCGAGCTCGAGACGCAAATCGTGGAGGACCGGGACGAGATCCCGGAGGAGATGCACGCGGTCGTACACGACCTGGCCAAGACGCTGCACGGGATGGATGAGCGCTCGTTGCGCGAGGTCTTCCATGACGCGTCGTACTGGAAGGATCTGATGCGCTCGCTGTTCAACTCGGGCGTGCTAAGCCTCCCCGAGCGCGCACTCGCGGAGCGCCTCTTCCTGGCGGTGATGACGCACTGCGCCGAGCTGGCCAGGCGAGACCCCGATGAGTGGGAGGACATCCTCCCCGAGTTGGAGGGGATCCTCACCGACCGCTACTTCTGCAATTTCTCACTCTTCCAGTCGCTCCCCGACTCGTGGGCGATCGAGCAGCTCTTCCCGATCATGCCGATCCACCGGCTGAGTGAGCACCCCACGCGGCGTGGCACGCTGCAGGACCTGACCTGCGACTCCGACGGAAAGATCGACCGCTTCGTGGGCGAGGGCGAAGGCAAGCGAAGCCTCGAGCTGCACGCCTATCGTCCCAACGAACCGTACGTGCTCGGGATTTTCCTGACCGGCGCCTACCAGGAGATCCTGGGCGACCTGCACAACCTCTTCGGCGACACGAATGCGGTGCACATCCGCTTGCGTGAGGACGGCGACTACGAGGTGGCGGATCTGGTCCACGGCGACACCGTGACCGACGTGCTGGCCTATGTCCAGTTCGACACCGAGGTGCTGATCGGCAACTTCAGGCGGAAGGTGAACCGCGCGACCGGCCTATCGAGGACCGACGCGAACGCGTTCATCGCGGATTACATCGCGGGGCTCGCGGGATACACCTACCTGGAGGGGCCGACGCGGTAGGCTCCATGGGAGGCGCCTCGTTGGATTTGGTAACGCTTCTGCCGTCCGACGCGGGAGACGGTCACGAGGCCGGCGGCTGCCATCCGGGCGAGCTCGCGCTGGACGGCCCCGCTTCCCGCGTCCACCCATCCAATGATCTCGTTGGCGTAGAAGCTCCGCCCGGCATGGCCAAAGAGTAGAGCGCATGATCAATGATGGGATACCACAGGCGGGTGCGAGCCGCCCCGCTAAGCTCTAAAGCATCGAGCGCAGGGGACGCGCCTCCTCCGCCTCGACGCACTGATGCACCTTCATGTTCAGCATCCGCACCGTGGCGGCTACGCCGGCGAAGACCTGGTTCGCGCTGACGCCGCGCGTTCTGAGCGTGCGCGTGCCATCCTGCCAGGTGATCAGGACCTCCGTGAGCGCGCTGGGGCTGCCTCCCGCCGGAATCCGTAGCTCGTAGTCGACCAGATCGGGGAATCTGAACGAGGCCGGAAGCACCTTGCGGATGGCATCGATGAACGCGTCGAATCCTCCGTTGCCCGACCCGGACGTGCTCTTGACCTCCCCGTTCACCCTGGCCCTCACGCTCACCGTGGACTCGAGGTCGAGTCCGCTCGTGACGGAGCAGCTGAGGAGCACAATCTGCTCGTGGTTCTTGGTCTCCAGCACCTCGGCAATGATGAAGGGCAGGTCCTCGAGCGTGATAGTCGCCTTGGCGTCTCCCAGGCTCACGATCCGCTCCAGGACCTTCGCCTGCTCTTCCGCCGTGAGGTGGATCCCCAGCTCCTCCAGGTTTTTCTCGAGCGATGCTCTGCCACTCATCTTCCCGAGCGCGTAGGCACGATTGCGGGCGAATCTCTCCGGTCGGAGCGGATTGTGGTACAGTTCGCCCTTGCGGTCCCCGTCCGCGTGAATGCCGGCGGTCTGCGTGAAGACATCGGCCCCGATGACGGGCGCGTTGTCCGCGACCCGCTTGCCGGAGAAGCTCTCGACCATCTTGCTGAGCTGGATGATCCGGGCCTCGTCGATCGACAGCGTCATGCCCAGCTTGTCGCGCAGCACCACCGCGACCTCGGCGAGGGAGACGTTGCCCGCGCGCTCGCCGAGGCAGTTGACGGTGCAGTGGAGCGCGCGGACGCCCGCGCGCACCGCCGCCATCGTGTTGGCTGTGGCGAGGCCGTAGTCGTTGTGGGGATGGAAGTCGAAGGTCGGCTCGGGGAACCGGGAGATCATGTCCGTGAGGCCCGCGTATACCTCCTCTGGCGTCATCACGCCCAATGTATCGGGTAGCATGACGTGATCCACACCGGTTCCTTGTAGCCCCTCGACCAGCGCGTACACGTAGTCGGGGCTGTCGCGGTACCCGTTCGACCAGTCTTCCAAGTACACGTTCACCCGGAGACCCTGGTCCTGTGCGCAGCCGACTGTGCGCCGGATGTCCTCCAGATGCTCCGCCAGCGTGCGGCGCAGCTGCATACGACAGTGCCGCTCGCTCCCCTTGGTCAGCAGGTTCATCACGCGGGCGCCGGCGGACGCGATCCAGCCAGCGCTCTTCCGGCCGTCCACGAAGCCGAGGACCTCCACGCGGTCTCCGTATCCCTTGGACGCCGCCCACTCGGAGATCCTCGCCACGGCCTGCTTCTCACCTTCGGAGACGCTGGCCGACGCCACCTCGATCCGGTCGACGTGCAGCGAATCGAGGAGCGCCTCGGCGATTGCCACCTTCTCGGACGTCGAGAACGAGACGTGTCGGGTCTGCTCCCCGTCCCGCAGGGTCGTGTCCAGCAGCTGGACCTGGTTGGTCGCGCTCATGCCTTGAAACATATGCCTCCAGGGGGGCGGATCGCTCGTCGGGGGGAAGTCCGACCCCCGCCCGAGCCACCAGCACGGAGCCTGAGTTGTGCTCGGCCTGTACCAGCGGCAGGGAACACAACTGTCCCAAGCGGGCCATTTGGGGCTTCGAGACTGGCCCGCTCTGGGGTGGATTCTCGGAGGTCACGTACCTTCCCGAAGTGAACGTCGTGAAGATCCCGGACAACCTGAGTTACGACGAGGCGGCCGCGGCCTCCATGACCCTGCTGACGTCCTGGCACATGTTGGTCGGACGCGCAAGGATCACGCTCGGACAGACGGTGCTGGTGATGGGTGGAGGGAGCGGTGTGGGGAGCTCCGGAGCTGAGCGAACAGCCAGGATTCCTGCGCCGGTCCGAGCAGGCTCCGCCCCGGCTCCCAGCGGCCCTCGCAGTCGGGCTTGAACCTGTCGCCACACGCCTGGTCATCGCGGTACTGGCGCGTGTCGAGCACGCTCATGGACATCAGGTCGCCGAAGCGGAGCGCGCGGAAGATCGGCATCTCGAGCCCGCGCGGCGCGGAGCTCCTGCGCAGCGGCATGAACTCGTAGTACGCCTGGTACGCGGCGGTCCGGCGCAGGAGGAAGGCCTCCGAATCGACCTCGTTCTCGGGGACGCCGCCCGCGTAGTTGTTGTCCACGTCGTGGTCGTCCCAGGTCGCGATCCAGGGGAAGGCGGCGTGCGCGGCCTGGAGATCGGAGTCGCCGCGGTAGAGCGCGTAGCGGCCGCGGTACTCGTCCAGCATGAACACCTCCGGGCCGTCGTGGGGGCGGACGGCGCGCCGGCTCCGTCCGACCTGGTAGATGTAGTCTCCCAGGTGGACGACCACCTCTAGGTCCTCGGCCGCCATGTGGCGGAAGGCTGTGTACCAGCCGTCCTCGTAGTTCTGACAGGAGCAGAACGCGAAGCGCAGGCGATCCGTGCGCGCGCCGGGCGCCGGCGCCGTCCGCGTCCGGCCCCCCGCGCTCGCGGCGCCGCCGGCGATGAAGCGGTAGTGGTAGGCGCACGCCGGCTCGAGCCCCTCGACCTCCGCATGGACGGAGTGCTCCAGCTCGGGGAGGGCGAGCTGCTCGCCGCTCCGGACGATACGCTGGAATCCCTCATCCCGGGCCACCTCCCAGCGGACGGACACGCGGGCCAGAAGGGTGCCGGCCTCCGCCAGCGCGGCTCCGCTCAGCCGGGTCCAGAGGACGATTCCCTCCGGGAGGGGGTCGCCCGAGGCGACTCCCAGTTCGAAGGGGCTCGAGCGGAAGCGGGGCGCCGCGTCCCCGCGGCGGCGCGCGCGCCGAGGCCCAGGAACTCCCGCCGGGTGCGGCAGCGCAAGGCGTCGTCGAACCAACGCAGATCTTCGATCTTCATGGCGATTGCAGAGTGGATGCGGCACGCACGATACGCTCGTCCTCGCGCTCCGCCCAGGAAAGACCGCCCAGGGCTCGGGCGGTCAAGCCGAGCAGGGAGCGTACCGGGGAAGCGCGCGTGCCGGTGGCGGGGTGCCACGCTTGCGAAAGACCCGCGGCCCAGAGCATGGTGCGGCCACGGTGTGCCGCGCGAGTCCTCGCGGCGACGGCCGTTGCGTTCCGCCACTTCTTCCGCGAGCCACCAGGGGGTCGAGCGCCGCCGTGAACCGCCGTACCGAGGTCACCACCCCCGAGGCGATCGCCGACGACCCCGGGGCCGAGCCGGGTCTCCGCCCGCGGCGACTGGCCGAGTTCATCGGCCAAGAGAAGGTGCGCGAGGCGCTCACGATCGCGGTCGAGGCGGCGCGGCAGCGCCGCGAGCCGCTCGACCACGTCCTCTTCCACGGGCCTCCGGGGCTCGGCAAGACGACGCTCGCCGCACTGATGGCACGTGAGCTGGGGGTGAACCTCAAGACGACCTCCGGCCCGGTGCTCGAGAAGCCGGCGGATCTGGTGAGCCACCTCACCAATCAGCGCGCGGGCGATGTCCTGTTCATCGACGAGATCCACCGTTTGCGCCCGATCATCGAGGAGTTCCTCTACCCTGCCATGGAGGACTGGCAGGTGGAGATCCGGCTCTCCGATGGGCCCCGCGCGCAGACCATGACGATGCGGATCGAGCCGTTCACCCTGATCGGAGCGACTACGCGCTTCGGGCTCCTCACCGCGCCCATGCGCGCACGCTTCGGGATCGTGCAGCGGCTTGGCTTCTATCCACCCGAAGAGCTGACCGAGATTGTGCGCCGGAGCGCGCACATCCTGGAGCTCGCCATCACCGACGAGGGTACGGTCGAGATCGCGCAGCGCTCGCGCGGCACGCCGCGCGTCGCCAACCGGCTGCTCCGGCGGGTGCGCGACTTCGCGCAGGTGCGCGCGAAGGGGCGCGTGGACCGGCAAGTCGCGATGCAGGCGCTCGCGCTCCTCGACGTGGACGAGTGCGGGCTCGACGAGATGGACGCGCGCATTCTCAAGACGATCATCGAGAAGTTCGATGGCGGGCCGGTGGGGCTCTCCTCGCTCGCGGTCGCGCTGGGCGATGACGCGATGACGCTCGAGGAGGTGTACGAGCCGTTCCTCATCCAGGAGGGTTTCCTCCAGCGCACCTCCCGCGGACGCGAGGCCACCAAGCGGGCCTATCGCCGCTTCGGCTACGCACTCCCCTCCGACCGCGCGGCCCCGGCCGGGCAGTCGATGCTCTTCGAGGAGTAAGTTGCAGGGGGTGCCACCGGGCGGGCGCGTTTCCGACTACGAGTACGACCTTCCCTCGGGACGCATCGCGCGCTATCCCGCGGAGCGCCGGGACGAGAGCCGGCTGCTCGTGGTGCCGCGCCAGCCGGGCGTGGGAGAGGGGAGGGAGGGGCGCGAGGCGGAACTCGGGGGCGGCGCGCGACCCTTCCGCCACCTGCGCTTCCGCGACCTGGTCGAGCTGGTGCGCCCCGGCGACGTGCTGGTGGTGAACGAGAGCCGCGTCATCCCCGCGCGCCTCCTGGGCAGGAAGCCCACGGGCGCGACCTCCGAGATCCTGCTCCTCCGCCCCACCGCCGACGCCGATCCGGCCGATCCACGCACCTGGGAGGCGCTGGTCCGGCCCGGGGGGAAGCTCAAGCCCGGGCGGCGGGTCGTCGTGGCCGACGACCTCGCGGTCGAGATCCTAGACTCCACGGCCGGGGGAGGGCGGGTGGTGCGGCTGGAGGGGCCGGGACGGGCGCTGGACGCGCTCGAGCGCCACGGCCACGTTCCCCTCCCGCCCTACCTCGAGCGCGAGGACGAGCCGCTCGACCGCGAGCGCTACCAGACCGTGTACGCGCGCACGCCAGGCTCGATCGCGGCGCCGACCGCCGGCCTCCACTTCACCCCCGAGCTGCTCGTGGCGCTCGACGCGCGCGGCGTGCGCCGCGTCGAGGTGATCCTCGAGGTCGGGATCGGGACGTTCCGCCCCGTCGAGGAAGACGACCCCGCCGCGCACGAGATGCACCCGGAGCGGTGGGCGGTCGCGCCGGCCGCGGCTGCGGAGATCAACCGTGCGCGCGCCTCGGGTGGGCGCTGCTGGGCGGTCGGGACCACCGTGGTGCGGACGCTGGAGTCGGCGGCGGACGAGCGGGGCGTCATCCGCCCGGGCGCTGGCGCGACCCGCCTCTTCATCCGGCCGCCCTACCGGTTCCGTGCGGTGGACGCGCTGATCACGAACTTCCACCTTCCCCGCTCGACCCTGCTCATGCTGGTCGCGGCGTTCACCGGCTACGAGCGCGTGATGGAGGCGTACCGGGTCGCGGTCCGGGAGGGGTATCGCTTCTACTCGTACGGCGACGCGATGGCGGTCGTGCCGTGACATCTGTTCCTCCGGTGTTTCTCCGGCGGACGCCTGATTCACTTTGGGGCATGGCTCCGCGCGGTGCGCGGGCCGTCCCGCGACAAGCCCGGAGCCCTGCCATGACCGGCTTCCTTCCGAGCCTCCTCGTCCCTCGCTCGCCCGCGTGCAGACTCCGCCGCCCGCCTCGCAGGCGGTCGATCGCGCCTAGCTCCAGGCCCCCCTCCAGGAGGTGGAGGCGGACGTGATGGGACGCATCCTGATCGGAGCCGTCCCGAGCGGCGGGCGGAGCGCCGCCGCACTGACCCGCCCTCTGCGTCAGCCCCTGGAGGGGGCTTGTGGCGAGCCGCGCGGCCGGGTCTCCGGCCGCGCGC
>CAUZJY010000066.1:0-10908 GCA_963580305.1 Gemmatimonadales bacterium UBA6960
TCGCATCGTCGAGCCGGCCCTGCCGGTGCTGGGCATCGGCCAGGAACGAGAGCGCGATTTCGTCGTTCGGCTCGGTCGCGAGCATCTCCTGGGCGACCCGCTCCGCATCGGCCACCTCACCGATCTTGAGATGCGAGGCGATCACGGTGCGGCGGTTCTGCGCCGGGGTCTCCGCCCCGCGGATCGCCGCCACCTTGTTCAGGTTGTTGATCACCTCGCGATAGAGGTTGGCCGCCTCCGGCGGGACCGCCGCGCCGGCGTCGCTCGCCTGCACCTCCTTTGCGCGCTTGTCGGCAGCCGCGTACGCATAGGTCGCATACGAGGTGAGTAGCTCGGTATTCTCGGGCGCGGTCTCGAGACCCTGCCGGACCAATCCCATCGCGCCCTCGGGATCACCGGCATCGGCCATGTCGTAGGCGATGTTGAGCCGGACCTGATCCGCCCCCGGATTCACCTCCAGATAGCGCGAGTAGTAGCCGCGGCCGCGGTCCTCGTCGCCGAGCTGGATGGCGACGAACCCGGCGAGCTGGAGGGCCTCCTCGTGGAAGGGGTCGCCCTCGAGGACCGTGTCGATCTCCTCGAGTGCCTGCTGGAAGTACTGCGACTTCTCCGCCTCCGGGATCCCCTCCTCGCGCGCCTGCTCGAAGTGGATGCGGGACTTGCGCATGCGGGTCGTGATCGCCCCCGGATTCAGATCCAGCGCCTGGACGCAGTTCGTGAGCGCGTTGTCCCACTGCCGGCTGGTCGCATACTCGGCGCAGAACTGCTGCGCGCGGGCGAGCTGCACCATGCGGTCGAAGGCGGTGAAGATCTGCTGGGCGGCTTCCTTGTCCGCGTCCTGTCCGCTGACCGTGATCGCCGGCACGTCGAGCGCCTCACCGATCGCAATGTCCCAGAACTGGATGCCGGTGATCTCGCGCGTCTCATCGGCCTCGGTGTAGGTCGCGCACAGGGCGACGTTGGCCTTGATCTCGATGGCGAGCTGGCGGGTCCTGATGCAGTCGAGGTCCTCCATGTCGAGGTCGACCTCGTCCGCCGCACGGTCGATGGCGCGGCGCTCGATCGGCGCGTGGGTGCGCAGCGTGTTGAGCAGGTCGCGCAGCTCCTCGGCCGTGTCCCTTCCGAAGTTCCGCCGGGTCCCCTCCGGGGCGTAGAAGTCGGGCACCAGGACGCGGAAGCGCTCCTGTGCCTCGGCCGGCACAGCGGTGAGGATAGCCGCTGCAGCCAGGATGGAGACTCGAGTCAGCCGTCCAATCATGAAAGTTGTTCTCCCTGGGGTTTCACCCTGTTCGGTGAAAAAAAACAGCCCGACCGGACTGTGTCTGAAACATATTCAGCGTTCTATACTACACCGGCGGACGTGAAGGGGTCCGATCCGCCGGCAGGAACCAAACAATCTAGCGCGCTCCCGCCACCCCGGTCAAACCGGTCATCTTCCCCCTCGGGCACCCCACGGGCGGGCTGCGGGCCGCGCGCCGGGGCGATTCGGGAGATCCGGCGACCCACTCCCCCGCGGAGACGGGTGTCCCCGCCCCCATCCACCGTCTGCCCGGTCCGAAGGGCCGGCGCGCGCCGCGATCGCGACGCGCTCGTCCTCGGGCACACCCTTGCTCGCGCCGGCCCGGTAGTCGTACATGATTTGGACTGTGCGGTCGCTGACCAGGAGGGTTCCGTCGAGCGCACTGACCCGGTAGTCCATGACGAAGTGCTTGCGTGCCAACAGGGGAACCCGCAGCGACACGTCGAGGCGGACCGGCCAGTGCCCCGCTGATGCCATCGGACCATAGCCTCGGCGACGATGTAGTCGATGTCGTCCACGCCGGATCTTCCCACCACCTCGCGCCGATAGGCGGCGCGCGCCTCCTCGAAGTAGACGAGCCCGTGCGAGTGGTGCGCGTGCCCGCCGACGTCGATGTCCTTGAAGCGCACGTCGACGGCGTGGCGGAATCGATAGGGCTGTTCGCCGGCCATGGTGGGCGGGAATCTTCCGTGGGGTGGAGGAGAGCGCAAAGGGATGGAGCGAGCGCCGGACGCGGACGTGATCGTGGTGGGCGGAGGTGGCATCGGGCTCGCGTGCGCGCGCGCACTCGCGGCCTCGGGACGCTCCGTGCTGCTGCTCGAGCGCGGCCGCACGGGGCGGGAGGCCACGCTGGCCGCGGGTGGAATGCTCTCGCCGCTGGCGGCAGCGGACGGCCCCGGCCCTTTCTTGAGCCTCGAGCTCGACAGCCTCCGCCGCTGGCCGGCCTTCGCGGAGGAGCTGCGCGCCGAATCCACATTGGATGTCGAGCTACGCCTCGAGGGAAAGCTGCTGCTCGCGCTGGACGATGAAGCGGCCGCGCGGCTCCGCGCGCGCCATTGCTGGCTGGCCGCGGCGGGGTTCCGCGCCGAGTGGCTGGAGAGCACGCAGCTCGGCGAGCGCGAGCCAGCGGCCGGGCCCGCCGTGGGGGGACTGCTCCTCCCCGAAGAGGGTCAGGTGGACAACCGCATGCTCGCCCAGGCACTACGGGTGGCCGCCGAGCGGGCGGGATGCCGGATCCGGGAGGGGGTCACGGTCACCGGGGTGCTCGGAGAGAGGGGGCGCACGCACGGCGTGCGGTTGGAGGACGGGACCGAGCTCTCCGCCGATCAGGTGGTGCTGGCCGCCGGGGCGTGGAGCGGCAGCGTTGCCGGGCTCCCGCGGCCCCTTCCGGTGCGCCCGGTGAAGGGGCAGATGATCGCGTTGCGCGCGGAAGCGCCGGCTCCCCTCCTGCGCGGAATCGTCGAGAGCGACGCCTGCTACGTGATCCCGCGCAGGGGCGAGCGCGAGGCGCGCGTTTGGGTGGGAGCGACCTCCGAGGAGGTAGGGTTCGTCCGCGGCACGACCGCCGAGGCAAGCGGCCGGCTGCACGCGGCTGCCGCGCGCGCGGTGCCCGCGCTCGCCCGCGCGCGGGTCGTGGAAGCGTGGGACGGATTCCGCCCCGGGACCCCGGACGGCCTCCCCGTGCTCGGGGAGGATCCCGCGCTCGCCGGGCTCATCCACGCGACCGGCCACTACCGGAACGGCATCCTGCTCACCCCCGTCACGGCCGAGCTGGTCGCGAAGGCCGCCCTCGGCGCCCCCGAGCCGCGCGTGA
Source organism: Gemmatimonadales bacterium UBA6960 (assembly GCA_963580305.1). Taxonomy (GTDB): domain Bacteria; phylum Gemmatimonadota; class Gemmatimonadetes; order Longimicrobiales; family Gaopeijiaceae; genus UBA2988. The sequence continues at coordinate 3,114 of CAUZJY010000066.1, forward strand.
CCGCCTTTCGGCCCGACCGTTTCGAGGCACTCTGAGTGGCTGGTCGTGCGCGCGCGACTGTAGCTTGGGCTCGATACCTCGCGCGCAGCTTCCACTCCTCCCGCTTCTCGTCCTGATTCCGGCGACCGCGGCTTGCGCCTGGGCGTGGGAAACCTGTCGCTGGGAGAGGGACGCGCTGGGGGATGACCGGTACGCTGCCACCCGCGCTCGTCATCCAGGAGCTCGTGAGCGCAGGGCTGCTGCGGCGCCCCGACGTGCACTTCGTGGAGCGTCGGAGATTCGCGGACGCCTTCGCGCGGTTCGTACCCGCGGGACGCCGCCCGCTGGTACGCATCCGGGCCGAGGAGCGGGAGCGCTTCGTGCGGGTCTGGGTCGAGGACAACGGGGTGGGCGTCCCACCCAGACAGGAGGAGCGAATCTTCGGAGTCTTCGAGCGGCTGAACGAGAGCGCTACGCGGCCCGGAACCGGCATCGGACTCGCGATCGTCCGACGCGGGATGGAGCGCATGGGCGGCCGGGCCAACGTAACGCGCGCGGCGGAGAGCGAGGGAAGCCGCTTCTGGGTGGACGTTCCCCGCGTCGACGGCTCGCCCCGCCCCGGCCTTGAGGACGCTGGCGGTGACGCGCAGGCTGAATGCGGGCGCGGGCATTGCATCCTCCTCGGAGCAGCATCAGGATTCACACCCTTTTCCACCCGGGCGCACCGGACGACCCATGGATCCCAACATCATCCCTCTGGTGGCGATCGTCATGGGCATCTCGGTCGTACTCGTCCCCGTGATCGGACTGACCGCGCGCTACGTGCTCAGGCCCTTCGCGGAGGCGCTGGCGCTGGCCTTCCATGCACGCGGCACCGAGGAGGCCGTTCAGCTGCTGGAGCAGAGGATGGCGCTCCTCGAGCAGCAGCTCGAAGCCATGGAGACGAGCCTCGCGCGGCTCTCCGAGGCCGCCGACTTCCACCGCGAGCTGCGCGCCCTTCCGCACGCCTCCCAAGCCCACGCGCCCCACACGCCTCTCCCCCACGTCGCCCCGGGCGCACCCCCGAACGACGCGCGGCCGTGAGACGAGCCCAGTGACCGCGGGTGACATCGAGGTCATCGGGCACCGAGGCTACAGCGCCCGCGCCCCGGAGAACACGCTGCTCGCGATGGAGCGCGCGATCGCGGTGGGTGCTGACGCGGTCGAGTGGGACGTGCACGTGGCCGCGTGCGGGACTCCCGTGCTGATCCACGACCAGGACCTGCCGCGTACGAGCAGCGGGACCGGCTTGGTGCGCGACCACACGCTCGAGGAGCTGCGCGCACTCGATGCCGGCCGCTGGTTCGGCGCCGAGTTCGCGGGCGAGCGCATCCCCTCGCTCGCGGACGCACTGGCCCGGGTGCGCGGGCGCATCGGCCGCGTCTACACCGAGGTGAAGGGATACCGAGGGCCGGCAGAGCTCGACCAGATCCTCGCGGTGGTCACGGACGCCCGGGTTCCGGGCCACGTCTTCATCTCGCTCGACTGGGACTGTCTGGACCATCTGGGACGCAGGGATCCCGCCGCCGCCATCGGCTACATCGTGGACGACCACGAGCGCTTCGACGAAGCGCTCGCACGCGCTACGGGTGACGGCCGCGCGCTGCTCGATCTGGACCGGAGGCTCGTACTGGAGCGTCCCTCGCTCGGGCGCCGCGCGCGCGACCGCGGCATCCCCCTGGCGGTGTGGACGGTCAACGATCCAGCCGATGCGGACCGGCTGCGCGCCGCGGGGGTGACGCGCTTTACCACCGACGAAGTGGAGGCACTGATCGCCTGGAGGGCGGCGGCGACGTGACGGTGCCGCACCCGTTCTCTCCCGAGGGCCGCGCGCACGCCCTCGAGGAGATGGCCCGTACCCGGTTGGACGTGCTGGTCGTGGGGGGTGGGATCACCGGCGCCGGGATCGCGCGCGACGCCGCGTTGCGCGGATGGCGGGTCGGGCTGGTGGAGAAGGAGGACTTCGGCTCCGGCACCTCCAGCCGCTCCTCGAAGATCATCCACGGCGGCGTGCGCTATCTCGAGTACGGTCAATTCCTGCTCGTCCGCGAGTCGGCGCGCGAGCGCAGGGTGCTCCGGCACATCGCTCCCCACCTGGTGCATCCCATCCCCTTCCTCTACCCGATCTTCGGCGGGGATCGCTTCTGGATGATCCGCGTGGGCATGGCCCTCTTCGACCGGATGGCCTCCGCCACCCCGGCCGAGCGCAGCCGGACGCTGGACCCGGCGTTGGTGCGCGAGCGGCTGCCGGGACTCAGGGATCCGCTCCGCGGCGGCGTGCTCTACATGGAGTACATCACCGATGACGCGCGCTTCACGACAGAGAACGCGCTCTCGGCTGCCCTACACGGTGCGCGCGTCGCGAACCACGCACGGGCGCAGCTGCTCGTTTCCCGCGGACAGGTCGTCGGAGCCGAGGTGACCGACGCGCTCACCGGGCGTACGCGCGCGGTGCACGCGCGCGTGGTGGTGAACGCGACCGGCCCCTGGGCGGCGCACACGCTGGCCGCGGCCGACCTGTCGCCGGCCCGCCCGCTGGTGCTGAGCAAAGGGATCCACCTGCTGCTCGACGCGTCCGCGCTCCCGATCCGAGGGGCGTGCTTCCTCAAGGCCTCGGGGGGGCGGCGGGGGCTCGCGATGCGCAGGATGGACCACGTCTACGTCGGCACCAGCGACGAGGAGTACGGGGGCCCGCTCGACGCGCCGCGCACGACCCGCGCCGAGGTGGAGGAGCTGCTCTCGATGGTGCAGGACTGCTTCCCGTCCGCCGGGCTTCGGATCGAGCACGTGCGCGCGACGTGGGCGGGGATCCGGACGCTCGTCCTGCAGCGCGGAAAAACGACGCGAGACACCTCGCGCGCTGACGCCGTGTGGTCAGACACGCCGGGGCTGGTGACGATCGCGGGCGGGAAGCTCACCACATACCGGCCGATGGCGCGGCGCACCCTGCGCGCGGTGGCGCGCCAGCTCGGGGAGGATCCGCCGGGGCCAGACCGGACCGCCGAGGTGATCCTGCCGGGGGGCGAGCTGATGGGACGTGACCCCGAGGGCTACCGCAAGACCCGCGCGCGCGCGCTCGCGACACGGGGGGTCGGCCCCGAGGCCGTGGCGCGGCTCACCTGGCTGTACGGCCGCCAGCTCGACGACCTGCTCGCGCTCGCCGATCGCGATCCCGCCTGGCTCGAGCTGCTCCATCCCGATGTCCCGGCCCTGCGCGGCGAGGCGCTGCTCGCCGCGGAGCGTGAGATGGCCTCCACGCTGATCGACTTCATGGACCGGCGCTCGGCCCTCCTGTTGTTCGGTCCGGGACAGGGCGAGACGGCCGCTCCCGCTGCGGCCGAAGTCCTGGGCGATGTCCTGGGATGGAGCGCGGAGCGACGCGCGGGCGAGCTGGCCGCGTACCGGGCGTACGCGGCGGAGCACCGGGTCCCGGCGCCGCCTCCCTAACGGCCGCCGGACACGGTGCCGCTCAGCGAGCAGGCGCCGTGACGCGCGCGGGACGTTCCCGCTCGGTGCGTGGCGCCGCGACGGGCGCGGTCGGACGGGCGGGTCGAAGTCGTCATGGTTCCGCGCTAGGTGGGAGCGAGCCGGAACACAGCTGGCTGTTCATTCGCTTCACCGGATCGGAAGAAACGCTCCGGGGAAATGGGCGCGGGGACGGACGCGGCGCGCGGGTGCGGCTCGGGCTGGACTCCCGCCCGAGCCGGGTCAGAAGGCCAGCGAGAGAACAGCGAATACGACCGCGCCGAGCAGCGCGGTGAGTACGGCCTTGCCGGTCCCGAAGTCCAGTGCCTGGCGGATGGCCACGATCCCGGCGATCAGCACCCAGAACACCAGCACGGCCTCGATTGCCCAGCCGATCAGCGGGATGATCGCGAAGACAGCCAGCACGTTGGGGGACTGCGCGAACCCGAGCGTCCGAAGCAGCTCGCCCCAGGTAGCGGTCCCACCGAAGAGCTTGTCGCCGATCAGGTAGGTGACGCCGGCCCAGGCGAGCCAGCCGACGAGCGCCCCCCCGGCCGCCCCGACGATCTTTGTCGTGCCCTCCCCGGAGGCACCGATCGCCTGCGCGATCGCGGTCATCGCGACGACCAGGGCCGCCTGCCCGGTGGCCCCGCGGTCGTGTTCGACCTCCTCGTACGCCGAGACGTCCAGCACGGCGGCGGCGCGCATGCGCTAGGCCAGGGTGCGCGCCATCAGCCCTTGGATTCCGTGCCGTCGAGCCCGATTCGCATCGTTTCCTTGAGCGCGGAGAGCACGATGCTCGTGGTGCTCCAGTGCACGCCCGGCCAGGACTGGATCTCCGAGAGGAGCCGCTCGAGCGTCGAGGTGTCGCGCGTGCGCACCTTGAGCAAATGCGATCCCTGGCCGGTGACCGCGTGGCACTCCTGGATCTCGCCATGCTCCTTCGCGTGTTCGACGAACCCAGGATAGTAGCGCGACCCGTCGATGCCAACCGCGATGAACGCGGTCACGTCGCAGCCGAGCAGTTTGGGGTCGAGGATCGCGGTGTACCCCCGGATGATCCCCTTCTCCTCCAGCTTGCGCAGCCGCTCGCCGGTGGCTGGCGAGGACAAGCCGACCGCCTCGGAGAGATCGTGCTGGGACATGCGCCCGTCCTGCTGGAGCATGGTGAGCAGCTTGTAGTCGATCTCGTCGAGTGTCGAGCCGCGCATGTCAGGCCGCGCCTGCGACCCGAACTTCAGCGGCCAGCCGCTCTCGGGGCTCGTTGGCCACCCGGGCCACGGTGACGCCGTCGCCCAGCACCTGCGCGACCGCACTCCGCACCACCGGCTCGAACGCCCGGTAGCCCTCGTCAGTGTTGGGAGCCCGCAGCCGGTCGTTCGCCTCGACCCGCAGGGTGGCGCGATCGAAGCGGAGCTTGCCCGCGACGCGCGGATCGCGCGCCAGCCGCTCCGCCACCTCGAGGCCGTGCCGAATCGTCAGCGCGAGGGTCGCGACCGCGTCCCCGGTGCCGGAAACCCGGCGCTGCACCAGCAACCCGAAGCGGCCGTCGGAGCGGTCGAGCGAGAAGTGCGCGGCGTGCGTGACTAGCACGATCCCGGGGCTCTCCGGCACGTGCGCGTAGTCGGCCACGTCGAACAGCACCAGGTCGTCAAAGACCTGGTCCCGGATCCACTCGTGGAAGATCGGCACGAAGAGCTGATCGTCCAGCTCCGGCTCCGGCGCGTAGATCTTCACGCACAGCCGCTGGAGATCGTCGATCTCTGTCACGCTCACGCGCGGTCCTCCAGCGCGGCGGCCACCGCCGGGCTTCCGCCCGGTGCCGACTGCGCCTGGAGCACCCGCGAGTAGCACGCGTGAGCAGCCTCGATGAAGAGCTGGGCCTCCTCGACCCGCCGGCGCGCCTCGTCCCGGTCGCGCGCGCTGCCCCTGGCTTCGTGCGCCGCCTGGAAGTACGGCCACTCCTGGTTCCCGATGTAGCGCTCGAAGAACGCGCCCGTATCGATGAAGCGGCGCTTGAACTCGTCGAACACCACGTCGGGATCGCCCTTCACGTCGGGATCGCTGTGCTTGAGCAGCCCCTGCGCGGCCAGCACTATCGCGGCGTAGGCCAGCTGGGACGCTTCCTCGATGTCCGCGGAGGTCGCCGCGGGATCGTCGACCGTGATCGAGGCATCGAACGCCTTGCTCTCCGCGCTCGCCAGGCTGAACTGTGTCAGGCTGATCACCTCGCCGGCGCACTCACCCACACCGATGTCGCCGATCGAATACTCCCGCGCGTCGTGCCAGTCTACGTAGAAGCTCTGGTCCACTTCGTACGGCGGCACCTCGGTGAGATCCGAGAGCTTCTCCTTGATCGTCTTCTTGCCCACCCGCATCACCCAGGACCGGAATCCCTCGCCGTCCTGCCGCTCCGCCGAGTAGAGATCGAGCAGCCGGTCCACCGCCTCGGGCGCCCGCTTCGACGGGATCGCGCCGACGGCCATCCCGTAGTTCCCTGCGTTGTCCTCCATCGCACCGCCCAGCACCATCAGGAAGTGCGGTACCTTGTACGCGCCTACGTTCCGACTCGAGCCGTAGAAGCCGATGTCCGCGATGTGGTGCTGGCCGCACGAGTTGTTGCAGCCGCTCACCTTGATGTTGACGTGCTGGAGCGTCGGATCGAACTGGAGCTTTCTGGCCTCGAGCCGCTCGTGCAGCTCGGCCGACAGCCCCCGCGAGCTCGCGATGCCGAGCTTGCAGGTATCCGTTCCCGGGCAGCTCGTGACGTCGGTGATCGTGCCCGCGCCCGAGAGGACCAGCTTAGCCTCGTGCAGGTCGTTGTAGAGGCTCGACACGTCCTGCTCGTAAACCCAGCGAATCAGGAAGTTCTGATCGACCGTGGTCCGCAGGGCGCCGTTCGTGTACTTGCGCACGATGTCGGCCAGACGGCGCGCCTGGCGCGCCGTGATGTCGCCCAGCGAGAGGTTGACCGTCGCCGCGACGAACCCGGGCTGACGCTGCTCGTACCGATTGGTGCGCGCCCACTCCTCGTAGCCGGGCGCCGGGGATACGCCGTCAGCGGTCGCGGGCACCGGCTTGGCTTCCTGCGCCGCGGCCTCCGCCTGATCCAGCCACTGCTGCCAGCGCGGATCCGGCTCCAGCGCAGCCAGCTCGGCGTCCACCAGCCGGCGGAACTCGTCGATCCCGAGCTTTGCCACCAGAAACTTGATGCGCGCCTTGGCCCGGTTCCTCTTCTCACCCAGCCGTGCATATACGCGCGAGATCGCCTGCGAGACCGGGAGCATCTGCGACGCAGGCATGAAGTCGTAGAGCTCCTTCGCGACGTGGGGGACGGGCCCGAGCCCGCCGCCCACCACCACGCGGAAGCCCAGCTCCTCGCGGTCGTCCACGACGCGCTTGTCTGCGATGAACCCGAGGTCGTGCAGCATCACCCGACCGCACCCCTCACCGGCGCAGCCGGAGTAGGCGATCTTGAACTTGCGCCCGAAGTCCTGGACGTCCGGATGTCCGAGTAGGAAACGGTACTCCGCGCCCGCGTACGGCGAGATGTCGAAGGACTCGGTTCGGCAGATCCCCGCGAGCGGACAACCGGTCACGTTGCGGACCGAGTTCCCGCACGCCTCGCGCGTGGTGATTCCCACAGCGCCGAGCCGCCGGTGCATGTCCGGCGTGTCCTCGATGTCTACGAAGTGGAGCTGGATGTCCTGGCGCGTGGTGACGTGCAGGACCCCGTTCGAGTACTCCTCGGCGCAGTCGGCGAGCACCTCGAGCTGCTCCGGGCTCATCTTCCCGAAGGGGATCTTGATGCGTTGCATGCCCGGGGCATCGAACTCGGTATCCGGCCCCTTGGTGAGCCCGCGCCGCGGGAACGGAATCTCCTGTGTCTTTGTGCCGTCGTAGCGATGGCCGTTGTCGTAACGCTGGCCATACGCCCCGCGCCGGAGTCGCAGCTCGGCGAAGACTTTTTCCTCGATCTTCCCCTGCTTGCGCAGCTGCATCTGCGCCTCGTACTGGTCGATCTCCTCGGCCATGTGAGCAGGAATTCGCAAGCCGAGCACTTCCTTCCAGGTCCGTCCGGTGATGCTCATCGCAGATACCGCGTCGTGGTGGGCCACGAGATTTCGCTCAGCGGACCGGATTTCTCCAGCCCGAAGGGCTAATATGGTCCGCAAAGGCGTGGTTTACCAGCAGAGGCAGCCGTTTTCGGCAGGATCCGTCCTGGTGAACACCGACCGGCTGATCGTGGGGGTGATCGGCACCGCCAACTCGTCCCCCTCTGGGGCCTCCTTCGCCCCCCCCGTCGATGCCG
>CAUZJY010000067.1:0-10849 GCA_963580305.1 Gemmatimonadales bacterium UBA6960
ACCGGGAGCCGAAGGAGTAGGCGCCTTCGAAACTGCCGGTCTGCGTCGTCATGTGGCCGGAGCCCTTGGGCAGATTTCCCTTCCACTCGGCGTCCGCGGTGCGCACGGGCATGGCTCACTCCCTTTCAGATGTTTGGTGATGGCCGCCCCGGATTCAGCGACCTGCTGGGTGCGGCCCTGCCTACCCTCCGGTCGCTGGGCGGTTTCCGGACGCTCACGGCGGATCCTGAGGCGGGTGCGGGGTAACGTGCGCATGCTCAGTCGAGCCTTCGCAAGCGCCGCCGGCGCGCTGCTGCTCCTCTCCGTCCCGACCGGCGACGCGGCGGGCCAGGCGCGGCTCCCGGGCATCACCGGCCCCGAGGCGGTGCTCGGGTTCGAGCTGGGCGCGGACTACCAGCTCGCGACCTACACCCAGTTGAGCGCGTACTGGGCGCGGCTCGCGCGCGAGTCCGACCGCATGGTGCTCGACACCATCGGACTCTCGGAGGAGGGCCGTCCGCAGCTCATGGCCGTCCTCAGCTCCCCCGCGAATCACCGGAATCTGGCCCGTTTCCGGGAGATTGCGGACCAGCTGGCACACGCCGACGGGGTGGGGGAGGAGGAAGCCAGGAGGCTGGCCGAGGAGGGCAGGGCGGTCGTCTGGATCGACGGCGGCCTGCACGCCGACGAGGTGCTCGGCGCCCACCAGCTCATGCAGCTCGTCTACGATCTGGTGAGCCTGACCGACGCGGAGACCGCGCGCTTCCTCGACGACGTGATCGTCCTCGCCGTGCACGCGAACCCGGACGGGATGGAGCTGGTCAGCTCGTGGTACATGCGCAGTCCGGACCCGCGGGCGCGCTCGACGGCCGGGCTCCCGGTGCTCTATCAGCGCTACGCCGGCCACGACAACAATCGCGACTTCTTCATGGGGAACCTCGCGGAGACCCGTAACATGAACCGGGTCGCCTACGCGGAGTGGTTCCCGCAGATCGTCTACAACCACCATCAGGCCGGCCCGCTGGGGACGGTCATGTTCACGCCGCCCTTCCGCGACCCGCCGAACTACAACATCCACGCCCTGCTGCTCACCAACCTCGAGCAACTGGGCGGGCACATGCACGCGCGCTTCGTACGTGAGGACAAGCCGGGGGTGACGACACGTTCGGGAGCAACATATTCCACCTGGTGGAACGGTGGGCTCCGCACGACCCCGTACTTCCACAACATGATCGGGCTGCTCACCGAGACCATCGGGCATCCCACTCCGATCGAGATTCCGTTCCTGCCGAGCATGCAGCTCGCGCGCCACGACCTCCCCATGCCGGTCGAGCCGGGGCCATGGACCTTCCGCCGCTCGATCGAGTACTCGCAGACGGCCAACCGTGCGGTGCTGGATTTCGCCTCGCGCAACCGCGAGCTGCTGCTCCTCAACATCTGGAAGATGGGACAGGACGCGATCGCGCGCGGGCGCAGGGACTCGTGGGCGAATACCCCCCAGGAGATCTACCGCGCGGAGCGCCAGCTCGCTTCGCCCGGATCGCGCGCCGACTTCGAGCGGCTGCTCCGCCAGCCCGAGGACCGGCAGCCGCGCGGGTACGTGATCCCCTCCGATCAGCCCGACTTCGACAGCGCGCGCAGGTTCATCGACGCGCTCCTCATGAACGGCGTCACCGTGCACCGCGCGACGCGCGCTTTCAGCGTGGGGGAGAGGAGCTATCCGGCGGGCTCGTTCGTGGTGCGCACCGACCAGGCATTCGCGCCGCACGTGTTCGACATGTTCGAACCCCAGGACCACCCGAACGACTTCGCGTACCCGGGAGGCCCCCCCATCCCCGCGTACGACCTGACCGGCTGGACACTCGCGTACCAAATGGAGGTGCGCTTCAAGCGTATCCTGGATGGGTTCGACGGACCCTTCGAGCCGATCCACTCCTTCCGGCTGCCGCCCGAGCCGGGACGTATCGTCGGCACGGAGCGGGGTGGCTTCCTGCTCGACCACCGCATCAACGACGCGGTCAAGGTGGTGAACGGGCTGCTTGCCGACGGCGCCGACGTGTTCTGGATGGAGCAGCCGGTCACGGCGGGGGAAGCCAGCTTGCCTCCGGGGGCGTTCTACGTGGCGGGAGGCGCTGCCGCGCAGGCGCGCCTTAAGCGGCTCCTGCGCGAGTACGGCGTCGAGGCGCGCGCGGTCGCCCGCCGGCCGGCGGGCGCGGCTACCCGCCTGCGCCCGGTGCGCATTGGGCTCTACGACGAGTACGGCGGTTCGATCGCTTCGGGGTGGACCCGCTACGTCCTCGAGCAGTTCGGCTTTCCATTTTCACCCGTCTTCGCCCCGGAGCTCGACGCGGGCAGACTGAACGAGCGCTACGACGTGCTCGTCTTCCCGGGCGGCACCATTCCCGCTCCCGGGCGCCGGATGCCCGCCCCGCCGCGCGTCGCCCGAATCCCCGACCAATACCACGACCGCCTCGGGGTGGTCACCGCCGAGCGGACCATCCCGGCCGTCCTCGAGTTCGTCCGGCGCGGCGGAACGGTCGTCACGATTGGCAGCTCGACCGCGCTCGCCATGCACGCCGGGCTGCCGATCACCAGCTACCTGGTGGACGAGGCCGGGGCGCCCTATCGCACCGAGGAATTCTACGTCCCCGGCTCGCTGCTCGAGGTCGAGCTGGAGGGGGAAAGCCCAACCCTCCACGGGCTCGGCGAGCGCCTCACCGTGATGTTCGCGGACAGCCCGGTGCTCCGGGTGGCGCCGGGGGCGCTGGGGGTGCGTGTGCTCGGCCGCTACGGCGCACGGCCGCTCCGCAGCGGATGGGCGTGGGGGCAGGAGAGGCTCTCCGGCGGCGTCGCGCTCGCGGAAGCCAGCCTCGGGCAGGGAAGGATCCATCTCTTCACCCCGGAGATCACCTTCCGGGGCCAGGCCCACGGGAGCTTCCCCCTCCTGTTCAACGCCCTACATCGCGCCGGCGCGGAGCGGTCCCCGTGACCGAAGCGGTCGCGCGCCCCGTCGCGGGGTGGGCGCGCGGGGTCGGACGCGGGACCCTGGTCGTGCTCGAGCACGCCGGCGGGATGGGCCGGCTCCTGAAGGCTGTCGTGTTCGCGATCGTCCGGCTCAAGGTGTCGGCCCGCGAGGTGGTGACTCAGATGCAGGTGATGGGGATCCAGAGCCTCCCCATCGTTCTGGTCACTGCCTCCCTAGCCGGGGTTGTGACCAGTCAGCAGGGCGGGTACCAGTTCCAGGGGAATCTCCCGCTCTACGTGCTGGGCAGCCTGGTCGTCCAGACCATGGTGCTCGAGATGGGACCCGTGCTCACCGCGATCGTGCTCGTGGGCCGCGTGGGCGCGCGCATCACCGCCGAGCTAGGCACGATGGTGGTCTCCGAGCAGATCGACGCGTATCACTCCGTGGGGCGCGATCCGGTCGCGATCCTGGTCGCGCCGCGCGTGATCGCGGGAATCATCGTGATGCCTCTGCTGGTGGCGATCGCCGATCTGGTGGGTATCCTGGTCGGGATGTTCGCGGCCAAGCTCACGACCGGGCTCGGGTATGAGTCGTTCCTCTACGGGGCGCGCCTCTTCTGGCACTCCTGGGACCTCCTGTACTCGCTGACCAAGGCGCTGGCGTTCGGGTTCGCGATCCCGCTCATCTCGACCCACATGGGGCTTCGCACTGGCGGGGGCGCGGCCGGGGTCGGGCGTCAGACCACCGCGGCGGTCATGTTCATGACCCTCACGGTGCTGATCCTCGACGCGCTCTTCCCTCCGCTGATGCTCCAGTGAGCTCCGGAAGCCGTGCTTCCGCTTCGCTCCGTCACGTCCTCGCTCCGTCCGGAGTGGGGCCTTCGGCCTCTTACGGCATCTGGGCTCCGGCCATGAGCCGGCTCGCGCGATGATCCGCTATCAGGACATCCACAAGGCGTTCGACGTGCCCGTGCTCGCCGGGGTCACGCTCGCGGTGCACGAGGGGGAGCTGTTCGCCCTGTTCGGCCCCTCCGGAACGGGCAAGACCGTGCTCCTCAAGACCACCATCGGGCTGATCCGCCCGGACTGGGGCGACGTACGGGTGGGCGGCGAGTCGGTCTTCTACGGCGAGCCGGGGACGTTGGATCGGATCCGGCGGCAGGTGGGGTACGTCTTCCAGAACGCAGCGCTGTTCGATTCGTTGACCGTGCACGACAACGTCCTCATGGGGATTCCGGAGGACGAGCTGCGCGTCCAGCGGGGTCCGCAGGCGACCCGGCGCGCCTGGGAGGCGCTCCAGCTGGTGAACCTGGACCCGCGGATCGCGCTCCGGAAGCTGCCCGCCGAGCTGTCGGGAGGGATGAAGAAGCGGGTCGGGATCGCCCGCGCGATCGTGGGCCGTCCCCGCATCCTGCTCTGGGACGAGCCCACGACCGGTCTGGATCCGGTGAATACCGCGGCGGTGGAGCGGCTGATCGTGCGGCTCTCCCGCGAGCTCGACACCACGTCGCTCCTGGTGACGCACGACATCGAAGGGGGGTTGGAGATGTGCGATCGGGTGGCCATGCTGGAGGGGGGACGGGTCCGGTTCTGCGGGACGCCAGCGGAATTCCGCGAGAGCCGGGATCATGTCGTGCGCTCATTCGTCGATCGGGCGGCCGCCGAGGCGGCGCTCGATCTGGCCGGTGACCCGAGCGAATCCCTATGACCGACCAAGCAACGGAGGGCAGGGGCGGCCAGCGCGGGGCCAGCGATCAGGAGCTGCGCGCGGCCGCGCCGCAGGATGTCCGCAGGCACGACCTGCGCGTGGGCGTCTTCGTGCTTGCGGGGATTCTCGGGGCGGTGATCGCGCTCTTCCTCATGACCGATCCCGCAACGCTCCGGGGGCGCTATCTGCTCGTCACTGAGGTCGAGGACGCGGGAGGAATCCGGCGGGGCGACTCGGTCCTGATGCACGGGGTGAACATCGGCCGGATCCGGGGCTTCTCAATGACCCCGGGGGGCCAGATAGACATCATCATGGAGATTGATGGCGACTGGGAGATCCCCGAGGACTCCTACACGCGCCTCGCGGGCGCGGGACTGTTCGGCGGCCGTACCATGGAGATCATCATGGGCACCTCGGACCAGATCGTGGAGCCCATGGACACGCTCCTGGGCCTGGGCGGCCAGTCCGGCGGAGTGATCGAGTCGGCGGAGGCCCTCGGCCAGACCGCCGAGGACGTGCTCTCACAGGTCCGCAAGTTGCTGGACGACACGATGGTCGGGACCGTGCGCACGAGCGCGATCGAGCTCCAGGCGCTGATCGAGCAGCTCCACGCGATCGCGGGGGTGCAGCGCGAGCAGCTCGCCGCGCTCACCGCCAGCCTCGGCCGCTCCGCGGCCGGGATCGAGGCCGCGGGCCCGGACGTGGAACGCATCCTGACCCGCTCCGACAGCGCGCTCGTCGCGCTCAACCGGACCAGCGTGACGCTGGAGCGGGCGGTCGGCTCGCTCGATATCGTGCTCGCGCGCGTGGAGGCGGGGGAGGGAACGCTGGGCCGGCTCTCGCAGGACGACTCGCTTTACGTGAGCCTCAACCATGCGGCGGTCGCGATCGGTGCGCTCGCCGAGGACATCCAGGCCAATCCCCGCAAGTACGTGAACCTGGAGATCTTCTGAGGGGGCCGCTCGCCCTCCTCGTCCCCGCGGAACTTCTCGATCCGCGCCCCCTAAACGAAATGGGCCCGGCACCTTCCGGCACCGGGCTCATTTCGCTCTGCGGAGCGCTCGCGGCTGCTCACCACCCCGGCGCGAGCTGGAAGCCCCAGTGCGCGCCCTTGTCCGGGCGCTGGAACGGGTAGGCGTAGTAGGCCTCGAGGATCATGAAGCCCAAGATGTTCATGCGCGCGGACAGCCCGGCGCTGAAGACCGGGATCCGCTTGCTCGGCGAGCGAGAGAGCTCCCAGACCGGATTGTCCGGAACGTTCTGCACGCTCCCATCCACGTTCGTGAGATTGCTGTCCCAGGCGATCCCCCCCTCCGCGAAGGCCACCAGCTCGGTGCCAACGTATGGGAAGTTGATGATCCCGAACTGCTCGACTCCCAGCAAGGGGATGCGGAACTCGGCGCTCAGCACACCGAGCTTATGCCCGAACAGCCGGTTGCGGACGGGGCAGCTCCCCCCCTCGGTCCCTGTCTGGCTCAGGACGCACTCCTCGGGCTCGAAGCTCTCGTAGGCGTAGCCGCGAATGTACCACTCGTACCCGAGGAAAGTGGGCTGTAGTAACTGCGCGTTCTCCTTGGTGAGCTTGCCGTATCGGCCGAAGTGGATCGCCCGCGTCGCGAAGGTGAGGTTGCGGTGCAGCCCGAAGTAGTGCCGCCAATCCCCGATCGCGGTCATGAAGTTGAGCGTCCCCCCCGTCGCGCCCAGCTCGAATCGTGAGCGGCCACCCCGCACCGGCGACGTAAACCCTGAGAACGAGTAGTCCCGCACCAGCGCCACGCTGGCGTTGACCAGCGTGAGCGGGTCGAAGCGCTCTTCCAGGTCCTCGTCCTGCCGGCCGATGAAACGGTTGAATTGATCCAAATAGAACTTCTGGACCTCCTGGTTGCTCGCGTAGCGCGTGAACCCGCCCTGCAGCTCCAGGCGACGGGTCTGCGAGAACGGGTAGACGACTTGTCCGGTCGCCGACGAGACGTACATCCGGTCGATGATATTCCCTAGGTACCGGCCGTTCTCGTCCACCCCCAGGCCGACGTAGGACAGCACGTACGGGATGTGGCTCACGCCCGCACCCCAGTTCCAGCGGTCGCCCTGGTCCATGTAGAACGCGGCTCCGCCGATGTCCTTAAACGTGCCCTGCGCCTGCACCGAGACCCCGAGGACGTTGTTGCCCAGCATGTCGCTGAAGTAGGCCGCGGCGCCCCCGCCCACGTAATTGCCGAAGCGGTCGGTCCCCACGCCGAGCGTCGGCTGGCCGACGTAGTCCAGCGCGAGCTGGGCATCGTAGTCCTTTGCGGTCGCCGGATCGAAGCTGCCTACCGGCGGGAGCCCCGTCTCCGGATCCGTCAGGTACTCGGCCACCCGGCTGAAGCGGTCCGGGTTGAGGGGGGGGAGCTCCCGCGCGGCGGCTTCTTCCGGGGTCGGAGCCGCGGCGAGCGTGGTGGACGGCTCGGCGTCCATGCGCACGATATGGAACTCGAACTCGCTGAACACCGAGAACGCGAGCTCTCCCGTCTGGGCGGCGACCGAGAGCGCCGGCGCCATCGTGGTGTGCCCGCTCACGCCGGTCGCGACGCGGGTGACGCGGCTGGTCTTGCCGGAGCGCGGATCGTAGCGGTACACGTCGCTGAACCCGTCCGGCTCGGCCAGGATGTAGATCGTCCCGTCCGGCGCGTACTGCGGGTCCGAGTGCCGCGTGTTGCCAAAGATCACCGGGGTGTGGACCATCCGACTCTCCATGTCGAAGAAGGAGAGCTGGAATTCGCTGTAGACCAGCCGGTCGAAGTCCGTCTCCGGCCCGCGGTCCGAGGAGAACGCAATCGTCCGTCCGTCCGGCGACCAGTCCGGATGGAAGTCCGCGTGCTTGTCGTTGGTGAGCTGCTGGACCGTGTGGTCCTCGATGTCGTATAGGTAGAGATCGCTGATCCCGCCGACCGTACCGCTGAACGCAATCGAGCGACCGTCCGGCGACCACGCCGGGTTGTTGATCGCGCCGTCGGGGAGCGGCTTGATCTTTTGGATCTGTCCGCCGCTCTCGGCGTTGACGATCATGATCTCGTTGTCACCGTCTGCATAGACCGCGAACGCGAACTGCTGCCCGTCGGGCGACCACGTCCCCGACGACTCCACGTAGCGGAGCGCGTCGAAGTGGGGGCTCGAGGTCGCGCTCGAGAGCTTCCGGATCCGGCGCCCGGTGCGCGCGTCGGCCAGAAAGAGGTCCACCGAGAAGAGATCCTGCTCCGACAGGTAAGCGATGTAGCGTCCGTCGGGGGAGAGCGAAGGGCCCAGGTTCTGCGCGCCGGAGCCGGTCGACGGCGCGAGCAGGAGCGTCCCCGTCGAGTCCGGGGGCGTGCGATCCGCCATCAGCGTTCCGTAGGCACGCTCGACGGAGCGCTTCCACTCCACCGAGAGCGTGTCGTGCTCGACCCCGAGCACCTGCTCGATCGCGGGCTGGAAGCCGATCCGGATGGCGCGCCGGAAGAGCTGCGTGACCGCGTCGTCGCCGTACGTGCCCCCGATGTAGGCCCAGATCGCCTGACCGAAGCGGTAGGGGAAGTACTTCCCGCCCTTGGTCAGATCCTCGATGGTCGGGAAGTCGTCCTTCCGGAGCGCGTCCCGCAGCCACATGCCCGTGAGCGGATCCTCGCGGCCCACCGACAGGTACTCCGCCATCCCTTCGATCAGCCACAGCGGCAGTCTCATCAGCCCCTGTATCCCGCCACCGCGGCGGGACTGCGCGATGTTATACTGGAAGGCGTGGACGATCTCGTGGCCGAGCACGTGATCAGTGTCCTGATAGGACCCGGTCTGCGGCATGATCACACGGTTCTTGAGCGATTCGGTGACGCCCCCGGTGCCCTCGCTGATAAACCCGGACAGGATGTTGGTCTGCTGGAAGTCCGGGTGGTCGGCGTACATGATGAGCGGCTTCGTCCGCTCGAACTCGTGTTGGAAGGTGCGCGCGAGCCGCTCGTACCAGCGCTCCGCCATCCGCGCCACGTCCGAGATCGACTCCTCCTGGGCGGAGTAGAAGTAGAGATCCCAGTGCGGCAGCTCGAGGATGCGGAAGTCGAAGTCCTCGTACTGGACTTTGTTGCGGCCGAAGTACTGGGCCTCGGCCGGCGAGGGCACGAGGAGCAGGAGGGCAGTCAGGAGGAGGAGCAAGGTCGCCGGCGACCGCGAAGCGTCTCCGTGCGCGGAGTATCGCATCATAAGACCTCGTTGAGTGAGCGTCCCAGCCCTCTGTTAGCCGGTACGCGCACGTCGGGCGCCGGAACGGCCATGCGAGCCAGGGCTGATGCCCGAGGAACGCGTTGCTTCCTCCTGCAGCTTCGCTGATGTTACCACGTTCAGTCGCTCTACCCAGTGCGCAAGGCAAGTTCCCTGCCGTTCACCGGAGGGGCCCGCTTTCTGCTGCCATGTCCCAGCGTCCACTCGCTCTCGGCACCACCCAGATCGTCGCCTGCGCGGGGGAGTCCCGTCGTCGCGCTCATCCAGGGAGACGATCGAGCGGCCCGAGGCCGCACATGAGCCGTCTCTCCGCTCGCCGGATGCGCGTCGGGGCGGGAGCGCTCGGGCTCCTGGCCGCCGTCGGCTGCGCCCCCTCCGATGCCCCTGCCGGAGTCGGGATGTCGGCCCCGGACGTCACCGCGCTAACCCTGGCAGGAGACACGGTCGCGCTTTCCTCCTTTCGGGGCGAGCCACTGCTCCTAAACCTGTGGGCCACCTGGTGCGTTCCCTGCCGGCGCGAGACGCCCTATCTCCAGGCGCTCCACCGGCGGTGGTCGGAGGCAGGGCTGCGCGTCGTCGGGATGTCGCTCGACCAGAGGGGCTTCGGGCGTGAGGTCCAGAAGTTCATCGACGAGTTCGGCGTGACCTACACCGTGCTCCGCGACCCGGACATGGTCGTCTCCGATCGCTATGCGGTCGCGGGTCTGCCAGCCACCTTCCTCATCGAGCGAACGGGCACCATCCGTCACGCGGTCCTCGGCCCCCTGGAAGAGGGAGACCGGAAATTCGAGGCTGCCCTGCGCGAGATCCTCGAGTAACCGGCTGATGGCGAGCCTTCTGATGGATCGCCTCTCGGATCAACGCGTCGAACAGCTTTTGGACGCCGCGCGTGAGGTGCGCGCGCTGGTGGTCGGCGACCTGATGCTCGACCGCTACGTGACCGGGGCTGTGGACCGGATCTCCCCCGAGGCCCCGGTCCCGGTCGTGCGGGTGGAGTCGGAGTCGTCCGCGGTGGGAGGCGCGGCCAACGTCGCGCACAACGTGGTCGCGCTGGGTGCGCGCTGCGACGTGGTGGGCGTGATCGGCCGGGATGGAGGGGGCACGCTTCTCAAGCGCGAGCTGGGGCTGCTCGGGATCGGCGCCAAGGGGCTGGTCACGGCCGAGGATCGTCCTACCACGGTCAAGACGCGCGTGCTCGCCCGCCGGCAGCAGGTGGTGCGCTACGACCACGAGGTGGACGCGGACGTAGCTCCCGACGTCGTCACGGCTCTCGCCCGTGCCTTCGTGGAGCTGGCCGACACGGCCGACGTGCTCGTGATCGAGGACTACAACAAGGGCGTGGTCGTGCCAGAAGTGGTGGAGGCGGTGCTGCGCGCCGGCCGCGCGGTCGGGGTGCCGACCGTGGTCGACCCGAAGCGGCACCGCTTCTTCGGCTTCGCCGGCGCTACCGTCTTCAAGCCCAACGCGAAGGAGCTTGCAGACGCGCTGGGCGAGCCGATCCGGCCGGGCGATCCCGGGTGGATGGAAGCGGTGCGCGTGCGGGCCGGCTGTGATCACCTGCTGGTCACACTGGGCGAGCAGGGGATGGCGCTCCGAACCGCGGAGGGTGAGTACGTGCGGATCCCGGCGGTGGCGCGCTCCGTGTACGACGTGTCCGGCGCGGGCGACACGGTGACCGCGGTGCTCGGCACGATGCTGGGGGCGGGCGCGTCCGCCGTGGAGGCCGCGATCCTCGCCAACCATGCGGCCGCGATCGAGGTGGCCGAAGCGGGCGTCGCCACCGTCAGCCGTGACGAGATCCTCGAGCACTACCACGCGTTCCAGATTCGCTGAGCGGAGTCACCGATGAGCCCTCTCGAGAGCGTGCAGACGAAGCAGGCCCCGAAGGCGATCGGGCCTTACTCGCAGGCGATCAAGGTGGATGGGTGGGTGTTCTGCTCCGGGCAGATCGCGCTCGATCCCGCGACCGAC
>CAUZJY010000068.1:0-10786 GCA_963580305.1 Gemmatimonadales bacterium UBA6960
CGATAGGCGTCGCGCCCATGTTCGAGTATCAGCTGGAGCGCACCGTGGGGTCCGCCCGGGCGGGCACCTTCACCACTCCCCACGGGGACGTGCCCACCCCCGCGTTCATGCCAGTAGGCACCCTGGGCACCGTGAAAGGCGTCGCGCCCGAGGAGCTGGTTGCCATGGGCGCGACCATGGTGCTTGCCAACACGTACCATCTCTATCTGCGGCCCGGACACGATTTGGTCGCGGAACTGGGCGGGCTGCACGCGTTCATGCGTTGGAGCAGGCCCATCCTCACCGACTCCGGCGGCTTCCAGGTCTTCAGCCTCGCGGCGATCAACGAGGTGCGCGAGGACGGCGTCGTGTTCCAGAGCCATATCGACGGCTCCCGCCACGTCTTCACGCCCGAGTCCGTGATGGAGATCCAGCGCGCTTTGGGTGCCGACGTGGTTATGGCCTTCGACGAGTGTCCCCCGGGCGGGTGCGCGGAGGGAGACGCACGGCGCGCGACCAAGCGGACGCTGCGCTGGCTGGAGCGCTGCCGGCGCCGGTTTCACGAGCTGGCGGAGGAGCGTGCGGTTGCGGTGCCGCCGCAGACGCTCTTCCCCGTGCTCCAGGGCAACGTGTACGACCACCTGCGCCGCGAACAGGCGCGCGGCTTCCAGGACCTGGACGACTGGGATGGATGGGCGATCGGAGGCCTCTCGGTCGGGGAGGCCAAGTCCGACATGTGGCGCATTCTAGAGCTGCTCGACGGCGAGATCCCGCAGGAGCGTCCGCGCTACCTGATGGGAGTCGGCTATCCGGACGATCTGCTCGAGGCGGTGGCGCGCGGCTGCGACCTGTTCGACTGCGTGGCGCCCACGCGCAACGCGCGCCACGGTACGGCGTGGACCGTCGAGGGCCAGGTGAACGTCAAGGCGGCGCGCTTCCGGCGCGACCGCGAGCCGTTGGATCCCGGATGCGACTGCGCGGCCTGCACTCGCTACGACCGTGCGTACATGCGGCATCTCCTGAGGGCCGGCGAGCTGCTCGGGCTGCGGCTGCTCTCGCTGCACAACCTGCGGTTCCTGATCCGGCTCGTCGCGCAGGCGCGCGCGCGCGTACTGGACGGGACATACGACTCGTGGAGCGCCGCGTGGTTGGAACGCTACCGCGGGACGCGGGTGTGATAGCCAGTATCCATCTCACGCACGGCGCACGGAGCGGCTGGTGACCCAGGCGTCCCTCCTCCTCCTGATGGTGCCCCGCGAGGGCGGCAGTGCCACCCTCGTGTTCGCCATCCAGATGATCGCGATCTTCGCGATCTTCTACTTCCTGCTCATCCGGCCGCAGCGGAAGGAGCAGAAGCGCCATCAGGTCATGGTGGCCGCGCTCAAGAAGGGTGACGAGGTAGTCACTGCCGGGGGCGTCATCGGGACGGTCGTGTTCGCGGAGGAGGATCGCGTCACCATCCGCACGGCTGACACCACCAAGCTGGTGGTCGAGAAGACCCGCATCACGAGGGTCGTGTCCGCCAGGCCGGACGCCAAGGCGAACGCAAAGTCGGACACCGGCTGAGCGCTCTAGCGATGGTTCGCGAGATCGTGCTGCTCGGAGATCCGGCGCTGCGCGCACGCGCGGAGCCGGTGGCCGCGTTCGACGACGAGCTGCGGGCGTTCGTCGAGGACATGTTCGAGACCATGTATCATTCTGAGGGGATCGGCCTCGCCGCCAACCAGGTGGGCATCCTGCGGCAGGTTCTGGTGGTGGACATCCGCGACGAGCAGGACCCGGCCGCCGGCCGCCTGACGATCGTGAATCCGCGCATCGTCGCGGTCACCGACGAGCTGGACCGGCAGAGCGAGGGCTGCCTGAGCATCCCGGGGGTGGAGGAGGTGGTGGAGCGGTCCCGGGTGGTGAGGATCGAGGGATTCGACCCGCACGGCGAGCCGGTCACCGTCGAGGCGGAGGCGCTACTCAGCCGCACGCTCCAGCATGAGGTGGATCACCTCGAGGGAATCCTCTTCATCGACCGGTTGAGCCCGCTCAAGCGCCGCATGCTCCTGCAGAAGTGGAAGAAGAGCCGGGCGGAGGGATCGAGAACCAAGTGAGGGTGCTCTTCTGGGGCACGCCCGAGTTCGCGGTTCCCTTGCTGCGGGCGCTCGCCGAGGAAGGGCACGACGTGGTCGGGGTGGTGACCAAGCCCGACCGTCCCGCCGGCCGGGGCCGGCAGCTCAGGGGCTCCCCGGTGAAGGGTGTGGCGCTCGAGGAGGGCGGCTATCCCGTGCTCACCCCCGAGCGGCCGCGGGGGGACGAATTCCTCGTGCGTCTGCGCGCGCTCGCCCCTGAGCTGTCGGTGGTCGTGGCCTACGGCCACATCCTCCGCCGCGAGGTGCTCGAGCTTCCTTCCCTCGGCTCGATCAACGTGCACGCGTCGCTGCTGCCGGAGCTACGGGGTGCGGCGCCCATCAACTGGGCGATTGCGCGCGGGCACTCGGTGACCGGCGTGACCGTAATGCGCATGGTCGAGGAGATGGACGCGGGACCGATCCTCTTCCAAGTGGAGGAGGCGATCGAGCCGATCGAGACCGCCTCGGAGCTGACCCTACGTCTCTCCGAGCGCGGGGCCGAGGCGCTGGTGGAGGCGCTCGCGTTGCTCCAGATCGGGTCCCTCGAGGAACGGGAGCAGGACCACGCACTTGCCACCTACGCGCCCAAGGTGGACCGGGCGAGCGCGCGGGTGGACTGGGCGCGTCCGGCTGTGGAGGTGAGCAATCACATCCGCGGAATGGACGAGGTGCCGGGCGCGTGGAGCATGCTCCGGGACGAGCCGATCAAGCTCTTCTCCCCGAAGGTCGCTCCGGACGCCGGCCCGGACAGCGTGCCCCCTGGAACCGTGCTCGCGGCCGACTCGCCCGCCGGGATCGCCGTGCAGACCGCCGAGGGTGCACTGCTCCTGTGTGAGGTTCAGCCTCCAGGTCGCCGGCGCATGCCAGCTAAGGACTGGGTACAGGGACGCGGGGTGTCGGTCGGCGACCGGTTCGAATAGTGGTCCTTCCATCCCTTCCGAGGCTGCACGCGGTAACCGACGATCGCCTGCTTGCCCGCGCAGACTTTGGCGAGTTGGCGCGGCGCGTGCTCGCGGCTGGCGGCGGCTGGCTGGCGCTGCACCTCCGGGGCCGCGCGACCTCGGGCGCCCGCCTATACGAGTTGGCGACGGGGCTGCGAACGCACGCGACCGCCGCCGGCGCGCTCGTGCTCGCCAACGATCGCGTGGACGTCGCGTGTGCGGCGGAGCTGGACGGAGTGCACCTCGGATGGGCGTCGCTCCCTCCCGATCTGGCGAGGAAGCTCCTCCCGGCGGAGCGCTGGGTCGGGCTTTCGGTCCACGACATCGAGCGCGCACAGGCGGCCGCCGAGCATGTTGACTATCTTGTGGTGGGCACCGTGTTTGCAACCTCGTCGCACCCTGATCGGCCGGGTGCGGGGCCCGAGGTGGTGGCCCGCGTGCACGCCGCCGCTTCTCTTCCTCTCCTCGCCGTCGGCGGGGTCACGCCGGAGCGGGTGCCCGAGGTCCTGGCTGCGGGCGCCTGCGGCGTCGCCGTCCTGAGCGGCATCTGGGGCGCATCTGATCCGGCGACGGCGGTGGAAGCCTACCTGCGGCAGCTGCCGGCGGGTTTCGCTGCGCCGGCCCACGGGGGTAATCGTAAGGTGTAATCGTAAGGAATGAATGCAGGAACGAGAGTCGATGGCTGAGCGCATCCGGGTCCACCTGAACGGTGAGGACCGCGACATACCGACGGGGCTGACCGTGCGCGGTCTGCTCGAGTCGCTCGAGCTCGAGCCCCGCCTGGTCGTGGTCGAGCGCAATCGCGAGATCCTGTCGCGCGTGCGCTACGACGACGTCGTCGTAGGCGAGGGGGACACCCTGGAGCTGGTCCACTTCGTCGGCGGCGGCTGAGCGCGGCCGAGCAGGGCCGGCGAGCACGGGACGGACTGCGGGAAGGGAGCGAAGGCAAGCGAATGGCGAAAACCAGGAAGCGCGGGGGGTCTGCGGAGGCGGGCCGCGAGCGTGCCGCAGAGCTTGCGCGGCGGGATGCCGCAGCACAGCGCGGCCCAGAGCCCGCCGCGGAGTCCGGTGAGGTGGCCAAGGGCGGCGAGGCTCCGCCCGCGGGCCCGACCGTGCCCGGGGGCGGGGTGGTGCGCGAGGACGCTCCGGTCGAGCCGCGCTTGCACGGCAAGGGCGTAGTGCAGCATCCGACCACGCGCGTGCGTCGGGCCAGCGAGCGGCCGGCGCCCTGGGCCGATCCGGCGCTCGAGATGCCGCCGCCTTCGCTCCGAGAGCTTGAGGAGGAGCCGCTGGTGATCGCCGGCCAAGCCTTCCGCTCGCGGCTGATCGTCGGCTCGGGCAAGTACCCAGATCCGACCGTGATGGTGGCCGCGCTGCGCGCGAGCGGGACCGAGATGGTGACGGTCGCGGTCCGGCGGGTGGATTTGGCGCGGCGCGATGGGATCCTGAACGTGCTCGATCCCAATGAGTTCTTCCTATTGGCGAATACCGCCGGGTGCTTCGCCGCCGAGGAGGCGATCCGGTACGCGCGGCTGGCGCGCGCAGCGGGATTCAACGAGTGGCTGAAGCTCGAAGTGATCGGCGATCAGGAGACGCTGCTCCCCGACACGCAGGCCACCCTGGAGGCCGCCCACGCGCTCACGGGTGAGGGCTTCAAGGTGATGGCGTACACGAACGACGACCTGGTGACGGCGATGCGCCTCGAGGACGCCGGGTGTGTCGCGGTGATGCCGCTCGCGAGCCCGATCGGCAGCGGACTCGGAGTGGTCAACCCCTACTTCATCCGCGAGATCAAGCGCCGGCTCTCCGTTCCAGTGATCGTCGACGCCGGCGTAGGCACCGCCTCGGACGCGTGCATCACGATGGAGAACGGCGTGGACGGCATCCTGATGAACACCGCGCTGGCGGAGGCGGACGATCCCGTGGCGATGGCGCGCGCGATGCGCTACGCGGTGCGCGCCGGTCGGCTCGCCTACCGGGCCGGGCGCATGCCCGCCCGGGAGATCGCGGTCCCCTCCTCTCCGACCCGGGGAATGCTGGACTGACGTTCCGGTCCCGCCGGCTCCTTCAGCAACCGTCGTGGTGACGCCGGGCCGGCGCGCCGCGCTCGCGGCGCTCGAGGCGAGCGAGCGCGGTCGGCGGCTCGACCTCGCGCTGACGCACGCCGCGCGCGGGCTCGATCCGCGCGAGCGCCGCTTCGCGCACGAGCTGGCGTACGGGACGGCGCGGCTGCGCGGCCGGCTGGACTGGTTGATCGCACGTCACCTGCGCCGCGGCCTGGTTCGTCTCGACCCGCGCGTGCGCACGCTCCTCCGGCTCGGCGCCTACCAACTCCTGCACATGGCGGTGCCCGACTACGCCGCGGTTTCCCAGGTAGTGGAGATGGCCAGCCGGCACGCGCGCGGGCTCCTGAACGCGGTGCTCCGAGCGGTGGCGCGGGACGGAGAGGATCCCGCGCTCTTCCCCGATCAGGCGGCCGACCCCGCGGGATGGCTGGCCAGCTGGGGATCGCACCCGCGCTGGCTCATCGACCGTTGGCTCGCCCGCTGGAGCGTCGAGGAGGTCTCTGAGCTGGTGCGACTCGACAATGAGCAGCCACCCATCACCCTGCTGCTGCTGGCGGGCACGGGCGAGGACGCGATCGCCCGGCTCGCGGCCGCGGGCATCGCGGCATGGCCACTTCCCGGCACGGCCAGCCTCGCGGTCGAGCCGGGCACCGACCCCGCGCGCGCGCTCGATGCGCTCCGCGGCGCGATCGTGCAAGACCCGGGGGCATCGCTCGTGGTCGCCTACGCCGCGCCCGACCCGGGGGCGGCGGTGGCGGACCTGTGCGCCGCGCCGGGCGGGAAGGCGCTCGCTCTGGCCGCGGCCGGCAGTCCGGTCCTCGCCGCCGATCGGTCGCTCGCCCGCCTCCGCCTGCTCCGGATGAACGTCGCGCGCACGGGGCTCCCGGTGGCGCTGGTCGTGGCCCGCGCCGAGCAGCCGCCCATTCGGCACGCCCCCGTGGTGCTGCTGGACGTGCCCTGCACGGGCACGGGTACGCTCCGACGCCATCCGGACGCGCGCTGGCGGCTCACGCCCGAGCACCCGGCGGCGCTCGCGCGCGTGCAGGAGCGCATGCTCGAAGGCGCTGCCTCCGTGGTGCCCGCCGGGGGTCTTCTGGTGTACAGCACGTGCACACTGGAGCCCGAGGAGAATCAGGAACGGGTTGATGCGTTCCTGGAACGCCATCCCGAATTCCGCTCCGAACCCACCGACGCCGTGGACCCGACGCACATCGACGTGGCCGGCCGACTGGCCGTGCTCCCCTGGAAGACCGGATTCGACGGCGCCTTTGCGGCCCGACTGCGCCGGGCTTCCGCATGAAGCTGGGCGACGCGATCCAGAAGCGGCGGGGCGGCGCTCGCTCGCCCAGGCGCCGCGCGGGGCCGCCGCCCGAGCGGAGGCCCGCGGGCGCGCGCTTCGTAGGCTGGCTGCTCGCGCTCACCGCGGGGGGACTGGCGCTCGGCTATCTGGTGGCCACGCGGCTGCTCTTTCCCGCTCCCCTGCCTCCCCGCGATCTTGTCGAGGTGCCGAGCCTCCAAGGGCTGGTGCTCGGACGGGCGCGGGAGCGTGTGTTCGACGCTGGGCTGGAGCTGGGCCCTTCCGAGGGATTGCGCCATCTCGAGCTCGACAGCGGTCTCGTGGTCGGCCAAGCGCCCCTCGCTGGCCAGCTCACTCGGCGCGGAGAGCCCGTTCGGCTCACCGTGAGCCTCGGTCCTCAGCGCCAGCCGATTCCCGACGTTGCCGGCCTGCGGGGGGACCGAGCCCTCCGTGTGCTCGAGGCGACCGGGTTCCAGGTCGCCGTCGACAGCGTCGAGGCGGAGAAGCCGGCCGGGACCGTCGTCGCGACCCTCCCCGCCGCGGGTACGGTGCTCCAGGTGCCCGGCACCGTGCGGCTCATGCTGAGCAAGGGCCCACCCCTGGTGCCGATGCCCTACCTGCTCGGCATCCCGCAGGACCGGGCGATCGATTCGCTGCGCGCGCTCGGTCTCGGGGTGGCGGCCGTCGACACCGTCTTCCGCTTCGGGCGGGATCAGGGGCTAGTGGTCGAGCAGGCCCCCCCCGCCGACTCGCTGGTACGGCGTGGGGTGGGGGTGCGTCTCTCGGTTGGCCGCGAAGGGGCGCGCTGACAGGAACAATGCGGGACGTGATCCGTAGCATTTTCGGATCGACCGGTGCGTAGCCGGACGGAGTCGCCGGACGGAGTCGTATGACCCAGCCGAAGCCACCGGGCCAGGGGGCGAGCCAGCCCACATCGCGCGGGGAGGCGCAGCCCGCCCGCGCCGAGCCGGCGGGCACCGGGGCCGCCGGGCGGCGGCGGCGCCGCTCCTCCACGATCTACGCGGCGGCGCTGCTCGGGATGGGCGCGCTGGTCGCGGCCGCCTGGCTCGGACGGGAGCGCTTTCAGCCGGTCGTGGCGGGGCAGCCCGCCCCCTCCTTCTTCGTCACCTCGCTGGACGGCGAGCGCGTGAGCCTCGAGCAGTACCGTGGCAAGGTGGTGCTGCTGAACGTGTGGGCGACCTGGTGCGCGCCGTGCCGCGAGGAGATGCCCTCGATGGAGCGGCTGTACCGCCGGCTCTCCGGGCGGGACTTCGAGATCCTCGCGGTGAGCGTCGACGAGCAGGTTGGCAGGGCGGTGCCCGCCGACGCGCTGCGCGCGTTCGCGGCCGAGCTCGACCTGACCTTCCCGATCCTACACAGCGCGCCGAACGCCCCGAAGAACATCCAGCGCATCTACCAGACCACGGGCGTGCCCGAGTCCTTCCTGATCGGGACCGACGGGGTGATCTACCGTCAGATCTCCGGTCCCACTACCTGGGATTCCTCTCAGTACCGGGATCAGATCATCCGCCTGCTCGGCGAGTAGCGCGCGGTGGCCCCGCTCGCGCGCTTCGTCCCGCGCATCGCCTCGCGCAACTGGCGGCTCAAGCTCGCGGCGCTCGGTCTCGCGGTGTTCCTCTGGGCGCTGGTCCGCACGGAGCCGAGGACGGAGGTCAACCTCTTCACCGTTCCGGTGAGTGCCCAGGTGAGCGACTTGGAATGGGTGCTCGCTGGCGAGCCCGATCCACCCACCGTCCAGGTACGGCTGCGCGGGCCGACCGAGGATCTGATCCAGCTCGCACGCGCAGGCACCACCCTGCGCGTGCCCCTCGACAGCGTGTGGAGCGCAGACACGCTCGTCCAGCTCCGCCGCGACTGGTTGCTGCTCACGCGGGAGAGTGGGCTGGTCGTCGAGGACATCTCCCCGGGTGCGGTCCGGTTCCTCCTCCAGCCCACCCTCACCGCGTTGCTCCCGCTCAGCGCGCGCACCCGAGGCGACCTCGAGAGCGACCTCGCGCTGGCGGCTCCCCTGAGCCTCAATCCGCAGACGGTGCGCGTGCGGGCGCCGGCGCACCGGATCCGGGCGCTCGACTCGATCCCCCTGGAGCCGCTGGACCTCAGCCAGGTGACCGCGTCCGGTAGCTATCCGGTCGCGGTGGACACGACGGGTCTGGGCCAGGTCAGCGTGAGCCCGCTCGCCGCCACCGTCGGTGTGCGCCTCGAGCCGGCCATGGAGCGAATCCTGGACGAAGTGCCGGTCATTGTAGAGGGGAACAGCGACTTTCTGGTGGCACCCTCCACGATCAGCGTGCGGCTCGAGGGTGCGCGCACGCCGGTCTCCGGGACCCGTGAGGAGGAGGTGCGGGCGGTGGTCCCCGCCGAGGCGGTCGCGGAGCTGGCCCCCGGGGAGTCGCGGAGGGCCCCGGTCCGGCTGCGCGGCGTCCCCGCGCTCGTGCGCGCCTTCTCCGAGACCGACTCCGTGCTCGTGCAGCGGGCCTTCCCGTGAGTGGTCCGCTCCTGCTCGGGATGGAGACCAGCTGCGACGAGACCGCGGTGGCCGTGCTGCGCGGTCGCGCCGAGCTCCTCGGCCACATCATCCTCTCGCAGGACGTGCACCAGGTGTACGGCGGGGTCGTCCCTGAGCTGGCCGCCCGCGCGCACCTTCAGCG
The DNA here is from genome assembly GCA_963580305.1 of Gemmatimonadales bacterium UBA6960. GTDB lineage: Bacteria > Gemmatimonadota > Gemmatimonadetes > Longimicrobiales > Gaopeijiaceae > UBA2988. Next base: position 9,070 of record CAUZJY010000068.1, read on the forward strand.
CATCGATGACGTGGTGGATGCCGCGCTCGCGCAGGCAGGCATCGAGCTCGCCGACCTGGACGCGATCGCGGTCACCGCCGGCCCGGGGCTCATCGGCGCGCTCCTGGTCGGCGTGGGCTGGGCCAAGGCCGCGGCCTTCGCGCTCGGTCGTCCCCTGCTCGCGGTGCACCACATGGAGGCGCACCTCTTCGGCCCGGCGCTCGAGGACCCGAAGACCGAGCCCCCGTTCGTGGCGCTGCTCGTCTCGGGTGGGCACACGCTCCTCCTGCACGTGCCGGAATGGGGGCGCTACGAGCTGTTGGGGGAGACCCGCGACGACGCCGCGGGTGAGGCCTTCGACAAGGTGGCCAAGCTGCTCGGGCTGCCCTACCCGGGAGGACCGGCGATCGACCGGCTCGCGCGCGAGGGGCGGGGTGACCGGTTCAGGCTTCCCCGGCCGATGATCCGGGGTGGGCAGACGCCGGGAGACGAGGACTGGTACGATTTCTCCTTCAGCGGGCTCAAGACCGCTGTCGCGACGCTGGTGCGCACCCTCGATCAGTCCGGCACGCTCGAGCGGGAGCAGCCGCACGTGGCCGCTAGCTTCCAGGAGGCCGTCGTGGACGTGCTGGTGACGAAGATCATGCGCGCGGTGGATCAGACCGGGTGCCGCCGGGTCCTCCTGGGAGGGGGGGTGAGCGCCAACGGACGGCTGCGGGAGGAGACGGTCGCCCGGCTGGGGCCGAGGGGCCGGGTGCTGCTCGCCTCGCCGCGGCTCTCCCTCGACAACGGAGCCATGGTGGCCCGGGTAGGCCTTTTCCGGCTGGAGCGCGGGGAGCACGCGCCCCTGGACGTATCGGCCGACGCGAGCCTGCCCTTCCCGGGCCTCATCCGGAGGTCCTGATGTACCCGATCCTCTTCACCTTTCCCGACTGGCTACCCCTGATCGGTGGGACCCCTATCACGTCCTTCGGCGTGATGATGTTCCTCGCCTTCCTGGTGGGCGGCTTCGCTATGCGCCCGGTCATGAGAGAGAAGGGGATCGATCCCGACCGCGCCTGGGACGTGATCTTCATGGCGGTGATCGGCGGGGTGATCGGCGCCAAGCTGTACTACGTGCTGCTCAACTGGCGCGATACCGCGGCCGATCCGCTGGGGATGATCTTCAGCCGCGGCGGGATGGTCTGGTACGGAGGCTTCCTGGGTGCGACCGCGCTGATCGTGTGGGACACCCGCCGGGCTGCTGTCCCGCTCGGCAAGATGGCCGACGTGGGTGCCGCCCCGCTCGCGCTGTCCTACGCGATCGGCCGGCTCGGGTGCTTCCTGGTGGGTGATGATTGGGGACGTCCGACTGATCTGCCGTGGGGGATCGCGTTCCCGAACGGCACGCCCCCGACCACGGTCGCGAGCATCGAGCGCTCCTTCGGCATCGAGGTGGACCCGGCCCTGATCGAGAGGTACGGCAACGTGCTCCCGGTGCACCCGACGCAGCTCTACGAGGTCGCGCTGTCGCTCGTCTTCTTCGCCGTGCTCTGGCGGATGCGCAACCACCGGCACCAGGCGGGCTGGCTCTTCATGCTCTGGCTGATCCTGGCCGGCTGCGAGCGCTTCTTCGTCGAAATCTTCCGCGCCAAGGATGACCGCTTCTTCGGGCCGCTCACGCTGGCGCAGCTCATCAGCCTGGGCCTGGTCGCGGTCGGCGTGTGGGGGATGACGCGACTCGCGCCCACCGACGACG
>CAUZJY010000069.1:0-2500 GCA_963580305.1 Gemmatimonadales bacterium UBA6960
AGCTCGGTTCAGGCCGAGCGGGCAGTGCGCTCGGCGGGACTTCCGCGGCGCGAGCGAGAGCGCAAGGAGCGGGTGGACCGGGCAGCCGCCGCGCTCCTCCTCCAGGGCTGGCTCGACCGGCGCGCGCGGGGGTGGTCGTGACCTGCGGAAACCGTGGCTTCGCTGCGCTGCGCCACGTCCTCGGTCCGTCCCGCACTGGACCCAGGGGCCCGTCGATCAGGAGGGCGCGGGCCGTAAGGCACGCCGCTATCCTTCTCTCGCTGCTGCTGTTCGCCGCGTGCGACCCCGGCGAACCCGTACAGCTGACGATTCCGCGGGGGGCATCGCTGCACGAGGTGTCCGACACGCTCGCCGCGCGCGGAGTGGTGCAGCAAGCTCGGCTCTTCCGCGCCTACGTGCGGCTCCGGCGCGCGGATCGGGCGCTCAAGGCGGGCATCTACCGCGTCCGGCAGCGCGAGCGCTGGGCGGAGGTGGTGGACGTGCTGCGCGAGGGGCGCATGATCGCCCTGCCGGTGACGATTCCGGAGGGGTGGCGGCTCACGCAGATGGTCCCGCGCATCGCGGCGATCACCGGGCTTCCGGAGGGCACGGTCCAGAGCCGGCTGGTCGGTGATTCGCTGCACGTCCCCTGGGAGGTCCCCGGGCCGGGGCTCGAGGGATATCTGTTCCCGGACACGTACCGGTTCACCCCCGGGAGCTCCCTCGATGCCGTCGTCCGCGCGATGACCGACCGCTACCGGGGCTACTGGACGAGCGAGCGGCGGACCCTCCTGGCGGCTAGCGGGCTGACCGAGCCGGAGACGGTCGCGCTCGCCTCGATCGTCCAGGCCGAGGCCCGCCGCCTCGAGGAGATGCCCACGATCGCGGCCGTCTACCTGAACCGCCTGGAGCTGGGCTACCCGCTCCAGGCGGACCCCACCGTGCTCTACGCGCTCGGAGGACCGCGCGCGCGCCTCCTCTACGCCGCGATCGATTCGGTGGCGGACGATCCATACAATACCTATGCGAACGCAGGTCTCCCGCCCGGCCCGATCGGCGCGCCTGGCGAAGCGGCGCTGGACGCGGTCCTCGCTCCCGTGGACGTCGACTACCTGTACTTCGTCGCACGCCCAGATGGCACGCACGTCTTCACCCGGACCCTGGTGGAGCACAACCGAGCCAAAGCCCTGGCGCGCCGGGCGTGGGACTCCCTGGGGATCGGCGCCCTCCCCCGGCCCGCGCTCGACGTGCCGGACACCGCCCCGCCCGAGGGCTGAGCGAGTGACGGCTCCGTCGCCGGGGCTGGCCGAGCGGCTGCGGCTAATCGTGCTCACCGACCGCGCGCTAGCCGCGCCGCGGACGATCCTCGAAGTGGTGTCCGCCGCGCTCGCCGCCGGCGCCCCGGCCGTGCAGCTCCATGACAAGCAGGCGGGCGCGGCCGAGCTGCTCGCAATCGCCCGCGACCTCCGCCGGCTCACGCGGCGCTTCGGCGCGCTCCTCTTCGTGAACGATCGCGCGGACGTCGCCCTCACCGCCGACGCCGACGGCGTACATCTCGGCCCGGACGATCTCCCGGTCGCCGCGGTCCGGCGGTGCGTCCCCGAGGGCTTCCTGATCGGCTATTCCACGGATGATCCCGCGCGGGCGCGGAGAGCGGTCGCGGAGGGAGCCGACTACCTGGGGTGCGGCACCGTCTATCCGACGGGATCGAAGGCGGACGCCGGGAGCGCGATCGGCCTCGAGGGGCTCGACCGGGTCGCCGCCGCCGTTCCGGTTCCCGTGGTCGCGATCGGCGGGATCACACCGGGCCGGGCGCCGGAGATTGCGAGCACCGGCGCCGCTGGGCTAGCCGTGGTGAGTGCGGTCATGGGGGCGGAAGATCCCGGCGCCGCAGTCACGGCCCTGCTGGCGCCCCTCGCGCGCCGCTCCGGGATCAGAGAGCCGGTTCGGTAGCCCCCTCTTCGGGTCGCTCAGCCGGTCCCGGTTCGATCCGCGCGCGCACGATCCGGTCGCCCTCCTGCAGCGCGTCCAGCACCTCCACCCCCTCCACCACTCGCCCGAACGCGGTATACGCGCCGTCCAGGTGCGGCTGAATCGAGTGGGTCAGGAAGAACTGCGAGGTCTCGCTATCCTTTTCCGTGCGCGCCATCCCCACGGTGCCCCGCTCGTAGCGCACGTGGGTGAGCTCGCTCGGGATGCGAAATCCCGGATCTCCCAGCCCGTCGCCGCGCACGACATCTCCGCCCTGCGCCATGAAGTTCGGGAGCACGCGGTGGAAGGGAACGCCGTCGTAGCGGCCCTCGCGGGCAAGCCGCGCGACGGTCTGAACCGTAAGCGGAGCCTGGTCCGGGAACAGCTCGACGGTGAGGCTCCCGCGCTCCGTCTCGAGCGCCAGCCGCGGGCGTCGGCCCAGCTCGCGCAGGGCGACCCAGTCCGGTTGGACGAGCGGCGGCGCCGGAGCGGCGGCGGCCGCTCGCGCATCCGCGAGGAGGCTGTCCGAGCCGAGAGTCCGGAACGCCGG
>CAUZJY010000069.1:7500-10637 GCA_963580305.1 Gemmatimonadales bacterium UBA6960
AGCAGCAATCGCCGCCGCAGGATCCTCCTCCAGTCCACCAAAAATCGCCTTACTCGTAAACGAACACCCCAGGCTCAACAACGCGCCGCGACCGCGCGACAAATCGCACGCCCACGGCCCGCCCAAGGTATCCAACACACTTCCCTCACCCGGAAACCACCCGCGCGCCCAGGGACCACCCGGTCGCGCATGTGGTCGTTGTCAAACAGCGCTCCAGACGAGCGTCGGATGCGGCGCTGCGTCAGAGCAAGAAAACTTAACCGCGCCTTCCAAGAGGGTCAACGGCGCGATGGCGCACGGGCAGCGATCGCGCCGCGAACCCACGTGATACCGCAGGAACCCCGAGAGTGTTGCGGACGGATAAAGGTGGAAGTTTGGTCGGGAGAAGGACTTACGCGTTCCTTCTCATATCCCGCCCGCTTCCAGGAAGGAGGCGAGCTCGTCCGCCGTGACATGGAAATCTCCCAGCTGGCTGCCTGCTTCGGGCGTGTGCCAGTCGGAGCCCCCGGTCACGAGCAGCCCTGCAGTCCGGGCCGTCCGCTCGAGACGGGCGATCTGATCCGGCGCCATCCTGGGGCGATAGACCTCGAGGCCGCTGAGCCCCGCCTGAACGAGGGCAGGCAAGAGGCCATCCAGGAGATGCTCCGGCGGGTGCGCCCAGACGGGAATCCCGCCTGCGGACCGCACAACCTGCACCGCGGCCGCCGGATCCAGGAGCGCGACCGGGACGAACGCGTGCTGGGCATCCCCGATCCACCGGTCGAAGGCGTCCGAAACGCTCCTGGCGTGTCCGGCGTTGACCAGCGCGCGCGCGAGGTGGGGACGGCCGAGTGACGACCGATCCGGCCCGGCAACGTCCATGACGACCTCCATCTCCACCACCACTCCCCGCGCGCGCAGGCGTCCGATCATCTCCTGCATGCGCCGCTCGCGCGCGGCGACCGCGCGTGCCTGATGCTCGCGCAGCGCCGGCGCGGACGGATCCACGAAGTAGCCGAGGATATGGATCTCGCGTCCGCGGTCGGTGCTCGACAGCTCGACCGCTGGAATCACCTGGAGCCGCAGCCCGGATGCGGCGATGCACGCGGGCTCGACGCCGGCCAGCGTGTCGTGGTCGGTCAGCGCGATCACGTCGAGCCGGCCGGCCGCGGCGCGCGCGACGGCAGCGGGCGTCCAGGTACCGTCGGACGCGGTGCTGTGGATGTGCAGATCCAGCCGCATGGGCATGACCACCGAGCCTCTGGAAGAATGCAGGAGCAGAGCGGAGGATCGCCCCCCTGGCCTGCGGCAGACCTCCCTTCGTCAGACCAACGGGTTGCCCGCCGAAGCTTCGAGCCCCGGGTAGTCCTCGGGCAGGAAGAGCTTCTCGCGCGGGAAGTCCACCGGGGCTTCCCGGTCCGCGTATTCGGTCAGCACGGTCACCTGGTTGACTTCGACCTTGAGCACGCCGCCAGCGACCTGGTACTCCTCGGCCCCGCCGCCCAGGCGGTCGATGGTGAGCCTGCCCATCCCGAGCAGCACGATCATGGGCGCGTGCCCCGGCAGGATGCCCACCTGTCCGTCCCAGGCGGGGGCCACGAGAGCCGACGCGTCACCCGTGTACACCATCCGCTCGGGCGAGATCACCCGGACTCGGAGCGTCGCCACTCCGCTAGCCCTCCGCCTTGAGCTTCTCGGCGTGCTCGATCACCTCCTCGATGCCGCCCTTCATGTAGAAGGCCTGCTCGGGGAAGTGGTCGAACTCGCCGCCCGCCACCCGCTCGAAGGAGTCGATCGTATCCTCGAGCTTCACGTAGCGTCCCTTGATCCCGATGAACTGCTCCGCGACGTGGAACGGCTGAGAGAGGAAGCGCTCCAGCCGGCGCGCGCGGTTCACGATCACCTTGTCCTGCTCGCTCAGCTCGTCCATCCCGAGGATCGCGATGATGTCCTGCAAGTCCTTGTAGCGCTGTAGGATCTGCTGCACGGAGGCCGCCACCCTGTAATGACGCTCCCCGATGTACTGCGGGTCGAGGATGCGCGAGCTCGAGTCGAGCGGGTCCACCGCCGGATAGATCCCCTTCTCGGAGATGGACCGCGAGAGCACGGTGGTGGCGTCCAGGTGTGCGAACACGGTGGCGGGCGCGGGATCGGTCAGGTCGTCGGCGGGCACGTAAATGGCCTGCACCGAGGTGATGGAGCCATCGCGGGTCGAGGTGATCCGCTCCTGCAGCTCGCCCATCTCGGTGCCCAGCGTGGGCTGGTAGCCCACCGCGGAGGGCATGCGTCCGAGCAGCGCCGAGACCTCCGAGCCCGCCTGCGTGAAGCGGAAGATGTTGTCGATGAACAGGAGCACGTCCTGCTTCTCGACGTCCCGGAAGTACTCGGCGATGGTCAGGCCGGACAGGCCCACGCGCAGGCGGGCGCCGGGCGGCTCGTTCATCTGGCCGTACACGAGCGAGGTGGCCTTGATGACGCCCGACTCCTTCATCTCGAGCCAGAGGTCGTTCCCCTCGCGCGTGCGCTCGCCCACGCCGCAGAACACGGAGCGGCCGCCGTGCTCCTGCGCGATGTTGTTGATCAGCTCCATGATGATGACCGTCTTGCCCACGCCGGCGCCGCCGAACAGGCCGGTCTTGCCGCCCTTCACGTAGGGCGCGAGCAGGTCCACGACCTTGATGCCCGTCTCGAAAATCTCGGTCTTGGACTCAAGGTCCTGGAAGCGCGGGGCCTCGCGGTGGATGGGCCAGCGCTCGACGGTCCCGCCGTTTCCCAGCGGCCCCATCTCGTCCACCGGCTCGCCGAGCACGTTCAGGATCCGGCCCAGCGCCACCTCGCCCACGGGCACGGTGATCGACTGCCCGGTATCCTCGACCTCCATGCCGCGCGTCACGCCGTCGGTCGAGGACATCGAGACCGCGCGCACCTGGCCGCGCCCGATGTGCTGCTGCACCTCGACGACCAGATCGATCTGCTGGCCGGAAGGCGTCGTCGTGTTCAGGCGGAGCGCGTTGTAGATCTCCGGCATGTGCTCGGGATCGAACTCAACGTCCAGCACCGGTCCGATGACCTGGACGACCCTACCCATCGCGTTGTCTGCCATGACTCGTTCCATCTCCGATCTATGCGGTCGGGAGCCCGCGCGGATCCCCGCTACT
>CAUZJY010000070.1:0-10365 GCA_963580305.1 Gemmatimonadales bacterium UBA6960
GCTCCGCCACGCACGCCGCTTCCTCGAGGAGGGCAACAAGGTCAAGCTGACCATGATGTTCCGGGGTCGGCAGGTGACCCACCCGGAAATCGGGCTCGAGGTGCTCAAGCGGGTGACCGGCGATCTGCAGGATCTCGCCAAGGTCGAGCAGAACCCGAGCTTTGAGGGGCGGCAGATGTCCATGATCGTCGCGCCACGCAAGGCGAAGTAGGAGCGCAGGCAGGCTAGGTAGGGGCCTCGGCCCCCGGAGCGGGCCCTCGAGGCCCATTGAGGAAGGGCGAAGATGCCGAAGATGAAGACGCACAAGGGCGCCTCGAAGCGGCTCAAGATGACCGCGTCGGGCCGCCTGAAGCGCCACAAGGCGAACCACAGCCACAACCTGACCAAGAAGGACCGGAAGCGGAAGCGCCGCCTTCGCTCCTCCGACCTGGTCGACAAGTCCAACGAGAAGCCGACCAAGCGGCTGCTCCCGTACGGTCTGTAAGAGGAGGCGCATCATGCCACGCTCCAGGGGTGCGGTGCCGCGCCACAACCGTCACAAGAAGATCTTCAAGGAGGCCAAAGGCTACTTCGGGGGTCGCAAGAACCTCTGGCGGATCGCCAAGGACGCTGTCGAGAAGGGCTGGGAGTACGCCTACATCGATCGCAAGAAGAAGAAGCGCAACTTCCGGCGGCTCTGGATCACGCGCATCAACGCGGCGGCCCGCCAGCACGACCTCTCGTATTCCCGCTTCATGAACGGGCTCGCCCGCTCGGGGGTGGAGCTGGACCGGAGGGCGCTGTCCGAGCTGGCGGTGCACAACCCGGAGGCCTTCGCGGCGCTCGCCGAGCAGGCGAAGGCGGGGATCGCCAAGGCGGGCTGAAGGAGGGGGCAGAAGGATGCCCCTGAAATCGAAGGGCCTCGCGGAGACGCTCCGCGGGGCCTTTCTGACTCCCCAGGTAAGAACGATGACCTTCCACGCACAACCGCCAGATCTACGCCGCCTGGGCCTTGGTCGTGAGAGCTTCGCGGTTATCGGCTTGCTCGCCCTACCCGACAGCGCCTTCTATCCGGTTCGTGTTCCTCGGCTCGCTACACCTACCTCAACTCACTGAACCGCCGGATGCGGACCCGCATGTCCGGTGGTGTGAGAGGGGGGTAGCCGGGATCACCGGCTACCCCCTATCCCGATTGCGCCAAGCCCGTAGCTTTGCGCGGCGCCACGCCATGGTCTCGTACCCGGCGCGCTCACGCGGAGACCGATGACGGACACCCTTTCGCTGGTAGACGAACTGAAGCGGTTCGAGAGCGAGGCGCTGAACGCGGTGGCGGCCGCCGACGGCCCGGTCGCGCTCGAGGCGGTGCGGGTGGAATACCTCGGCCGCCAGGACGGGAAGCTCTCCCGCGTCCTGCGCCAGCTCGGCACCCTCGCGCCCGAGGCGCGCCCGGCCGTCGGCGCCGAGGCGAACCGGGTGAAGCAGGTGGTCGGCGCGGCGCTCGAGCGGCGGGGAAGCGAGGTAGCCGCGGGCGCGTCCTGGGGCCCCGCGGTGGATCTCACCCTTCCCGGGCGGCGGCCCTGGATCGGGGCGCGCCACCCGGTGACGCGCGTGGTGGACGAGATCTGCGGGATCTTCCACGAGCTCGGCTTCACGCGGGTGCGCGGCCCCGAGGTCGAGACCGAGTGGTACAACTTCGTCGCGCTGAACACACCCCTGGACCACCCAGCCGCGGACGAGCAGGACACGCTCTACCTGGAGAGCGACGCGGGTGACTCCACGGCGCGCCACGGCGCGCACGGCGTGCAGCTCCTGCTCCGCAGCCACACCTCTCCGGTGCAGATCCGCACGATGGAGCGGCACAGTCCACCGATCCGCGTGGTCGCGCCCGGATGGGTGTACCGGCGCGACACCTACGACCCCACGCACACGCCTGTCTTCCTCCAGGTGGAGGGCCTCGCGGTCGACGAGGGGATCACCTTCGTCGACTTCAAGGCCACCCTCGGGGAGTTCGCACGCCGCTTCTTCGGGGAGGGGACCAAGGTCCGCTTCCGGCCCTCCTTCTTCCCCTTCACCGAGCCGAGCGCGGAGGTGGACGTTAAGCGCATGGTGACCCGGCCGGACGGGGTGCGCGTGGAGAGCGACTGGCTCGAGATCATGGGCGCCGGGATGGTGGATCCAGCGGTGCTTTCGAACGTGGGCTACGACCCGGAGCGCTACACGGGCTGGGCGTTCGGGATGGGCGCCGGCCGGATCGCGATGCTGCGCTACGAGGTGCCCGACCTGCGCATGTTCTTCGAGAGCGACATGCGCTTCCTGTCGCAGATAGTGGACTGACCGTGGAGGTGTCCTACGCCTGGCTGCGCGCGATCGCGCCCTCGATCGGCGACGGCATCGGGAAGGGGCCGGAGGCGCTCGCGCAGCAGCTCGCGCTGAGAGGCGTCCCGGTCGAGTCGCTCACCCCGGTCGTCGAGGGGATCGACGGGGTGCTGGTGGCGCGCGTGAAGGCGACCGAGAGGCACCCGAACGCGGACCGGCTCACCCTCTGCACGGTGGACGCCGGCGACGGGCGCCACCTGCGCGTCGTGTGCGGCGCGGCGAACGTGGCGGCGGGCGGGCTCTATCCCTTCGCGCCGGTGGGCACGACGCTCCCGGGCGAGCGGCGGATCGAGCGCGCGACGATCCGCGGGGAGGCCTCGGAGGGGATGCTCTGCTCGGTGCGCGAGCTCGGGCTCGGCGCCGATGCGTCGGGGCTGCTGGAGCTGCCGGCGGGCGCCGAGCCCGGCGCGCGCGTGATCGACGCGCTCGGGCTGGCCGACTGGCGGCTCGACGTCGAGGTCACCGCCAACCGGTGCGACCTGCTGTCGCACGTCGGGATCGCGCGCGAGGCGGCGCCCGGCGGCGCGCGCGGGCTCGCGCTGCCCCCGATCCCGGGCGGGAGCCGCCCGCGGCTCGCGCTGGTGAGCGATCCGGAGCAGGCGTCCGTGTCGGGTGCCACCGTGCGCATCGAGGCGCCTGAGCTCTGCTTCCGCTACCTGGGCGCGGTGATTCGCGGCGTGAAGATCGGCCCCTCGCCAGGCTGGCTCCAGGCGCGGCTGCGCGCGGCGGGCGCGCGGCCGATCAACAACGTGGTAGACGCCACCAACTACGTGCTGCTCGAGTTGGGCCAGCCGCTCCACGCATTCGACCTGGCGCGCCTGGAAGAGAGCACGATCGTCGTGCGGCGCCCGCGCCCGAGCGAGCGGACGTTCCGCACGCTCGACGGCGTGGAGCGGGCGCTCGGTCCCGACATGCTGCTGATCTGCGACGCGGCTCGTCCGGTCGCGGTCGCGGGGGTCATGGGCGGGCTCGCCTCCGAGGTGACCGACGCGACCCGAGAGGTGCTGCTCGAGTGCGCGCTCTTCGAGCCCCGCTCGATCAGGGCGACCCGGCGCGCGCTCGGGATGTCCACCGACGCGAGCTACCGCTTCGAGCGCGGCGTGGACCCCGAGGCGCTCGAGACCGCGCTCCGCCGCGCGCTGGAGCTGATCCGCGCGACGGCGGGGAGCCAGATCGAGCGGCAGGTGGCCGACTGCCATCCGCGCCCCTTCGAGCGCAGGACCATCGAGCTGCGCCCCGAACGCGTGGCCCGCGTGCTCGGCGTGGACTTCGAGCCGCCGGCGCTGCGCGCGCTGCTCGAGCCGCTCGGGTTCCACGTGAGGGGGGGAGGGCGCCGCAGGGGCGGTGCGGCGCTGCGCGTTGCGGTCCCCGGCTTTCGCAGCTACGACGTCACGCGGGAGATCGACCTGATCGAGGAGATCGCGCGTACGCACGGCTACGACGCCTTTCCCGCGACGCTGGGGGCGTCCCGCCCGGGCATTATTCCCGACCACCCGCTCTTCCGGCTCGAGGACGGGCTGCGCGACCGGCTGGTGGCCCGCGGCCTCTTCGAGGCGCACACGCCCACCTTCGTCAGCGCGGAGCAGGGGGAGGTGCGGCTCAGGAATCCCGTCTCGGCCGAGGAGGACACGCTGCGCGCCGCCGTACTCCCCTCGCTCGTCCGCCGGGTCGAGTACAACTGGAGCCGAGGCACGCGGGACGTGCGGCTGTTCGAGCTCGCCACCGCGTTCGCGCGCGCGGACGCGAATGCGGATGTAGCAGCGCGTGTGCACGAGGAGCCGCGCCTGGCCGCGGTCCTGACTGGCCGCCGCGCTCCCGTGCACTTCGCCGACCCGGGAGAGCCGTTCGCCATGTGGGACCTGCGCGGGCTCTTCGAGGACGCCGCGCGCGCGGCGTGGCCGGAGGGTCAGGTAACGCCGGGCGCTCCGTCGGGTCGCGGCATCACCCCCGCGGAAGGGTTGACCGTGACCGTGGTCGGCTCCATGGGTGGCGCCATGGGCGACACCGCGGGTAGCACCGTGGTCGGTTGGGGCGGCCGGGTGGACCCCGCCGTGCTCGACGCGCCGCCTTGGGCGGATCCGGTCTGGGGCTTCGAGCTCCGGCTCCCGGATGAGCCGGCCGCGCCCGCGCTCCCCACGTACCGGCCGATCCCGACCTTCCCGGCGGTCGAGCGGGATCTGGCGCTGATCGTGGCTGACCGGACCCCTGCCGCGGACGTCGAGGCAAGGGTCCGCGACGAGGCGGGTCCACTGCTCCGCGAGGTGAGCCTCTTCGACCTCTACCGGGGCCGCGGCGTGCCCGAGGGACATCGCTCGCTCGCGTACCGGCTGCGCTTCGTGAGCCCGGAGCGCACTTTGACCGACGAGGAGGTGGACCGGGCGGTCGAGCGGGTGGTCGAGCACCTCGCGCGTGCCCTCGGCGTCGAGCGCCGCGGATGACGGCCAGCAACCAGGACGACCTTCGAGAGCTGGAGGGCGCGGTGGAGCGGGCGCTCGCGGAGCTCGCGCGGCTGCGGGCGCGCGCGGGCGAGGCCGAGCGCCGGTGCGCCGATCTGGAGGAGCTTCTCACCCGCTTCCAGGTCGGGGACGAGAACCCGGTGGCGATGAAGGAGCGCCTCACGCGGCTCGAGGCCGAGAACCACGACCTGCACGAGCGCATCGGCCGCGGGCGCGAAGCGGTCGAGCGGCTACTCGGGCGCATCCGCTTCCTGGAGGATCAGAAGCCATGAACGACCGGAAGGCCGTTTCAGTGCGGATCGCCGGCGAGGAGCACACGATCCGCGCGAACGCGGATCCCGAGTACACGCGCGCGTGCGCCCGCTACGTGGACCAGCGCGTCGCCGAGATCCGCGGCAAGGCCGGACCGCTCGAGACCCGCCGGGCCACGATCCTCGCCGCGCTCTCGATCTCCGACGAGCTGTTCCAGGCCCGGGAGGAGCTCGAGCGGCTCCGCCAGGAGGTCGCCGCGCGCGCCACCGGGCTGGCCCGGCGGCTGGCGGAGGGAACGCAGGCGAGCCCGCCCGACTGACGGTTCGGAAACCTGGGGAAGGCTTGCACTTGGCGTTCCCCGAAGCCTATTATCCAGCCGTTTTCAGGGGCTCCCGGTCAGATGACCCCGTACCCATCCTCGCTGGGTCGCCCACAGAAGCCCACCTCGGACGCCTAATCCGCTGCGTCCGTTTACGGAGTGATACATGGACCCGCTAGGCCTCATGCTAGCGGCGGTCGTGGGTCTGGCCATCGGCGCTCTCTCCGGCTTCCTCTTGGCCCAGAGCCGGGAGCGGACGCGGCGCGAGCGCGAGAAGGTCGCCGCCAAGGACGAAGCCTCCATCATCCTCCAACGCGCCAAGGGTGAGGCGGAGAACCTCAGGCGCTCGCACGAGCTCGAAGGCAAGGAGGAGGCGATGCGCCTCCGCGATGCCTTCGAGCAGGAGGAGACGCGCCGGCGGGAGGAGGTGGAGCGGCTCGAGCGCGGGCTGGTCGAGCGCACCGAGTCGCTGGACCACAAGTTCGACGCCCTGAACGAGCGCGAGCAGCTCCAGGAGCGGCGCGCCCAGGAGCTGGACCAGGGCGAGGGCGCCGTGGCAGCCCGGACCGCCGAGGTTGAGCGGATGGCCCAGGAAGTCCGCCGCCGCTTCGAGGCGCTCGCCGGGATGACCGCCCAGGACGCCAAGAAGAAGCTGATCGAGGACCTGCAAGACGAGGCCCGCGCGGTCGCCGCCAACAGCATCCGGGAGATCAAGGAGGAGGCGCAGCGGACGGCCGAGCGCGAGGCCAGGAAGATCATCTCGCTCGCGATCCAACGCATGGCGGCGGAACAGACCGCCGCCACCACCGTCTCCGTAGTCCAGCTCCCCTCGGACGAGATGAAGGGCCGGATCATCGGCCGCGAGGGGAGGAACATCCGTTCCTTCGAGCAGGCCACCGGCATCGACGTCATCATCGACGACACACCCGAGGCGGTCGTGCTCTCCGGCTTCGATCCCGTGCGCCGCGAGGTGGCACGGATCGCGCTCGAGCGCCTGATCGAGAACGGGCGCATCCACCCGGGCCGGATCGAAGAAGTCGTGGAGAAGGCCGCCAAGGACGTGGACAATGGGATGGCCGAGGCGGCCGAGGAGGTGCTGTACGAGCTGGGGATCCACAACGTGCACCCCGAGATCGTCAAGGTGCTGGGCCGGCTCAAGTTCCGGACCTCCTACGGGCAGAACCAACTGCACCACGCCAAGGAGGTGGCGCTGCTGGCCGGGAGCATGGCGGCCGAGATGAAGCTCGACGTACAGGCGACCAAGCGCGCCGCGCTGCTGCACGACGTGGGGAAGGGGCTCACCCACGAGCAGGAGGGGACGCACGTCGAGCTCGGTTGGCGGCTCTGCAAGAAGCACGACGAATCCGAGATCGTGCTGAATGCGATCAAGGCGCACCACGACGAGGAGCCGCACCATTTCCCCGAGACGTTCCTGGTCACCGCGGCGGACGCGATCAGCAGCTCACGCCCGGGCGCACGCCGCGAGATGTTCGAGGGGTACGTCAAGCGGCTCGAGAAGCTCGAGGAGATCGCGCTGGAGCATCCGGGGGTGGAGCGCTGCTTCGCGATCCAGGCCGGGCGCGAGCTGCGCGTGCTGGTGATGCCCGAGAAGGTCTCCGACACCGAGATGGTCCAGATCTCCGAGGCGGTCGCCCGCAAGATCGAGAGCGAGCTCCAGTATCCCGGGCAGATCAAGGTGGTGGTGGTGCGCGAGACCCGCGCCGTCGACTTCGCGCGCTAGCTCAGGAGAACAGCTTCTCCAACCTGCCGAGCGCCTCCGCCTGGAACGCGACGAGCAGCTCGTCTCCCGGCTGCAGCACCATCGACCCGGACGCGATCAGAGCGTTGCCATCCCGGATGACGGCACCCACCAGCACCCCCTTCGGGAGATCCAGCTGGCTGAGCGGCTTGCGCACGAGATCGCCGCGTGCGGGTCGGTCCGGCACGCGGAACTGGATGACCTCCGCTTCGTGCTCGCCGAGCAGCAGGGTGGATGCTACCGTCCCTCTGCGCACGTACCGTAGAATGGTGTCGGTCATCGCCCGCTTGGGGCTCAGGGCGGCGTCCACACCGAGCTTGTGGGCCAGCGGGATGTAGCCCAGCTCGTCGCAGCGGACGACCACCTTTCGGGCTCCGCGCGACTTGGCGAAGATGCCGATCAGGACGGACTTCTCCGCCTCCTCGAGGAGCACGACCAGACGCGTCGATCTGCCCCTCCTCGAGACGATGCTTCAGGAACTCCGGATCGGACCCGTCGCCGTGGAGCACGAGCGAGCGGGGGAGCAGGCCCGCCACCATCTCGGCGCGGCGATGGTCCATCTCAATGATCGTCGGCGGCAGGTCGAGGCCCTCGAGCTCGCGGGCGAGCGCGAGGCCGGTGTTGCCACAGCCGATGATCATGATGCGGTGGATGTGGTACCAGGGCTGCCCCGACAGAATCACCATCTCCGTCAGGTTCTCCGGCAGGGTGAGTACGAACGCCCGTTCGTCGACCGCGAGCTGATCCGTACCCGAGGGGATCCGGATCCCGTGAGGATCCGGACATGGCGATAAGGAGGCCGTCCACGTCAGCGATCTCGCACCCCCAGCCCCGTCGCTATGTTCCTGGAGGCCGTTTGACGGGCGGCCGTAGTGGTGGTGCTGTGGCACAGGCTTCCACGGAGGACACGAGATGGCACGCGCTTGCATCGTGCTCGTCCTGCTTCTGACGGCGACTCCTCTGGCCGCGCAGCGCCCCCTGCGCGATCCGGACGCGAAGACCACGGTGCGCGGGGTGGTGGTGGACGCGCTCAAGGGCGACCCACTCCCCAACGCCATCGTGCTGCTCGCCGACGAGAACCGGGGGCTCCTCACCGACTCGCTCGGCCGCTTCGCCTTCGAGGAGGTGCCGCTCGGGCCGCAGCTCCTCGCTGTGAAGCAGTACGGCTATGCCGAGGTGAACCTCGACCTGGACCTGCGCGCGAACCATCCACCCCTCACGGTGGAGCTCGACCCCGGCCCCATCGCGCTCGAGGGCTTCACGGTCATCGCCCAGAACCTCGCGTCCACGGATCGGCAGCTCGCCCGCCGGCGGAAGGCCTATACGGGTTCCGTGCGGGCGCACGACCAGGCCCGTCTGGCGAGCTCGAGTGCGGACAACGTGATCCAGTTCCTCCGGTTCCAGGGGGGGCTCCAGGTCTACCGCTGCGGCCGGACCCCCGGTGCCTGCCTGCTGCGCAGGGGGGGCGTGACCGAGCCCAGGATCTATATCGACGAGGCGCGGGTCATGGGCGGGCTCGATTATCTCGCGATGTTCAAGCCCTACGAACTCTACCTGGTCGAGGTCTTCTCTGGCGGCGCGGAGATCCGCGCGTACACCCACTGGTATATGGAGCGCATGGCCGAGCGTCCCACTCTGCTCTGGCCAATCGGGCTGTAGCCATATTGGCGGGTACGGCATCCGCGCGCGGGCGCCGGGCCGCTATATTTCGGTGCGGGTCGCTGACGGCTCGCGCCGCTTCTTCTTCCCGTGGAAGAAATGTCCGCGCGACTCATCGACGGAAACGCCATCGCGGACGAGATCACCGACGAGGTACGCGCGGGGGTCGCGCGGCTGCGCGCCGAGCGGGGCGTCACACCTGGCCTCGCGACCGTGCTGGTCGGAGAGGATCCGGCGAGCCAGGTCTACGTGGGGATGAAGAATCGGGACGCGCGTGAGCTCGGGCTCCACTCGCGGCAGATAACGCTCCCGGGGGCGACCGGCGAGGCCGCGCTGCTGGCGCTCGTGTGCGAGCTGAACGCCGACTCCGAGATCCACGGGATCCTCGTCCAGCTTCCCCTGCCCGGGCACGTCGAAGAGGGGCGGGTGCTGCTGGCGATCGACCCGGCCAAGGACGTGGACGGCTTCCATCCGGTGAACGTGGGCCGGCTCGCGACCGGCGCGACCGACGTGCTCGCCTCCTGCACGCCGCGCGGGATCGTGGAGCTGCTGCTCCGCACCGGCAACGATCCGGCCGGGAAGCACTGCGTCATCGTCGGCCGCTCCAAACTCGTGGGACGGCCGATGGCTTCGCTCCTTCTGCGCAAGGGACGGGGCGGAGACGCGACCGTCACCGTGGCGCACTCGCGAACTCGCGATCTGGGCGCGATCACCCGGCTGGCGGACATCCTGATCGTGGCGATCGGCCGCCCGCACACGATTACGCGCACGATGGTGAGGCCCGGCGCGGTGGTGATCGACGTGGGGGTCAACCGGGTCGAGGATCCCTCGCGGAGGACCGGACACCGGCTGGTGGGCGACGTCGCCTTCGAGGAGGTGCGCGAGGTGGCGTCGGCGATCACGCCGGTCCCCGGCGGCGTCGGTCCGATGACCCGCGCCCTCCTGATGGCGAACACGCTCGCCGCGGCGCGGGCGCTCACGGAGCGGATGGCCTCCGAGGGAGTCGAGCGGTGAAGGCGGACCGCAAGACGCTGGACCTGTTCGGTTCGTCGGAGGAGCTAGAGCCTCCGATCGAGCTCGAGACTCCCGAGTCGCCGCCGGTGCACGTGCGCGCGGAGCCCAGGGTCTGGAGCGTGAGCGAGGTGAACCGCTCCGTGCGTGAGATGCTGGAGGACTACCTGCCGCCGCTCTGGGTGGCGGGCGAGGTCGCCAACTGGACCGCGCACCGCTCTGGACACCGCTACTTCACCCTCAAGGACGACCAGGCGCAGATCCGCTGCGTGATGTGGCGGAGCGACGCCCGACGGCTGCCCATCGATCCCGAGAACGGGATGAACGTGCGCGTGTTCGGCGGGCTCACCCTGTACGAGGCGCGGGGCGAGTACCAGCTGACCGTCCGGCAGCTGGAGGCGCGCGACGCTGACGGACTCTGGCGGCTCGCGTTCGAAAAGCTAAGAAAGAAGTTGGACGTCGAGGGGCTCCTGGACCCGCGGCGGAAGCGCGCGCTCCCGCGCCATCCGGGGACGGTCGGGATCGTCACCTCGGCGACCGGCGCTGCCCTGCGC
>CAUZJY010000071.1:0-10314 GCA_963580305.1 Gemmatimonadales bacterium UBA6960
CCGCACCGACCGAGGGGCGGTGTTGGTCGTCGAATGGCTGCTGGTGCGGCTGCCGATCAAGGGCGAGATCACCGCGCGCACCGCGCGCGCCGAGCGACTGCTCGAGGGGGTGCGGCTCTACGACCTATCGATCCGGGGGGAGGACGGGTATCTCTTCCTGCTCGCCGACTCGGTCCGCCTCCGCTACCAGTGGCGGACACTCGTCTCAGGCGACGTGGTCTTCGACACGCTGGAGCTGTGGCGGCCGCGCGTCATGCTCACGCGTTATCCCGGCGAGCACGAGTTCAACGTGGAGCGGCTCTTCATCTCCGAGGAGGAGGCGCTCGACACCGCTCGCGCGCCGGTGCGCGACATCCTCTTCCGGGGAGTGGCGCTGCACGGAGGCGAGATCCGTGTGCTCTATCCCGCGGATTCGGCGGTCGGAGGACGCTGGAGCACGATTCCCGTGCCGGGCGGGGAGGGTCGGCTGATCCGGCACACCTTCGCGGGAGTGGAGGCGCGACTTCCCTCGGTCATGCTGCAGTCGCCGGACACGGTGGGACAGCGTGTGACGATCGATAGCCTCGCCTTCCTGGGCGAGATCCTCGAGGATCCGCTGCGCGTGCGGGATCTGCGGGGGCGCGTCCGCCACGTGGACGGGCGCGTGGACCTCGAGATGGACCGATTGGCGCTGGATGGCTCCGAGCTGGTAGGGAGCGTGTTCGTGGAGATCCCGCCCGGAGGCCGGCCGATCCATTTCGGGTTCGACGTGAGCGCCGAGAAGATCGACCTCGCTGATCTCCGGTGGGCCGATCCCCGCGTGCCCGAGGGCACCGCGGCGGGCGAGATCGCCATGGAGGGCCAGGGAGAGAAGCGGCGACTCAGCTTCGGAGGCTTCGAGGTGGCCTCGGGAGAAAGCCGCGTCGAGGTGGACGGAGCGCTCGCGATCACGGGCGAGCGCCTCGCGTTCGAGGGACTCGACGTGCGCGCGTCCCCGCTCGCGCTCGCGCGCGTGGAGCCCTGGCTGGAGCGGCCGCTCCCTGTGAGCGGCACGGTGCTGGGAACCGTCGCGCTGGACGGCGCTCCGGAGCAGCTCGATGTGCGCGGCCGGATCACGCTGCGCCGCCCCGGCCCGGCGCAGGGGCCGGTGACCGCGGACTTCGACGGCGTGCTCCACCTGGACGAGCGTGGGGGCGGCTTCGGCTTCACCGATCTGGTCGCTACCCTCGACCCGTTCGACTTCGGGATCCTGGGCGAGCTCGACGAGGAGATCGAGATCGACGGGCCGGGTCGGGTGACGCTCCGGGCGACCGGACACAGCTCGGGCGCGATCCGCTTCATGGCCGATGTGCACCACCGACCTGCCGACCTGCCCCCGTCCGACGTGATCGCGGAGGGGAGCGTGAGCCGCCGCAGCGGTGAATGGGTGCTGGACGTCGAGGCCGACGTCGCGCCTGTTTCGCTGACCGCGCTCAACCGCTACTACCCGGGGCTGCCTCTCACGGGAGACGTCACCGGGGAGCTGCGCGCGCGCGGCCCGCTCAGCGACCTCACCCTCACCACGGACGTCGAGACCGACGCCGGACGGCTGGCGGTGATCGCGCGCTTCGACGCGACGGATCCGGGCGCCCATTATGCGATCGAAGGCGAGGTGGCTCGGTTCGCGCTCTCCGAGGTCGTCACCACCTTCCCGGATCCCACCGTAATCACCGGCTTCGTCGACCTGGAGGGACGCGGGACTGAGGGCGCCACCATGACGCTCGACCTACGCGCGCGGCTCAGGCCCTCGCGCGTGGGCGGGCTGTTCGTGGACACCGCAGCGCTCGCCGTGCGGGCGCGCGCGGGAGTGCTGTACGTGGACACCCTGGACGGACGGTTCGGGGGGATCGACGTGCAGGGGCAGGGCACGCTTGCGATGGACGCCGCACGCCCCTCGGGCACGGTGAACATCGCGTTCCAGAGCGATTCGCTCGGACGGCTCCGGCCGCTCGTGCTCGGGGACGTGGTGATCGCACGCGACACGCTCACCGCGCTCGACCGCGAGCTGCTGCTGGCGCAGGGCATCGATCCGGATACGCTTCCCACCGCGGCGGACGTGACCGTAGATGGATCCGTGCGCGGCCAGCTGACGCTGAGTGGATCCGTGCAGGACTTCGCGGCCGAAGGCCGGGCGACCTTCGGCCGGCTCCGCTTCGGGCCCCACGTCGCACGCGGAGCCACCGTGACCCTCACGGGTACGGCACTCCCCTCGCTCGAGGGTCGCTTCGCCGCGCGCGTGCAGGCCGATTCGGTCACCTTGTACGGAAGGGAGTTCACCGGAGCGGAGCTGGACGTCGATTACGCACGGCCGCAGGGGAGGTTCGACGGCGTGCTCCGCCGCAGGGGCGGGGAAGACTACGCCGCGCGCGCGCGCTTCGAGACGCGTCCGGGTGGGGCGAGGCTCGAGCTCGAGGAGCTGGCGCTGCGGTTCGACACGCTGCGCTGGGAGCTGCGGGGGCCCGCGCTCGTGGAGTGGGACGAGGCGAGTGTCCGGGTCCAGGATCTCGTGCTGGCGAGCGTGGACGACGCGGTGCACGTCGAGGTTTCGGGGGTGATCCCGCGGGAGGGAAGAGCGGACCTGATCGTGCGCGTGGTGGATCTTCCGCTCGCTCGCCTGGCTGCGCTCGGTCAGCGCGAGGACCTAGAGATCGGGGGTCGGGCCGACTTCGAGACGCGCATCACCGGGACCCGCGCCTCTCCCACGATCTCCGGGTTCGTCGACGTGACCGACCTCAGGATCAGTACGTTCTCGCTCACCCAGCTCGCCGGCGAGATGGCGTACGCCGATCGCACCATGCAGCTCGTTCTGGGTGCCTGGCAGGGGGAGGAGCGCGTGCTCACGGCGAGCGGCCAGGTGCCGATCGACCTCTCCCTCCAGAACGTGGCGCGGCGCGTTCCCCCCGATCGGCAGATGAATCTGGCGGTGGTGGCCGACTCCCTGCCGGCCGGTCTGGTGCTCGCCTACCTGGACGTGTTCGAGGACGTGGTCGGCACGCTCTCAGGTGTGTTCCAGATTCGCGGGACCGTGAACGATCCCTCCACGGCGGGCACGCTCACGCTGAACGACGCCGGCTGGACCCTCCCGGCGATCGGCGTGCGTCACACCGACATCTCCGGAACGCTGTCCCTCCGTCCGGACGGGACGGTGGACGTGAACGCGAGCGGCCGCGCCGACGGGACGATCACAACCACGGGGCGCGTCCTGCTACAACCGCTGAACGATCCCACCTTCGACCTGGAGATCCTCGCGGCCGACTTCAAGGCCGTCGAGCGGCTCGACGTGGAGGGTACCGTGAGCGGCGCGGTCACCCTGACGGGGACGTACTCCCGCCCCGTCGTCCGCAGCCGCGCGGGCGCGCCGGTGCGGGTGGACGAGGGCGTCCTATACGTGGAGGAGTTCCAGCGCACCGCCGGCGTCGTCGACCTCGCCGATCCCGCGTTCTTCGCCGTGGTCGATACGTCGGTCGTGAACCTGCGCCCGCTGCTCGGGGCGACCGCCAATCCGTTCCTGCGCAACCTGCAAGTTGACGTCGACCTGATCGCCGAGCGCAACACCTGGCTCCGCAGCGAGGACATGAACATCGAGATGGGTGGGGATCTCCAGGTGCTCTACGACCGGCAGAGCCGCGATCTGGTCATGCTGGGCGATCTCCAGGCCATCCGCGGGACGTACTCGGTGCTCGGCCGGAGCTTCCAGGTCGAGAGCGGCTCGGTCGAGTTCGTCGGCACTCCCGGCATCAATCCGATCCTGAACATCGTCGCGTCCACGGGCGTGCGGCCGACCCCGGGCGCGGGGGGCGATCCGATCACGATCCAGGCCGTGGTGAGCGGCACGCTCCAGAACCCGCGCGTGGATCTCGCCAGCACCGAGAGCACCATCGCCCAATCCGACCTGGTCAGCTACCTGGTATTCGGGGTGCCGAGCTATCAGCTCGCGTCGGGCCAGGCGCAGTTCCTGCGGGGCGCGGCCGGCTCGATCATCGGGACCACCTTCGGGGCGGGGCTCTCGATCCTCCAGGGCACGCTGGCGACCCGGCTCAGCTCGCTCGTGGCTCGCGAGTGGGGGCTCGACTACTTCGCGATCTCGCAGCCCGAGCAGCTCGGGCTCTCCCGGCTGGACCTGGGCGCGACGCTGGGCTCGACCACCTTCGAGGTGGGCTGGTACCTCGAGCAGGACGTCTTCCTCACCTTGCTGCTGCGGCCGCTCGGCCGCGTCGCGGGAGCCGGGATCGATCCGTTCGGCGGCGCGCAGCTGGACTGGGTGCTGACCGACGCCTGGACGCTCCAGGCGTTCTTCGAGGACCGCTGGTTCCGCCAGCCCACCCTCGGCTTCGACCAGCAGATCCTCAACCAGCGCAAGGTCTCGGGCGTGTTGCTTTTCCGCGACTGGGGCTACGGTGGGAGCGACCGCCCAGCGTCGCCGCAGTCGCCGGCCGCGACGCCCCTCGGGCTCCGCCCCAAACCTGCCAAGGGTGAGGACCGCGGCTGGGCCGGTGTGGTGCACTGAACCCGAAGGGCACCCGAATCCCCTCTCGCGGGTAAACCGTACGACCCCATTCGGAGAGCTGTACATGCAGATGCTCAAGATCTTCGTGCTGATGGCCGGGCTGACAGCCCTCTTGGGAGGGCTCGGCTACTATCTCGGTGGACCCCAGATCGCAGTCGTGATGCTCGTCTTCGGCGCGCTCATGAACCTCGGGGCCTACTGGTTCAGCGACAGAATGGTGCTGCGCATGTACCGGGCGCAGATCGTCGACCGCGCCCGCGCCCCGGAGCTGTACGGGATGGTGGAGCGGCTGGCGCGGCGCGCGAACCTGCCGATGCCGGTGGTGGCGATCGCCGCCGCGGAGCAGCCCAACGCGTTCGCGACCGGCCGGAGCCCGGAGAAGGGCGTGGTGTGCTTCACCCAGGGGATCCTGCGGCTGATGCCGGTCGGTTCGGCCGAGTTGGAGGGGGTGACCGCCCACGAGCTCGCGCACATCAAGCACCGGCACATGCTGGTGGGCGCGGTCGCCGCGACCCTCGCGGGCGCGATCTCGAGCCTCTCGTATGTGGCGATCTTCTTCGGCGGGCGTAACCGCGACAGCAATCCGTTCGCGCTGATCCTCATGATGGTCCTGGGCCCGATCGCGGCGATGATCATCCAGATGGCGATCAGCCGGCAGAACGAGTTCCAGGCCGATCGCACGGGCGCCGAGATCGCCGGCCGTCCACACGGGCTGGCCAACGCGCTCCGGAGCATGGATGCATACGCGCGGCGGATCCCGATGGATGTGAATCCCGCGGCCGCGCAGCTCGCGATCGTGAATCCACTCGCCGGCCGGCGCGGGCTGGGGGTCGCGGGTCTGTTCACCACCCATCCTCCGACGGAGGAGCGGATCGCCCGGCTGGAGGTGCTCGCGCGCTGAGCCGCGCGGGCGTAGGCAGGCCAGGAGGCGGATGGGGCGGGAGAAGCTGATCATCCGGGGGGCCCGGGAGCACAATCTCCGGAACGTGGATCTGGAGCTGCCCCGGGAGCGGCTCATCGTGATCACCGGGCTCTCCGGATCCGGCAAGTCCTCGCTCGCCTTCGACACCATCTACGCCGAGGGGCAGCGCCGCTACGTCGAGTCGCTCTCCGCTTACGCCCGGCAGTTCCTGGGGCTGATGGAGAAGCCCGACGTGGACGCGATCGAGGGGCTCTCGCCCGCGATCTCGATCGAGCAGAAGACCGTCTCGCGCAACCCCCGCTCCACCGTCGGCACGGTCACGGAGATCTACGACTACCTGCGTCTGCTCTGGGCGCGCGTCGGCATCCCGCACTGTCCCGAGTGCGGCCAGCCGATCCTCCGCCAATCTGCCATCCAGATCGTCGACCAGGTGCTCGGGCTGGGTGAGGGCACCCGCATCGAGGTCCTCGCCCCACTGGTGCGGGGGCGCAAGGGCGAGTTCCGGGACCTGTTCGAGCGCGCGCGCAAGGAGGGGTTCGTGCGGGCGCGCGTGGACGGCACCATCTACGATCTGAACGAAGTGCCCCGGCTCCGCCGGTACGAGAACCACGACATCGCGGTCGTGGTGGACCGCCTGATCGTCAAGGAGGTGGACCACTCACGGTTGGCGGACTCCGTAGAGACCGCGCTGCGCACCGCGGGAGGCGTGGTCGAGGTGGTCGAGCACCGGGAAGGCGGGACGCGCAGCCATCTCTACAGCGAGCACTACGCATGCGCGACCTGCGGCACGAGCTTGCCCGAGCTCGAGCCCCGCCAGTTCTCCTACAACTCACCGTACGGTGCGTGCACGGAATGCGGCGGCCTCGGCACCCGCAAGGAGGTCAACCCCGAGCTGCTCGTCGCCGACGCGTCGATCTCGATCCTGGAGGGAGTGATCCTCCCGTGGGGCGAGCCGACCGGGCATCTGCGCCGCTCGGTGATTCCCGGGCTCGGCGAGGCCTACGAGTTCGATCCCGCGAAGCCCTGGGCCAAGCTCCCTGCCGAGGCCCGGCGTGCCGTGCTCCATGGCTCCGGGCGGATGAAGATTCGCTTCCCCTACAAGGCGGGCGGTTCCAAGGGGCACTATGAGGACCACTGGGAGGGGGTGGTCGCGAGCGTGGCCCGCCGGTATGCGGAGACCAGCTCGGAAACCGTGCGCGGGCAACTCGAGGACTGCATGTCGACGCTGCCGTGCGCGACGTGCGGCGGGAGCCGGCTCAGGCAGGAGTCCCTTTCGGTCACCGTCGGTGGGCGCTCGATCGGGGCGGTCGTGGAGCTGTCGATCGACGACGCCATCGCCTTCTTCCGCTCGCTCCCCGTGCAGGGCTGGCCGAGCGACGGGCTGCGATCTGCCGGACCGCCGCTCCCTGCCGAGATCGCAGGGCCGATCCTCAAGGAAGTGCTCGAGCGGCTCGAGTTCCTGCGCGACGTGGGGCTTTCGTACCTGTCGCTCGGACGCTCCGCGGGCAGCCTCTCGGGGGGCGAGGCACAGCGCATTCGGTTGGCCACCCAGATCGGCAGCCGACTGGTGGGAGTGCTCTACATCCTGGACGAGCCCTCGATCGGGCTGCACCAGCGCGACAACGACAAGCTGCTCGACACGCTGCGCCGGCTGCGGGACCTCGGCAACACGGTGATCGTGGTGGAGCACGATGAGGAAACGATCCGCGCCGCCGACTGGGTCGTAGACCTGGGTCCCGGGGCGGGGCGGGACGGCGGGGCTGTCGTGGTCACGGGCACGCTCGAGGACGTGCTGGCGGCGCCCGGCTCGCTCACGGGTGCGTACCTGCGGGGTGAGCGGCAGATCCCGATCCCCGCGGCCCGCCGAGCGGTCGACCCCGATCAGGTGCTGCGCGTGCGCGGCGCGCGCGGACGGAACCTCAAGGACCTGGACGTGGCGATCCCGCTCGGCACGTTCACCTGCGTCACGGGCGTGAGCGGCTCCGGCAAATCCACGCTCGTCACCGAGACCATCTATCACTCGCTCGCGCGGCACTTCTACCGGAGCAACCTGCTCGCGGCGTCGCACGACGCGATCGATGGACTGGACCGGATTGACAAGGTCATCGAGGTGGACCAGTCACCGATCGGCCGCACGCCGCGCTCGAACCCGGCCACCTACACGGGGCTCTTCACCCCGATCCGCGACCTGTTCGCGACCCTGCCCGAGGCGCAGATGCGCGGCTATCCACCCGGGCGCTTCTCCTTCAACGTGAAGGGGGGCCGCTGCGAAGCCTGCGCGGGCGACGGGCTGGTGAAGATCGAGATGCACTTCCTGCCGGACGTCTACGTTCCCTGCGACGTGTGCAAGGGGAAGCGTTACAACCGTGAGACGCTGGACGTCTACTACAAGGGCAAGAACGTCTCGGACGTGCTCGACCTCACAGTCGAGGAGGCGCTCGAGTTCTTCGATGCGGTTCCGCGCCTCAAGGCCAAGCTGCAGACGCTGCACGACGTCGGGCTCGGCTACATCCATCTGGGTCAGTCCGCCACCACCCTCTCCGGAGGGGAGGCGCAGCGGGTGAAGCTCGCGGCCGAGCTGTCCAAGAAGGCGACCGGCAGCACGCTCTACATCCTCGACGAGCCCACCACCGGCCTCCACTTCGAGGACGTGCGCGTGCTGCTCGAGGTGCTCCACCGGCTGGTGGACCTGGGCAACACGGTGGTCGTAATCGAGCACAACATGCACGTGATCAAGACCGCGGACTGGATCGTGGACCTGGGCCCCGAGGGGGGCGCTGGGGGCGGGCGGATCATCGCGCAGGGCACCCCCGAGCGGGTAGCCGAGAATCCCGGCTCGCACACCGGCCGCTACCTGGCGGTGCTGCTGGAGCAGGCGCGGGTGGCGTAGGCGTCTCGGGGTAGCGCTCCGGGGTGCACGGTCGCGCCGTGCCGACCGGGCGGCCCGCGGTTATGTTGCGACCTTGGAAGAAACCCGAACCGCGCAGGGGCCGTAGGACAATCCATACGACCTGGCCGCGGCCCTCCGCAGCGGCATCATACCACCGGGAGTATGGCATGCTGACCCGAGAGGACCTGGAGAGCGATCTCCTCCGGATGGAGGATCTCGAAGCCGAGGATCTCGAGGAGGGGATGTATCTGGTCCGGGACCGGACGGGAGGTCCCCCGATCGTGATCAATCATTCTCCCCCGCTGCTCCTGCTCCGCATGAAGGTCATGGATCTCCCGGAGGCGAGCCCCGCCGACGCCGAGCTATTCCGCACCCTGCTCGAGCTCAACGCCGCCGACGTGGTGCACGGCGCCTATGGTCTCGAGGAGCGCGAGCTGATCCTCTCCGACACGCTGGAGCTCGAGACGCTCGACTTTCACGAGCTGCAGGCTTCCATCGAGAGCATCCAGCTCGCCGTGGCCGGACACATGGAGCGGATCCGCGCACTCGTAGGTGCGGGGGCGGGAGGAGCGCGCTGACATGGGGATCTTCCAGAAGCTGTCGACGCTCATCCGGTCGAACATCAACGATCTCATCTCCCGGGCCGAAAACCCGGAGAAGATGCTCACGCAGATCATCTTCGACATGCGCGACCAACTCGCACGCGCGAAGCGCGAGGTGGCCGCCGCGATCGCCGACGAGCGCAAGCTGAAGCAGCAGCTCGCCGACGAGATCAAGCAGGCGCGCGACTGGGAGCACCGGGCGATGCTGGCGGTGCGCGAGAACCGCGACGACCTCGCCAAACAGGCGCTCATTCGGCAGCAGGAGCACGGGGAGCGCGCCGCCGCGCTCGACCAGACCTGGCAGTCACAAGCGGCGGAGATCGACAAGCTGAAGAGCTCGCTCCGCCAGCTGAACGCCAAGATCGACGAAGCGAGGCGCAAGCGGAACCTGCTGGTCGCGAAGCAGAAGCGCGCGCAGGCCCAGCGCCGCATCCACGAGACCATGTCCGGGCTCTCGGATACCTCGGCCTTCGAGGCCTTCAACCGTATGGCCGAGAAGATCGAGGACAGCGAGCGTCGGCTGCTCGCGCAGAGCGAGGTCGATCAGAGCCTCGCCGTGCCGAGCGTGGAATCCGAGTTCCTCAAGCTCGAGGTCGGGCACACGGACATGGCGGTCGAGGAGCGGCTGATGGCGCTCAAGCAGAACATGGGCATGCTTTCCGGTGGGACGGAGGAGCGCCCCCGCCAGCTCAACGCCGGCCGGGCCGACGAGGTGGAAGCCCGCGAGGAGGACGAGAAGAGCAAGGAGCAGGGCTCCGGGTCGGAGGCGGCGCTGATCGAGGAGTTCGAGCGTCTGCAGGGAAGGACCTCCGACTAACGCGGCGGCCCAGGGCGCCCCGTCCTGTCCGACTCCCGACCGCTTGACCATCTTTGGGGGCGGGCCCGGACGGTTCTCGCCGGGGCATCCTTGTATCTGGCCTGCATCTGGCCTGCATCCGGAGCGGTTCGATGAGCACGGTCTACCTGAACGGCGAGCTGATCCCCAAGGAGCGCGCCCTGGTCCCGGTGGACGACCGGGGATTCCTGTTCGCCGACGGTATCTACGAGGTCACGCCGGCGTACCAGGGCGTCTTCTTCCGCCTCGAGCGGCACCTCGACCGCATACGGCGCGGGCTGGCGGCGCTGCGCATCGACTTCGATCCCGAGCCGTTGGCTGAGGTGCACCGCCAGCTGCTCGCCGCGAACGGCCTGGAGGACGAGCCGATCACGACGGTATACGTGCAGGTCACGCGCGGGGTGGCGCCGCGTGCCCACGCCTTCCCGACGTCGCCGGTGCGGCCCACCGTGTACGCATTCGCCATGGAGTTCAAGCGGGCGCCGCGCGAGGCATGGGAGAAGGGCTATCAAGCGACGATGGTCCCCGACCGTCGCTGGG
>CAUZJY010000072.1:0-10256 GCA_963580305.1 Gemmatimonadales bacterium UBA6960
GACGCGCGGAAGCCGGACTCAGAAGCCCGGGCTGATCAGTACGAGATAAAGAACCGCCCCGAGCACGATCACCAGGGCCACGAAGACCCAGTGGCGGAATCCGCTCTTCGGGGTCGCCTTCTCTTCCTTGCCCCCATTCTAGCGGAGCACGAGCGGGTTCTGCACCTCCACCCTCCCCCGCAGCCAGGTGCGCAGTCCGAAGCTCGGCTCACCCAGAGGGCCGGCGTCCACGGCGAGCGTCTCCCTCAGCTCGTAGCGCAGCTCGTCGCGCGTGAACAGGCTGGTCGCGACGCTTCCGAGCGCGGAGAAGCCGTCGAACTCGAAGGTGAGATCGAGCGGGATGACCGTGTCCGACGCGGCCTCCAGCGGGAGTCCCAAAGGCAGCTCGACGTCAACCAGGTCCTCCCCTTCCAGGGCGAGCGTGCCGTCCAGGGTCGTGAGGGTGAGCCCAAACGAGTTTGGGTTCGCCACCTCCGCCCAAATGCGCGCGGTCGCCGACCCCCGCGGGTGCTGGAGGGAGCGGCTGCCCAGTCGGAGCATGCTGCTCCGGCCCTCGGCCACGGAGAAGTCCGGCGCGGAGATCCCGAGCAAGTTCTCGACCCCGAAGCAGTCAGCCGCGGCCATGCGCACCTCCGCGCGACCGCTTCACGCGGCGAAGATTCGACAGCGATGGCATCGCGTTCTCCCCTCGACGATTGTTTGCGGGTAACCTTGGGGAGCAAGCGACATGCCCCGTGCGTACGATTGCACAGCGCCCGCCGTGGGAATCGGGGGTGAACGGGGCTCACAGGGAGGTCCGAGTGAGGCGGACGCCGCACGGACGGATGGTGATCGGGGCAGCGCTGATCGCGCTGCTCGGCACGAGCGGCTGCGCGAGTGTCCGGCGCGCGCTCGGGCTGGTGCCCGCCGGCGGCCAGCCGGTCGAGCTTCCGACCGCGGCCTTCTTTAGAGCGGACCGCCTGCTCACCGCCCCGGGCGAGCCCGACGGCGAGCTGGAGCGGATCGTCTTTCCGGCCAGTGGCGCGAGCGCCACGGTCGCGCCCGGCGACAGCGTCGTTCTCCTCGACCTCACGGGCCCCACCGTCGTGCGCCGCCTCCGCATCAGCCTCGCGAGCGCGGATCCGCACTGGCTCCGCCGGATCGGTCTCCGCATGCACTGGGAGGGAGAGACCGAGCCCTCGGTGCACGTGCCGCTCGGCGACTTCTTCGGCAATGGGTTCGAGCGGCGCCCCTACGCCGCACTCCCCATGGGTGTCGCGGGCGACGCGTTCTACAGCTACCTGCCCCTTCCCTTCGCGCGCCACGGGCGCATCGTCCTCGAGAACGGAACCGAGCTCCCGATCGAGGAGCTCGCCTTCGATGCGGACGTCGAGACCGGAGCCGGACTCGCCGAGCCGGTCGCCACCTTCCACGCGCTCTGGAGCCGTGATCCCCGCCCGCGGCCGGACCGCCGGCACGTGGCCGCCGACGTGGAGGGCTTGGGGTGGTTGGTCGGCATGGCACTCTCTGCGCAGGGCTACGAGGGATCGTTCGCCTTTCTGGGTGGGGAGGGGCTCCTGCGCGTGGATGGACGCGCCCTCGACCCGAGCGCGGTCGCGAGCTACCTGGGCGCCCCTGCGGACGGGGGTTCCGAGCTCGCCGGCCCGTTCCAAGGCGTGCTGCTCCAGGACTCCGCACGCGCGCGCCTCGCCGCCTATCGCTGGCACATCGCGGATCCGATCCCCTTCCGCAGCTCCTTCCGGCTAGAGCTGGAGCGCGGCCCGAACAACCGCGAGGGCGCGGACTACGCGACCGTCACGTACTGGTACCAGACCGAGCCGCACGCGCCCCTCCCTTCCCTCCCTGGTCCGCACGAGCGTCGCGTTGCGGAGGTGCTCGTTCCGCCGGGCGCCGTGCACAGGGATGAGCTGCGGGTGATCGGCACCGGAGCGAGCACCGCGCGCGTGTCGATCCCGGTCCCGCGCCCCGACCGCTACGAGGTCGTGGTCTATCCCGAGGCGTCCCCCGGAGTGGTCAGCCCGCAGGTCAGCGTGCCGGGCTCCGCTCGCCCGGGACGGGCGCTCGAGGTGAGCCCGCCCGGCGCGGAGCCGGGGGACGTGCTCCCGGGGGTGGTTGTGGATACGGTCGTGGTCACCGCACGCGCGCTCGAGCTGGCGCTGGCGGCACCGGGCGGGGGTATCGCGCTGCCGGCCGCGGTGCAGCTCCGGTCCTTGAACGACTGGATGGTTCAGTGGTGGGCGATCGGGAGCTGGCCCAATGCGGACGTCACCGACCCAGCCCTGGCGCTCCGCACTATCTGGGGCCCGGACCGCGAGCCCGAGCTGGACCGGAGCCACCCGCTGCCGGAGGGCGACGCGGCCGAGTGGACGCGTCTGGACGCGAGCGCCCACGGGTGGCTAGAGGTCGCCCCGAGGGGGGGTACCGTCTACGCCCAGGCGTTCCTGTACGCGCCCCGCGAGCGCGGCGTGGTGCTCGTCGTCGAGAGCGACGGAGCGCACGAGGTGCGGGTGGGCGGCTCGCCCGCGCTCCCGCGTTCGCCGCGCGCCGCCGCGGCGCCGCCCGGGGTTCAACCTGGCGAGGTCGAGCTGGACGCCTATCTGCGGGCCGGCTGGAACCGCGTGCTGGTGAAGCTGGCCGCGGTCGGCCCGGGGCGCTTCCGCATGCGCGCCGCAGACCCGGAGGGGGGGCTGATCTGGGCCCGCACCCCATGAGGTGCGGCGCCCTCAGCCGGCCAGCCGGCGCAGCTGCCAGACGATCAGGTCGTCGTAGCCGAATCCGTCGCCCGAGTCACTGGCGTTCCTGAGCTCGATGCGCGTGATCGAAGCGCCCGGCGCCGCCACGCTCAGGATCAACGCGCCTCCCGCGTCGCTCACGTCAATCCCATGGAAGCCGACCGCCTCGACGGGGGGCAGGACCAGGCGGCGGGGGTGCATGTCCGTGCTACACCCCGCATCCGCCCCGAGTACCACGGGTGTAATCAGAGCGCCGATTTCCTTGCCCGGCGACGCGCCTGCCGCGAGCTTTGCCGGATCGCCAGGTCCGGTTTTGCCGTCATCACCACGACTGGCCGTCCGAGTGGACAGGAGGCCCGGAATGACGAATGCCAAGCACTCCGACGTCATCGAGCGGCCCCCGCTCGATACCCGCTCCAGCATTGCGGAAGAGGGTCTCACCAAGTCGGCCATGCAGTACGACTATACGAACTTCTACTTCGGGGCCGGGGACGACCCGTTCGACCTGCTCGAGCCGTTCGACCAGTGGTGGACGCAAGTCGAACCGGAGGGCTACTACCAGTACGAGCTGCCGCTGTTGTCGGCGCCCACCACGCTGGTGGACATCCTCGACAAGAAGACGGGTGAGGTCCGGAGAGACCTGATCAACTTCGCCTCCTACAACTACCTGGGGCTGTCGTACCGGCCGGAGGTGAAGCAGGCGATCCGCGAAGCCCTCGAGATCTACGGTGGGGGCTCCTCCGGCAGCCCGATTCTGTCGGGAACCACGGCGCTCCACTGCGATCTGGCCGACGAGATCGCGCGCTTCAAGCAGAAGGAGGCAACGCTCGTCTTCCCCACCGGTTACAGCGCCAACGTGGGGACGATCGCGGGGCTGATGCGGTCCGGTGACCTGATCGTCGCGGACCAGAGGGCGCACGCCTCGATCGTGGACGGGATGATCCTCTCCAAAGCGACCAGCCGCTTCTTCCGGCACAACAACGTCGAGGACCTGGACCGGAAGCTGCGGGGGTTCGCCGGCAAGAAGCTCGTGGTCGTCGAGGGAGTGTACTCCATGGACGGCGACCTGCCGCCCCTGCGCGAGATCGTGGCGGTCGCGAAGCAGCATGGGGCCCGGGTCATGATCGACGAGGCGCACTCCATGTTCGTGTTCGGCGCGAACGGGCGCGGGGTCGTCGAGCAGCTCGGGCTCGAGGACGAGGTCGACATCCACCTGGGCACGTTCTCGAAGAGCCTGGGCGGACAGGGAGGCTACACGACCGGCAGCCAGAAGCTAATCAACTACCTGCGCGGCTTCAGCCGCTCCCGCTTATTCAGCTGCGCGCTCGCCCCGACGGTCGTGGCGGGCGTGCTCGCGGCGCTCCGGCTGGCCCAGGCCGAGCCCGCGCTGCGGACCCGGCTCTGGGACAACGTGCGCTTCATGAAGGAGAAGCTCGACCGGTACGGGGTACCGACCGGGGAGAGTGCGTCACAGGTGATCCCAATCATGGTGCGTGACGATGCGCGCGTGTTCCCGATGGGCGAGGCGCTGCTCGGCGCCGGCGTCTTCATCAACCCGGTGAAATACCCGGCCGTGCCCAAGCACAAGGGCCGCTTCCGGATGTCCATCTCCGCCGCACACACCAGCGAGCAGCTGGAACAGGGTGCCGAGCGGATCGCCGGGGTGCTGCGCAAGTTCGGTATATGTTAGTAGACACCGGTCGTTACGTGTTCACCACGGGGGTGAGCGCCTTCTTCGAGATGCCCACCTCGGACGCCCGCCGGATCCTGCCGGAGCATCTCCAGCCGGTGGAGGTTCGCCACGAGCGCAGCATCCTGGCCGTGACCGCCTTCCACTTCCGGGAGAGCGTCTGCGGGCCCTACGCGGAGGTGATGTTCTCCGTGATCGTGCCCCCCTTCCCCGGCCGATGGGGGCAGCACCCCAAGGCAGGATTCTATCCGTTCCTGGCGGCGACCTCCTCGGAAGAGAGCCGCCGCCACCGGAGCGAGGCCTTCCGGATCCCACACCTGGCCGAGAACATCGATGCGCGCTTCGTGGAGAGCGCCGGGACTCTCCAGGTGAACATCTGGACGCGGACCGGACCGGTCGTGGATCTGACCGTCACACAGCACAAGTGGGAGTCGACGACCCACCTGCTGCACACGTTCATGACGCATGGCAAGCAGCGCTACAAGGCCAACCTGCAGATCAGCGGGCGCTACACGGTACACGAGAACGAGCACGGGCGGATGACCATGCACCACCACCCGATGACCACCGCGCTCACCCTCGAGGAGATCAGCCCGTACCCGTTCCGCGAGCACTGGCTCAAGGAAGGGGTCGAGCTCTTCGACCCGCTCGAGCTGCTCTAGCAGGCATCCCGGCCCCCTGGGACGAGCCGCGTACGCGGCGGCTCAGCGCCTGCGCGCGCGCTTGTGCCCGCCCTTCCGGCCCGCGCGCACCTTCTTCGCGGTCTTGCGCCCCACGCCGCGCCGCTTGGTCGTGCGCCGGATCTTCTTGGTGCCGCGCTTCTCCGTGGTACGACGTCAGGCACCGGCGCGGCGATGTTCAGCGTCTTGCGGATCCGGACCGAATCCCGTGTGGCACCCACCCCAGTCAGCTCCCGGAGGGGTTTGTTCACGGCGCCACGCGCGAGTAGCCTTCGCTCTTTGCATCTCTTCCTCCACTGGCAGGTCATGGGCGCCCGCCACCTGGGCCCGTCCCCACGTACTGCATCTTCCCTGCCGCCCTCCGCGTCCACCACAGCAGGGTGAACGAAAGAGCGAGACCCGCCGACGCGACTGGGTAACTCCACATGGGCAAGTCGTAGTCCTCACTCACCCAACCCAGCTCGACCGGCACGATCGCGATCAGGTTGTTGAGCGCGTGCCAGAGCATGGCCGGATAGATGGACCCGGTGAGCAGCACGACCGCCGCGAGCACGACCCCCAGGTACGCCGTGGGTACGATGCGCCAGAGGCTCACGTGGAAGATCCCGAAGATCGCACCCACGGCGAGCGCGAGGGGAACCGGGCGGAGACGCGGCGCGAGACCGTGCATGAGCACGCCCCGGAAGGCAAGCTCCTCGAAGATGCCCGGGATCACCGCCAGGATGAGGACGATCTGCCAGAGGGGGAGCTCGCCCGCCCCCAGGAACTGGCCGAAGGAGCGGAGCACCTCCTCGGGGACGGGCACGAACCGCTGAAAAGCCTCCGCCAGTCCGACCCCGGTCACCAGCGCGGCGGGGGCGCCGATCAACACGGCGGGCCAGGCCGCGGCCGGGGCGGGGCGGAGCGCAAAGGCCGCCCGCGGCTCGAGCCGGTAGGCTCGCACCATCAGCAGGCTGCCCCCGAAGAAGAGCCCGACCACGTTGAACAACACCTGGTGGACGAGCCCGAGCGACTCCCCCGCCCACGCCGAGCTCACCAGCAGGACGACCCAGAGCAGCCCGAACCAGCGCAGTACGCGCCGCGGGAAGAGCGCGGGGCCTCCCGCCAAGTCGGCCTGGTCGAGCTCCGTGCCGGAGATCAGCCGCTCGGTGGAGAGGGCCCGCTCGGTCAGGCGCGCCGCGCCCCAGGCGGCGCCGCCGGTGGAGAGGGCCGCGAGCGCGAGGAAGGGCCAGTCGATCTCCCCGAGCATCACCTCGCGGACCGCGACGGCGACCCCCGCCACCGGCACCAGAGCGATCGCCGAGCTGAGCTCCATGCCGGGAAGGAGCACGGCCAGCGACGGGAGGAAGACCACGGCGAAGAGCGGAAGGAAATAGAGCTGGTACTCCTTGTAGCTCTTCGCCCACCCCGAGATCAGGAGCAGACCGCTGGAGACCAGCACGGTGAGGGGGAGATAGAGCGCGAGCAGCACAAGGAGCGAGAGCGGACCGATCGAGACCGCCAGCTCCTGCGGCAGCTCGATCAGATCGAGCACGATGTAAACGAACAGGTTGGCCAGGTTCACCACGGTGACCACGATCCCGACGGTGACCACCGCGAGCTGCTTCGCGGCCACGATCTCGGAACGGCGCGCCGCGGTCGTGAGCAGAGTTTCCAACGTCCCCCGCTCCTTCTCCCCGCTGATCGCGTCGACCGCCACGATCGAGCCGCCCGAAAGCATCAGGAAGAGCAGGAGGGGAGTGAGCAGAACGCCCAGCAGCGCACCCGTCTCGCGCTCCGCGGTCGCCACGTTCCGCGCCTCCAGCCCGCCCAGCTCGCTCAGGTCGATGGCCAGACCGTAGGCTCGATACACGCTGTCGCGCTGCTGCCGGCGCACCTGCTCCAACCGCTCCTGGAGCCGCTCGAAGGCCGCGCGCGAGACGTCACTGTCGGTCCGGTAGTGCAGCCTCAGCACCGGCACCTCCGGAAGCTCGGCCAGCTCTGCCAGGGCCGCGCTGTCCTCGCCGGGGCGCTCGGCGAGCTCGCGCGCCCGCACCCGCAGGTACTCGTCGGCCGCGAGGCCCTCGACCACCACCTGGATCGCCCCCGCCCGCACGAGCGAGTCTGGATTCGGGCTCCGGTCGTGCAGAAACGTCGCGGGAGGCCGGGCTGCCGTGTCCGGATCGAACGCCTCGATCGCGAGCGCCTCCTGCACGCGGTAGTAGGCGAAGTCCTCCTCGGTGCCGGTCAGCGCGTACCGGTAGGTGGCCCGCTCGATAACGGCCTCGCGGCGCCGCTCGGCTTCGCGCGCGAGCAGGATCAGCACCGGAAAGAGCAGGAGCGGTGCGACCACCGCGATCGCGATCGTGCGCGTGTCACGCAGCAGCATGCGTAGCTCGTACCGGTAGAGCGTGCCGAGCACGCCGCCGCCCCCGTCCACCATCTTCACCCGCCCTCCCGCACGTACTGAACGAAGATGTCCTCCAGGTAGTGCTTGCCGGTCGCGCGCCGGTGCTCCTCCAGGCTGCCTGAGGCGAGCAGCCGGCCTCCGTGGATGATCACGATCGTATCGCAGAGTTTCTCCGCCTCGCTCATCACGTGCGTGGAGAAGATGATCGTCTTCCCCTCCGCCCGGAGCGCGCGGATCACCTCCTGCATCTCCAGCGCGTTGATCACGTCCAACCCCACCGTGGGCTCGTCGAAGACGAGTACCGGCGGATCGTGCACGACGGTGCGCGCGATCGAGACCTTCTGTTTCATTCCGCTCGACAGCTTCTCCACCCGCACCGACTCGAACCGGTCGATTCCGAAGCGCTCTACGAGCTCATCTACCCGGGCGCCCACGCGCTCGCGCGGGTAACGGTTCACGCGCGCGAAGAACTCGAGGGTCTCGCGCGCCGTGAGCCGGGGATAGAGCGCGGTGGACGCGGAATAGAAGCCGAGGGAGCGGCGCACCACCTCCGGCTCCGCAACCACGTCGTGCCCCATCACGCGCGCCCTCCCCGCCGTGGGCCGCAGGATCGTCGCGAGCATGCGAAGCGTGGTGGTCTTACCGGCCCCGTTCGCGCCGAGCAGGCCGAAGATCGCGCCCGCGCGGCACTCGAAGCTGACTCCGTCCACGGCGTGGATCGCGCCGCGCGCCTCGTCGAAGAAGGTCTTGGCCAGACCCTCGACCTGGACGGTGATCACGTCAGCGCGCGCCCGACCCGGCGCCGCGAGGCCGCCCCGCGGCCGAAGGTGCGCTCGCAGAGGAAGCGCCAGAAGCTCCCGTCGTAGGCACCGATCAGGAAGTCTTCGAAGCGGAGCATGGTGCGCGCGACCAGCAGGCAGAGCACCACGATCCCAAGCGTGACCGCCAGCGTCTCCGCGATCAACGGCCACTGATAGACCCCCCGCACCGCGTCGCGGAGCATCATCGCGACGTTGGCCACCGGGATCGCAGCGGTCGCAGGCGTCAGCGTCGACTCGGAGCCCTGGCCGAACAGGAGCGGCACCAGCGCGAGCCAGAAGACCGGCGTGACCATCCCCTGCCCTTCCTTGAAGGTGCGCGCGAAGGCGGCCAGGATCATCATCGCGGCCGCGAAGAAGAGCGCGAGCACGAACGTGCCCAGCACCATCACGGGAAAGGCGAGGGCGGGCAGCGAGAAGGCGAAGTCCTCCCCCGTTTGGGCGACGATGGGCGCCACGACGGGTGCCATCGTCACGAACATCGCGATCACATTGAGCGCGCCGGCGACGAAGCCGAGCGCCGCGACGTACAGGTACTTGGCCACCACCACGTCGCGGCGGGACACGGCCAGGATGAGCGTGGTCTCCCACGTGGAGCGCTCGCGCTCGCCCGCGGTCGTGTCGATGGCCGGGATAAAGCAGCCCAGCGCGACCATCACCACGATGAAGAGGGGCAGGACCTCGGAGAGAACCAGCGTCCCGAGCTGCCGCCCGGTCGAGACGCTATGAGGGTCGATCCGGAATCCAACCACCTCCGCGCGCGGGATCGCGAGCTCCTCCACCCGCCGGCTCAACCAGCGCTTCCGGTAGCGCTCGATCACTCCAGCCGCGCGGGCGCGGGCGCGGCGGCTGCGCTCGAGCGAGCGGTCGTAGAGCAGCCGGACGCGGAAGTTCTCGGCGAGCCCGGGAGAGCTCGCGCCCGCGGCCTCTAGGTCCGCGACCAGGTCAAGCTCGCCGGCCTGGAGCCGCCGCTCCGCGTCCTCCACGGTCGTGGATTCCACCAGCTCGATCGCGGGCAGTGCCCGGAGCGAGTCGAGCAGCTCTTGGTGAGCCTCGGGCACGCCGTGCACCGCGACCCGCGAGCGCGCCCGCTCGGCGAGCCCCTCGACCACGGTGAGCGCGGTGAAGAGCCCCCACAGCAGGAGCGGATACAGGAAGACCGGGATCAGGATGCTGTTCACGACGATGCTCCGCTCGCGCACCGCCGAGCGGAACTCGCGCCCGAGGAGGATCAGTACCGGGGACTCGGCCACGCTCGGCCACACCCTGCGCGCCGGAGGGTCAGGCGGGCTGCCCACCGGGCGGCTCGCGGCGGACCCGGAAGACCAGCCAGGAGTCGCGTGGAACGCCGGGAACCAAGTTGTGTTCGTATCCGAGATCGGGCTTCACGACAAGCAGCCGTTCCTCGCCGACCCGCATCCGCTCGATCCCTTCCATGAAGCCGTCCACCATGAAGTCCTCGCCGACGGTGACCCGGAAGGGCGTCTCGGCGAAGGCGGTGTCGAAGGCAGTGCCATCGACGAGCCAGCCCCGGTAGGCGACCGCGATGCGCTCCCCCGCGCGCGCCGGCTCTCCACTCCCCTCCTCCAGGACCCGGACGTAGAGCCCACTCTCGGTGCGCTCCATCTGCGAGAGGTCCACACCGAGCTCGGGGGCGAACTGCGAGGGCGGCTCGGGCTCCTCTTCGCCGCGGCATCCCGCCAGCGGCACGACGAGCGCGAGCAGCAACCGCACCGGCCGGGGATGAAAGTGGACGTGCACGCTGCACCTCCTCGTGGAAACGGACCCGAAGGTAGAGGGCTCACGCCGTCTCGTCGAGCATCCTCCGCACTTCCCGTAATGGACCTGCCCCGATTCCTTTGGACGGGTGAGTGATGAGGTATTCAAGCTCTCCCTATCTCCGGGGAGAGGAAAGCTTCCCCCGCGGAGCGGGGGAGTAGAGCACTC
>CAUZJY010000073.1:0-10016 GCA_963580305.1 Gemmatimonadales bacterium UBA6960
TCTGAAAGGGAGTGAGCCATGCCCGTGCGCACCGCGGACGCCGAGTGGAAGGGAAATCTGCCCAAGGGCTCCGGCCACATGACGACGCAGACCGGCAGTTTCGAAGGCGCCTACTCCTTCGGCTCCAGGTTCGAGGAGGCCAAGGGAACGAACCCGGAGGAGCTGATCGCGGCGGCGCACGCCGGCTGCTTCTCGATGGCGCTCTCAAACCAGCTTGCCAAGGCCGGTCACGAGCCGCAGAGCGTGAAGACCACCGCCAAGGTCCACCTCGAGAAGGGGGCGGAGGGATTCTCGATCAGCCGGATCGAGCTCGTCACCCGTGCGCGCGTCCCCGGCGTGGACGAGGCCACCTTCCGCGAGAAGGCGGAGGCCGCGAAGACGGGCTGTCCGGTCTCGAAGGCGCTCAAGGCAGTCGAGATCACGCTGGACGCTCGGCTGGAGGCGTAGCGAGCGAGCGCGAGAGCGCCAGGCCCAGAATGGCCCGCCACCGCTACCTGATCATCGGCGGCGGCATGGCCGCCGATGCCGCCGTGCGAGGGATCCGTGCGGTGGACCCCGATGGGGCGATCCGCATGATCTCGGCAGAGCCGGACGCGCCCTACGATCGTCCGCCGCTGAGCAAGGGGCTCTGGCTCGGCGAGGAGCCCGAGCGAATCTGGCGTGGAACCGCCGAGCTGGGCGTCGAGCTGCTGCTCGGCCGGCGCGTGATCCGAGTGGAAGCGTACGACGGGACCGTGACCGACGATCACGGCACGGTCCACGGCTGGGAGAAGCTCTTGCTGGCGACCGGCGGCGCACCGCGTCTCGTGCCAGGCGCGCCCCCGCAGCTGATCCACTTCCGGACCTGGCGTGACTACTTGGCGCTCCGGCAGGCAGCCGAGCGCGGCCGCCGGATCGCGGTCATCGGAGGTGGTCTGGTGGGATCGGAGCTGGCCGCCGCGCTCGCGCAGATCGGCAAGGAGGTGGTGCTGGTCTTTCCCGAGGAAGCGATCGGGGGGCGCCTCTTCCCGGTGAGCCACGGCCGCTTCCTCAACGCGTACTACCGGGAGCGAGGAGTGGACGTGCGCCCGCAGACCTCGGTCGCTTCCGTACGCCGGAGCGGCCCCAAGATCCTGCTCGCCGTAGAGGGGCCGGACGGAGAGGCGGAGACAATCCGCGCGGACGCGGCCGTCGCGGGGATCGGCATCGTGCCCCAGATCTCACTTGCCGAGTCCGCCGGCGTGGAGGTAGAGGACGGGATCGTGGTGGACGGGGCGCTGCGCACGTCGCACCCCGCGATCTGGGCCGCGGGTGACGTCGCGTCGGTCTGGTCGCCTCCGCTGGGGCGCCGCATCCGGGCCGAGCACGAGGATCAGGCGAACGTCACCGGGGAACAGGCCGGGCGCTCGATGGCCGGCGAGAGCGTCGAGCTCGACCACATCCCATTCTTCTACTCGGACCTCTTCGGCCTGGGCTACGAGGCGGTTGGGGTGATCGATCCGAACTACGAGGTGGTCGAGGACTGGTCCGAGCCGGGGCAAAGGGGGGTGTTCTACTACCTCGATAGCGGGCGCGTGCGTGGCATGGTGCTCTGGGGCGTCGCCGGAAAGCTGCGCGAAGCGCGCCGCCTGATCCGTGCGGGGGAGCGCAGGGTCAGCGCCGACTGGCGGGGGGCGATTCCGGCCTAGTCGCCGATGGCGCGGAGCGCCGGAGACGGGGGCCCGGACCCGCCCGTGAAGAAGCTCGGAGGGGCCGTCGGGCGCCACTGCTCGACGTCGTTGTCGGCCCCCAAATCCTCGTCGGAGGCGGCCTTCAGGAACGTATCCGTCCACAAGAATATGTCGTGCTCGCGGATCTGCCGGCGCATTGCCTCCATCCGGCGGAGCCGCTCGTCGGACGGCATCATGACCGCGCGGTGGATCGCGGCGGCCACCCCCTCGACGTCCTGAGGGTTCACGAGCAAGCGCGTGCTCCTGCAGCTGGGCACCCGCCCCCGCCGATTCGGACAGGATGAGCATCCCCCGTCCCTCGAGGCTGGCCACGCAGAACTCCTTGGCAACCAGGTTCATCCCGTCCTTGAGCGGGGTGACGAGCGCCACGCCGGCGGCGCGGTAATGGGTGACCAGCTCGCAGCGGTCCCAGCGCCCGTACTGGCAGTGGATCGGAACCCAACCCCCGCGGGTGAACTCGCCCTGGATCCGGCCGACCAGCCGCTCGATTTCCTCCTTCATGCGGTCGTACTCCGGGATGTCCTCGCGGCTCGGGACGACGAGCTGCACGAGGGTAACGCGCTCGCGGAGCTCGGGGTAGCGCTCGAGCGCGAGCCGGTAGCCGGCCAGCTTGTACGGGATACCCTTCGAGTAGTCGAGCCGGTCGACGCCCAGGATTACTGTGCGTCCGAGGAACTCGGCGCACAGCCCCGCGACCCGGTCCAAGACCGCGTCCGTGGCGGCGGTTTGGGCGAAGTCGGCGAAGTCGATCGAGACCGGGAAGGCTCTGACCCGCACGACGCGGCCGGCCAGCCGGACGCGGACCACGCGCCCCTAGCCCTCCCCCTCCACCTGCGCCTCGGGATACATCGTGTTCAGGCAGGAGAGGAAGTTCGACCGATCACGGTGCTTCTGGAAGCCGACCAGATCGTTGGAGACGACCAGGAGGCGGGATGGTCGGGACACAGCTCCACTCCGGTGGTGGCGGGCGGCGGAGTGCCCGCCTGGTTCAGGGCTGGGCGGAGCCTTCGTCTCGCATGAAATGCGCCGCCGCGCCCCCTCATCCGCCGGCCGCGCGCCAGCGCCCCAGGAAATCCATCAGCCCATCGGGGGGCTCGAGCCAGACGCGCGCGGCGCTCGCGCGCCGCACGGGACGAACCAACACGGTGAGCCCCTCGACCCGCCCCTCCCGAGCCATCTCATCGAGCGCGCGGAAGGCGTCCTCGTCGGTCGCGTCGTCGCCCAGATAGGCGACCGCCGCCCCCGGGGGCACACTGGCGAGCACCGCCCGCACCGCATCGCCCTTGTTCCATCCCTGCACGCGCAGCTCGAGGCCGCCGTCGAAGGCGTGGAGCTCGAGGCCTGCCTTGCTCGCGAGCGGCTCCCACGCCGCGCGTACTGCCGCCAGCATCCGTGCGGTATCCGGCGGTGCCAGCCCGCGCGTGTGGACGGCGACGGAGGCCGGCTTCACCTCGACCCGATCGCCCAGCTCCGCTCCGGCCGGGCCGCGCGCCGCCTCCCCTAGGGCCGCGGCAGCGGCCGGGGGGAGGGGCCGAGCCTCCACCGGACGTCCGGGCTCCAGGTGCTCCCAGCCGTGCGTACCCCACAGCTCCGGTGGCGGCTCTACCCCCAGCAGCGGCCGCAGCCGGTCGATGCTGCGTCCCGAGACGACCACAAGCCGCGTGCGGCCGGAGGCGTGCAGAGCCTGGATGGCCTCGCGCACGCCCTCGTATGGGGTGGCAGCGTCGCGCTCGGCCAGGAAGGGAGCGAGCGTGCCATCGTAGTCGAGCAGCAGCACACGTTCCGTTGCGTCCGCCAGCGCGTCAAAAAAAGCCGTGATCGGGTCGAGAGCCGAGCCAGGCACTCGCTCAGCGCTCCCTTTTCAACATGCCCGCGTCGTGCTCGGGAAGGGAGGGGTTGGTGTGCACCCCGCTGGCCAGCTCGAAGCCGGCGATCCGGTGGATGCGGGGACGTAGCTGCACGAACCAGTGATGGGCTCGCGAGCCGGTGCGCACGCGCGGTGCCGAATGCAGGATCAGGTTGTAGGCGGGATCGTCCGCCAAGTCGCGGTAGCGACGCAGCAGATCACCGAGCTGGTGCGCGAGCGCGACTAACCGCTCGTAGTACGTCTCGACTACCGCAGCCAGCTCGGCCGCGCTCAGATCGGGGAGATCGCGATCGTGCGCGGGCGTCTCGATGATGACCTCCTGGGTCCCCGCTGCGGGCATCGGTTCGGCGAGTACCAGCGGGACGTCCGAGCCGAGCGCGAGCGTCTTCCCCACCCCCGGCGGCCGCTGTCCGTCTCCGGACCACGCGAAGGCGGGATAGCGGTTGCGGACGACGCGGATCGACCAGCCCCCGCCGTCGGGCGCCGGACGCTCGGTGAGAATTACGGGCAGCTCCGCCTCGTTGCCGGGGCAGAACGGGCAGTCCTCGGCGTGCGGCGGCCGGGGCTCGCGCTGACGACCCATGACGATGAGAGGCCGGTCGGACCAGAGGGGTGCGACCGCGACCCAGCGTCCGGTCAGGGGGTTTCTGTCGGAGCTGTCCCGGCATGGGCGGCTTGGTCGGTCCCCCCGAAGTGCAGGCGTGAGCGGGCGCCCACCCCTCTTGCCACCTTCGTGCCACCCCCCTCCCCGGTGGGGCGGGATCAGGAAGAGGGCGGAGCGGTCTCCGTGGCCGCCACGCCCGCGCGACGCTCTTCCCGCTCCTCCAGCCAGAAGGAGATGGCGAGCAGAGCCGCCCCGCAGGTGATCGCGATGTCGGCGATGTTGAAGATGGGGAAGTTCGTGAACCCGAGGTTCACCGGGCCGATGAAATCGACGACGCCTCGGCTCCAGCGCACGCGGTCCCAGAGGTTGCCCACCGCACCCGCGAGCACGAGCGAGAGCGATACCGCGCGGAGCATGTCGTCCTTTCGAGCCTGCACCAGAAGCATCCCGAGCAGGACCACCGCGATCACGATGATCGGCACGAAGAACCAGCGGGAATCGTCTCCGATCCGGATGCCGAACGCGGCCCCGCGGTTGAAGGCGAGAGTGAGCGCGAGCAGGCAGTCCGGGTACTCGCACGGACGCATGCCGCGCAGCAGATCCAATCGCCGCCCGCCCGCGAGCGCATCGAGCGCCCAGCGTTTGGTAATCAGATCCAACACAATGATCACGGGGAAGACTACCCCGAAGATCGCTGACTTCGCTCTCATGACACTCCGGCGCACGGCCCCGCCGCCGGTCCGCCGCCGGTGCGGCCGGGTCCTCTCAGAGCTGGGGACGCACAAATCTCGGCGCGTGGCACGCCTCCGCGCCAGGTTAGGGAGGGGTCGCCGCGCCCGCTCGCCACCGGTCCCTCGCGTTTCCCGTCGCCGTCCAACACGGCCGCGACCACGCGTAGGTCGTCGACGAACCGCACCATC
This sequence comes from Gemmatimonadales bacterium UBA6960, assembly GCA_963580305.1. Lineage (GTDB taxonomy): Bacteria > Gemmatimonadota > Gemmatimonadetes > Longimicrobiales > Gaopeijiaceae > UBA2988. Next base: position 5,101 of record CAUZJY010000073.1, read on the forward strand.
TCACGCCGCCGGCCCTCGTCCGTAGGCTCCCGGATGATCGACGAGGGGTGTACGGTGTCGGTCACGTGCGGGGCAAGGGCCGACTCGACCCAGGTGCCCCGCTGGCGGCTCACGCGGAAGCGCGCGCCAGGAGCGCCTGCGCCGCGGTTGCTCCCAGGGCGACCAGCACCAGAGGCTTCACCGCTTCGAGCTCGGCCTCGAGCCACGGCATGCACGCCCCGATCGCGCGCGCGTTGGGCATCTGGTGGATGCGCCGCTTTCCCTTCTCGATCCACTTGAAGTGCCTGACCACGTTGGTGACATAGGCCGTCGCGCCGCTCGATGCCGGCCTCGGCGAGACCCCGGACCAGGATTGCGCCCGCGGGTCCGACGAAGGGATACCCGGCGAGATCCTCCCTGTCGCCCGGCTGCTCACCGACCAGCATCAGCCACGCGCGGACGAGCCCCTCCCCGAAGACGGTCTGCGTGCTGCGCAGCCAGAGCGGGCAGCCGTGACAGCCGCGGGAAGCTTCGCGCAGCGCCGTGAGCGTGCGGCGCTCGGGCAGGAAGGGGGTGGCGTCGTACGGGTACTCGAGCGCAGCCATGCGGTCCGCCCGCGCAAGACGCGGTCCCTGAGGTGCTGCGGGCCGCGGCCCTCGACGACTACCCGCACCGCTCCAGCGCGGCGAGCAGCGGCGCGCTGGAGCGCGGCACCCAGCAGTGGAGCCCGGCCGGGATCAGCCCCGCCTCTGCGAACAGGCGGCGGTACGTCCGTGTGCTCCTGGGCTGCCACTGCTCGCGGTCGCCCTCCCACTCGTCCTCTGTAGTGAGCACATCCAGGTAGAGGACGCCGCCGGCCAGTCGGCGCAGCGCCCCGAGCCCGCGCCGGAGCTCGCCGGTCGGAACGTAGGGCAGCACGTCCGAGCAGACGATCAGATCGAAGCGCCGGCGGAGCCCGAGCCTCCCGATCGTTCCGAGCGTCCCGCGGCGGATTCCACGCCGCGCCCCCCAGCGTCGCACCACGTACTCGCTGCCGTCCACGCCGAGGTACGAGAGCTTCGGGCGTGCGCGGTGGAGCACGGCGCGCCACCGCCCTTCGCCGCAGCCGACGTCGAGCACCGTTCGGACGTCCCGGTCGAGCAGGATTTCCGCGGCCGCGAGGGCGACGCGCACCTTCCGGCGGATGGCGTCCGGAGTCACCAGCGCTGCGGGGCCTCCGTACCACCTGGCGAAGTACTCTCGGTCATAGCGCTTCACGGCACCCTCGGGTCTGGAGGACGATCGGTGACGACAGTCGTCGCGTGGGACTGCCCGGGGGGGGAGGCGCGGAGATCCCCCGACAGAGCCGCCGCCTCCGCGGGATTACCCTTGGGTCACGGCGGAATCCCACCCGACCACAGGAGTATAGGCCCATGTCCATCGGCATAATCGCCAGTCACACCGTCGTCACTGGAGCGCCCGGGGAGAGCATCCTGGAGATCACGCACCGGATGGGGGACTACAACGTGGGAACGGTCGTGATCGTCTCCGATCGCGGCTGCCCGCTCGGAATCGTCACCGACCGGGACGTCGCGATCCGCTGCGTCGCTCACGGCCACGTGCCGCGGGACACGCCCGTGTCGGCAATCATGACGCGCGACGTGCGAACGATCGACGAATCCACGCCGGTCGAGGAAGCGCTGGGCAAGATGGCGCGGTAAGATGGATGCCATGCGCATCCGTGTTCGCTGGGCGGCCAGAGGGTACCCGGCATCGCTTCCCGGTGCCCTAACGGCCGGACGCAGGAACCATTAGCTTTTATGCATCTTTCGAGGGACTAGGCATCGCGTCGACCCTCGGCGCTTCGTCTCGCGGCACCCTCCGCGCCGCCGCCTTCCTCCTCTCCCTGGCACGCCATCGGATCGTCAGTCGTGTCGGTGCGCGCACATATGCACCCTTGCGACCGATCGAAGGAACGACCGTGAAGAAATCCGAGGTTTACCACATCATATACGAGAGCGACCTCTCGGCGTGGAAGGTCGAAAAGGAGGGCTCTCCCAGACCCATCACACGAACCGGGGTGAAGGACGCCGCCATCAGGATCGCCAAGAGCCTCGCTCGGAGCGCGGCTCATGGGCGAGTCGTCGTCCACCGAAAGGACGGCGGGGTCCAAGAGGACCTGATCTACGGAAAGGATCCGGCGATAGGATTTGGTTGAGGTCGCGCGTCGGCGGCATGCCCGACGGAGCATGCCGCCAACCTTCCACGACGCCATGCGTGCGCCCTTTCTCGCCCAGCTCTGGAGTGTGCCACGTGTCACAATCGTTTTCGCTCGCCCGATACCGCTGTGCCGTGATCTCCGATCCAGCACTGCGGGAGGAAATCCAGTCACACACGGAAAACGCCGAGGTGACCGCGGGAATCCTGAGGTCGATTGACCGATTCGGGGCCGATCCGAGGATTCAGCGCTACGAGATCACGCCGAGGCAGGGCTACCGGAGCGCACGGACGTCCGCGGGAGTCTCCTGGACCGTTCATGCCGTGTGGAGCCAACTCGACGCGAACCAGCCGTGAGGCAGTGACATCGGACCCGTCAACCAATTCTCTTAGGAGTATTTCCTTGGCCAGACGACCGAACTACGGATTCCAGAAGCATCAGAAGGAGCTCAAGAAACAGAAAAAGCGAGAGCAGAAGGCAGAGAAGAAGCGGTTGAAGGGAGAAGGCGCTCAGCCCGATCTTCAATCTGAGACCGATCCCCAGGACAGCGACCAGGCCTGACATGCGACAGGCACCGGCCAAGATCTTGGGCGACCTCGATCCGGCCCTGGCCGCCCGCATCGAAGGACTCCTCGACGAGGGCTGGAGTCGTTGGGAGCGATTCGATCGAGAGGTGCGCCAGCACCGTTTTCACCCATTCGTTGCTGCTGACTACAACGTCGTGCTCGCTTCGCTGCTGAACGTTGCCAGCCCCGGCCTCAAGTTCCTGGAGTGGGGTTCGGCGACCGGAGTCATCGCGGTCCTTGCGGACCTCCTCGGATTCGAAGCGTATGGAATCGAGCTGGACGAGTACCTCGTGCGGGAAGCGCGCGAGCTCGCGCTGAGGCAGGGCTCCCGCGTGCGCTTCGCCACCGGAAGCTTCCTCCCCACGGGCTATTCTTGGGGCCGTCGATCCGGAGATGGGCGGCTCGGCACAATCGGCGAAGGCTCGTCCGGATATCTGGAGCTCGGGATTCCACTGGACGACTTCGACGTGGTCTTCGCGTATCCGTGGAGCGGGGAGGAGCCGATCATGCTCGACCTAATGGCTGAGTACGGACGATCCGACGCCCTGCTCCTGCTACAGTCCGGGACGGAAGTGACCAAGTATCGGGGAGGTCGCGCACAGCGGTAGTGCCGGTCCCTGCTACCCTTGGCCGCCGGACTCAGGAACGGGCTTATCACCATGTCCGGGCTCGCTTGGGCGGCGAGGAATGGTGGCCAGTAGCCGGTGGCGATGCGGAGGCCCTCCTTGATGACGTCCGCAGACATCGCAATCCAGGACGTGTTCACGATGAGGTCGGGCAGCCTGAGCGTCCCCGCTAGGATTCGAATCTGTGGTCACCGATTGGTGAAACGGAGGGTTCCGACCGTGAGGAAGACCGCTCTGTTCTCAGCTGCGCTGGCCTCGCTGGCGGCGCTCGCCCCACTCCAGGCGCAGCACCTGAACGTGAAGCCCGCGGGCCGACATTGGCAGGCGGTCATCCTGCCCAGTGCCGACACGCTGCGCTTCACGATCTGGGTGCCGCAGGGGCTCGGGACCAGTAATGGGGCCGCCAAAGTCCCGCTCCTGCTGGCCACGCATTTCGGCGGCCGGGTCACCCCCTATATGGGGGGCGCGTATATGGACATGCTGGTCGTGCAGGCGCTCGCGGACCTGGGCGCAGTGATCGTGGCTCCCGATGCCCACAGCACCACCGGGTGGAGCCCGGACGACGAGCAGCGCTTGATCTGGCTGGTGAAGGAGATGATGCGGATCTATCCGATCGATCCCGCCAAGGTCGCGATGACGGGGTTCAGCGCAGGGGGTCGTCAGGCCTGGTACATTGCGAACCGGAATCAGGACCTGTTCACGGCGGTGATCCCGGTGGCGGCGCCGATCCGCGAGCTACCGCCCAATCCGTGGAAGATCCCGGCCTTCGTCGTCCATTCGACCGCGGACGAGCGGGTCGTGGTCGGTCCGGTCAAGGAGTATGTCGCGGCCCAGCGCGCAGCCGGCGCTCCGATGGAGATCCATCTGGTCGACGGCATCTCGCACAATCGCACGAGCGACTTCGCGGAGGCCTTGAGCCACGCGATCCCCTGGCTCGAGCGAGTCTGGTAGAGGGCCAGGGCCAGCCGAGCTTCATGCGGGTGCCTCCGAGTGCTCGCGCGGGGTGAGGCCGAGGTAGGCAGCTAAGTCACGACCGGAGCGAAAGCGGCGGATGTCGCCAACGAAGGCCAGGAGGGCGGTCGCGGTAAGGACACGGCACCTTCCCCCCGGCCGGGATTCGGCCGGGGGCGCTACGGATTCAGCCAGTAGTTCACCTTGACCACGAAGATGTTGTCCGGCGCAATGCCGAACATGTCGGAGCCGTCTCTGGAGAGGTCGAAGCGGCCCACCCATTCGTGATCCCCGTAGGCGTCGGACCCGGTCACGGAGTTGATCCGTCGCTGCTGCCATACCAGGTAGATGGTCGAGCCGGGTCGCCACTCCCAGCGCAGCACGGCGTTGCCGATCAGGCTCCGGTAGTTGAAGTCCCGGTCGGAGACGGTGAACGCCTCGGCGGCGCCGGAGCCGTCCGGGTCGACCGAGAACGTGCGGCCGTCCATGCGCTCCACAGTCCCGACCTCCCGGCCGTAGTCGAGAAAGTCGAAGGTGTCGGGGGCCCGGAACTCCCTGAGTTGGCCGTAGTCGCCGATGGAGATGAAGGGCTCCACG
>CAUZJY010000074.1:0-9720 GCA_963580305.1 Gemmatimonadales bacterium UBA6960
GCCCCATCTCCGCGTGCTCCGACACCGCGCGAACGAGGGGAAGACCAAGGCGATGGTCACGGCGGCCGCACACACCGACCGCACCTGGCTCGTCCTCTTCGACGCCGACCTCCAGCATCTTCCCGACGAGATCCCGCGCTTCCTGGGAAAGCTCCAGGAGGGGTGGAACATCGTGACCGGCAGGAAGATCGGCGTCTACAACAAGGCTGTGGTCTCGAGCATCTACAACCGGCTCTCGCGCCGGATCTTCCGGGTCCCGGTGTCGGACCTGAACTCCATGAAGGCCTTCCGCAGGGAGATTCTGGACGAGGTCCAGCTCCGGCGCGACTGGCACCGCTTCTTCGTGGTGCTCGCGTACGCGCGCGGCTGGACCGTGACCGAGATCGACATCGCGCTCTACCCGCGCCGGGCGGGCGTGTCCAAGTACCAGGGCCCGTTCCGGATCCTGGTGGGGCTGCTCGATCTGACCTCGATCTGGTTCCTGCTGCTCTTCGCGCGCAAGCCCCTGCTCTTCTTCGGCGTGCCCGGGATGGGACTGATCGCGCTGGGGATGGTCGTGGGTGCGGTCGCGTTCTGGCTGCGCTTCGCGGAGGGGATGGGCTTCCGGCCGCTCCTCTACCTGGTCATCCTGCTCGAGACGGTCGGTTTCCTGATGCTAGGATTCGGGCTGGTCGCCGAGCTGATCGCGCAGCTGCGCGCCGAGGTGGATTCCCTGAAGGGTCGCATTCCCACGCCTCCGGGCGGGAGCTGAGCCTTTTGGCCCGAGCTTCCGCAGCACGCGAGACCACGGCCGAGTGACCTCCCGGAGCGCACGCCCACGCGTCCTCGTGGTGGTCGGGACCCGGCCCGAGGCGATCAAGATGGCCCCGGTCGTCGCGGCGCTGCGCGCCCGCGCGGAGGAGGCCGACCTACGTCTGGTTCTCACCGGCCAGCACACCACGCTGGTGGATCGCACCCTCGAGACGTTCCGGCTCGTGCCCGACTACGACCTCGGCATCATGCGCGAGGGGCAGAGCCTCTACGACGTCGCGCACGGCTGCCTCGACGGGATCCGCCAGGTGGTGGAGGACTTCCGTCCCCACGCGCTGCTCGTGCAGGGCGACACTGCCACCGTCTGCTTCGGCGCGCTGGTCGGGTACTTCGAGCGCGTCGCGGTCGGTCACGTTGAGGCGGGGCTCCGCTCGCATGACAAGTGGGCTCCCTTCCCGGAGGAGGTGTTCCGGCGGATTGCCGGGGTGGTGGCGGACTGGCACTTCGCGCCCACGGTGGGCGCGGCGGCGAACCTTGCGGCGGAGGGGGTTCCCTGGGCGCGCATCCACGTCACGGGAAACACCGTCGTGGACGCGCTGCTCCAGGTGGCGGAGATCCCCCACGCGGTCGAGGACCAGGGGCTCGCCGGGGCGCTCGAGGACGGCCGCCGGCTCGTGCTCCTGACCGCGCACCGGCGTGAATCCTTCGGCGCGCCGCTGCGCGAGGCATTCGAGGCCGTGCGCGCGCTCGCGGACGAGCGTGACGACGTCGTCGTGGTCTATCCGGTCCACCCGAATCCCAACGTGCGGGCGGTGGCCCAGGAGCTGCTCGCCGGTCATCCGCGCATCCATCTGACCGATCCGGTCGGCTACCTCGACCTGGTGACCGCGCTCCGCCACGCGGCCCTCGTGCTGACCGACTCCGGTGGGATCCAGGAGGAGGCGCCCACCTTCGGCACCCCGGTGCTGGTCATGCGCGCGGTGACGGAGCGTCCGGAGGGCATCGAGGCCGGGGTCGCCGAGCTGGTCGGGACGGACCGCGAGCGCATCCTGGCCCGGGCACGGGCGGTGCTCGACGGGCAGTGGACCGCCCCCGCGAGTAACCCGTACGGCGACGGCCATGCTGGCGAGCGTATCGCGGACGTGGTGATCGCGGAGCTGACCGATGCTCCCCGGCGCACGCGCGACCTCACCGCCCCCGGCGGGTGAGCAGGTACGCCCGCGCGTGAAGATCTTGATGCACTGCGTGTATTTCCCGCCCGAGGTGGGAGGGCTGGAGAGCCACGTCTACTACCTCTGCCGCGCGCTCGCCGCGAAGGGGCACGCGGTGGAGATCGTGACCTCGCGCTCCATTCCTGGCCTCCCCACGCACGAGGTGATGGAGGGCGTGGCGGTCTGGCGCACCTGGTTTCCGGTGCGCAACCCGTCCGGCTGGGCGCTGCACGCGCTCGGCTCGATCCCGCGCTTCCTGGAGCGGGCCAGGGACGCGGACGTGCTGCACGCCCAGGACATCGCGTCGGTGCCTCCGGCCTTGGTGGCGCGCGCGCGTACGGGTGCGCCCGTCGTGACCACCTTCCACACATCCCATTTCCTAAAGCGGGCGGAGCAGCCGCTCTGGAAGCCGATCCTGGGGCGCTTCGTGCGCCGATCCGACTACGCGCTCGCGGCGAGCGCCGAGATCGCGCTGGTGGCGGAAGGGCTCGCGCCCGGAACGCGCGTGGAGGCGCTCACCAACGGCGTCGATACCTCTCTCTTCCGGCTGGTGGAGCCGACCCTACCGTCGACCGACCGCTGGCGGCTGATCGTGCCGCGCAGGCTCTTCCCGAAGAACGGCGTGGAGTACCTGGTGCGCGGGATGCCCTACATTGCGGCGCGCGCGGACGTGGAAGCGGTCCTGATCGGGGATGGGCCCGAGCGGGAGCGTTTGGAGGCGCTCGCACGGGAGCTCGGGGTAGCGGAGCGCGTGACGTTTCTCGGGAAGCAGCCGAACGCGGCCATGCCCGGGCTTCTCTCCTCGGGCGACCTGGCGATCTTCCCGTCGCTGATGGAGGCGACCTCGGTGGCGGCGCTCGAGGCGATGGCGTGCGAGCTTCCGGTCGCGGCCTCGCGCGTGGGCGGCCTACCCGAGATCGTCGACGACGGGGTGGGCGGTCTGTTCGAGCCGGCCGCACCCGAGCGCCTAGCCGAGACCGTGGTGCGGCTGCTCGTATCGGGACGGCTGGAGGAGCTCGGCTGGGAGGCGCGGCGGCGCGTGGTGGAGCGGTGGTCCAATGACCGCCTCGCCGAGCGGCATCTCGAGATCTACCGTGCGCTCGCCGGGCGCGGCCGGCGAGCGCACTGAACATGGAGGAGCGAGCGCGGATGGCGCGGGCGAAAAAGCGGAGAGCGCGGGGCGCGGAGGGAGCGGCCGCAGCGGAGCAGGGAGTCGAGCGCCGTGCCCGGGGGCGCGTTCGCGTGGCGTCCGTTCCGGACGTGCAGTTGCCGCGCTGGGTGCCCCCGGTGCTCTTCGCCATGCTCACCCTCATGCTGTTCAGCACCTTCGTGTTCTCGAGCCGGATGCTGTTCGGGGCCGACACCATCACGCTCGGTTACATGGCGCGGGAGTTCTACGCGGAGGCGGTGCGCGCCGGTGACTTTCCGCTCTGGAATCCCTATCTGCTGGGGGGCGTTCCGTTTCTCGAGGCGCTCTCCGGTGGCGACTCGCTCTACCCGACCGCGCTCCTGCTCTTCCTGATGGAGCCGTACCGCGCGCTCGGCTGGAAGCTCGTGCTCCACGTCTTCGTGGCCGGGCTCTTCATGTACGGGTGGACGCGACAGCTGGGCGCGTCGCGGGGTGCCGCGGTGGTCGCGGGGACGGGGTGGCTGCTCGCCCCGGTGATGGTGACGCTCGTCTATCCAGGGCACGACGGGAAGCTGTTCGTGACGGCGCTCACGCCTCTCCTCTTCTGGGCGATGGAGGCGACCTTCGGCCCCCGCTGCGACGCGCAGACCGGCGTGGCTGGCATGCCGCTCGCGCGCCGCTTGCCGCTCGCGTACGCGGGCGTCGCGGGGGTGGTCGCGCTGGTCGTCCTCACCACCCACTTCCAGATGGCGTACTTCCTCTTCGGCGCGGCCGGTCTCTACTACGCATTCCGCTGCGTGGAGCAGGCGCGCGCGGCGGAGCCGGAGCCACAGGAGGGCGCTCGCCTTCCGCGCTGGCGCATGGCCGGCGCGCGCTTCGCGATCTTTCTCGTGGCTTCGGTGGTGGGCGCCGCGGCCGCCGGTGTTCAGCTGATCCCATCCATGGGCTACGTCACCGACTTTTCGCGCCGGACCGCCACGACCACCGCGGCGTCCCCCGAGCTGAACAAGGAGTACGCAGCGCAGTGGTCGCTCCACCCGGAGGAGGTCGCCGCGATGGTCGTGCCCGAGTTCGTGGGCAATAGTGCGGGCGGCGCCGACTGGACGACCGGCACGTACTGGGGGCGCAACTTTTTCAAGCTGAATCACGAGTACGCGGGGCTGGTGGTGCTGCTACTCGCCGGGGCGTCGTTCTTCGGCGCGCGCCGGCGCGCGCTCAGGATCTTTCTCGCGGCGCTCGGCCTGGCGGGACTGCTCTACGCGCTCGGTGCGCACACGCCCGTCTGGCATCTTGCGTACGCGCTCCTTCCCGGGATCCGGCTCTTTCGGGCGGCCTCGATGGTGTCCTTCCTGTTCTCCTTCTCCGCCGTGACGCTGGCCGCGTTCGGGGTGGACCGGCTGATCCAATTCGGGCGCGGTCGGGATCCGGATGGAGCACGGCGCGTGATGCGTTTTCTTTGGATCGCCACGGGGCTGCTCGGAGGGGGGCTGCTGCTGGCCGGGGCAGGGGTACTCGACGACCTCTGGACCGGGCTCTTCTACCGTGACATCACGCCCGACAAGGCGGCCGCCCTCGAGGCGCTCCAGCCCTTCCTGGTGCGCGGCTTCCTGGTCGCGACGGTGCTGGCCGCGGGGACGTCGGCGGTGGCGTGGGCCGCGACGGGAGGGAGGCTGCCCGCGAGCGCGCTGGTCGCCGGGCTCACGGTGCTGGTCGCGGTCGATCTCTGGCGGGTGGACGCCCCCTTCATCCAGACCAACGATCCGCGCGCGCTCACCGAGCCCGACCCCATCGTGGCGGAGCTTTTGCGCCGCCAGACCACCGAGCCTCCGTTCCGCGTGCACATGGTGACCGCCGATCAGGAGGTCGGGCCCGCCACCTTCGGGATCGCCCTCGTGGGTGGCCACCACCCGAACGACCTCGCGCGCTACCGCGAGCTGATTGGAAGCGAACGGGGTGGGGCTGCGGTCAACCTGCTCAACCCCAACGTTCTCGGCGTGCTGGCGGTGCAGTACCTGATCTGGCCGACCGCTGAGCAGGGCGGGGAGCCCCCGGGGCTCGAGGTGGTCGCGCGCAGCAGCGGCGTGGGAGGGGAGGTCTACCGGAGCCTGCTCCGCTATCCCGGGCTCCCGCGCGCGCGGCTGGTGGGGGCCGCGGAGATCGTGCCCGAAGAGCGAGCTGTGGCGCGCATCCTCGACCCGACCTTCGACGTCGCCGGCACGGTCACGCTCCCCGAGCCGCCCCCTATTGAGCTCACCGGGGAGCCCGAGCCGGGCACGGTGACCTGGGTGGAGAACGGCCTCGATCGGCAGCGCTTTACCGTGGACGCCCGCACGCCAGCGCTGCTCGTGGTGGCCGACAACTGGTATCCCGCCTGGCGCGCCACCGTGGACGGAGCCGAGGCGCCCGTGCTGCGCGCGAATCACAGCTTGCGCGCGGTGCCGGTCGCCCCCGGCCGGCACGAGATCGAGATGTGGTACGACGCGGCCGTGCTGCGAGGGGGGATGCTCAGCTCGGTCGCCGGCTTGCTCGCGCTCGCGGGGATGGCGGCGCTCGGGGCAGCGCTCGGCAGGCGGCGTGAGTCCGAGCCCGCGTGAGGCGAGCGCGCCCCCGGCCGGCGCGCGGCGCCCGTTCGCGCGGGCCGCACAGCTCCTCCTCACGATCGCCGTCACCTGGCTCATTCTCGAGCGGCTGGGGCCCGGGCTCGCCGAGCTGGCGGGCGCCGGCGAGGACGTCTCGGTCCGCTGGGGGTGGCTGGCGTCGTCGTGCGTCGTGCTCGCCCTCGGATACGCGGTCTCGGGGTGGGTGTGGGGGAAGATGGTGCGCGATCTGGGCGGTCCCGACCTCCCGGTGCGCGACGCCGTGCGCATCTATCTGGTCGCCAACCTCGGGCGCTACGTCCCGGGCAAGCTTTGGCAGATTGCCGGGCTGGCGCTGCTCGCGCGCGCCCACGGGGTGCCGGTGCCGGTCGCCACGGGGGCTGCGGTGATCGGGCAGGCGGTCGCGCTCGCCGGGGCCGCGCTGATCGGGATGCTCTCGATCACGGGTGGGGAGGGGCCCCCTGCCGGCAAGACGGCGTGGGTGCTGGTGGGCGCCGCCGCAGTGGTTGCCCTGGTCACGATTCCCGCGCTCTTCCGCCCGCTCGTGCGGCTCTGGTTTCGGCTCGTGCCGGGCGACGCTCCGCGCGAGGTGACCGTAGGCGCGACCGATGGGGTGCGCTGGCTCGCGCTCTACACGCTCAACTGGGGAGGGTACGCGCTGGCCTTCTGGCTGTTAGTGCGCGGGCTCTCGCTCCCGGGCGGCCCGCTCGTGGTGGGGCCCGCCTTCGCGGCTGCCTACGTGCTCGGGTACGTGGCGTTGTTCGCACCGGCTGGGCTCGGCGTGCGGGAGGGCTTCCTGGTCGCGTTTCTCGCTCCGACCCTCGGGCCCGGAGGGGCGGCTCTCACCGCCGTGGCGGCGCGCGTCTGGACCACTCTGGTCGAGGTGATCCCGGCCGGCGCATTCTGGCTCGCCGGTTTCGGGCGCCGCCCGGATGCCGAGCCGACGGAGCTGGTGTGAGCGAGCGCCTCGCGGGGGTCCACGGACCGGACGCCGGGTCCGACCGCGCGCGCGGCGCGCCGCTCATCCGGCACGAGACGCTCCGTCCCGGGGGGCTGGTGGCGCCTTCGGCGCCCTCGGCTGCACGGGGGAGGGAGGGGGCGGTCGCCTTCGCGCCGGATGATCGGTTCCTGGTCGTCATGCCGACGTACGACGAGCGCGAGAACCTACCGCGCATCGTGCCGCTCGTGCTTGACGAGGATCCGCGCATCGAGATCCTCGTGGTCGACGACAATTCGCCCGATGGAACCGGCGACCTCGCGGAGGGGATGGCGCGCGGCGAGCCGCGGCTGCACGTGCTCCGGCGCGCCGCCAAGGACGGGCTCGGCCGCGCGTATCTGGCTGGCTTCCGGTGGGCGCTCGAGCGCGGCTACCGGCTGGTGTTCGAGATGGATGCGGACCTCTCGCATCATCCCGACAACCTGCCGACGCTGATCTCCGCCGCTGCGTCGGCGGAGGTGGTGGTGGGCTCGCGCTACGTCGACGGTCGCGTGAACGTCGTGAACTGGCCGATGAGTCGGCTGCTGATCAGCTACTTCGGCAGCTTCTACGCACGCACCATTACGGGTCTGCCGGTGCGCGACGCCACCGGTGGGTTCAACTGCTTCCGACGCGAGGTGCTAGAGGCGCTCGATCTCGCCCGCATCCAGTCCAACGGATACGCCTTCCAGATCGAGCTCAAGGTGCGCGCCTTCCGGCGCGGCTTCCAGCTCGTGGAGGTCCCGATCGTGTTCATCGAGCGCGAGTCCGGCGAGTCCAAGATGAGCAAGCGGATCGTGCGCGAGGCGGTGTGGCGTGTGTGGTGGTTGCGCATCCAGCAGGTACTCGGTCGCCTGTGACGGGGGCCGGGGAGAAGAGGGGCGGCTCCGAGCGAATCGATGCCGGCTATTACGACCGCTCTCCGTACTTCGAGGCGGGCGCGGGTCACCTCACCGACCTGGAGAGCGCCTTCCAGCGTTATCGGATCGAGAAGGTACTCGGGATCTACGATCCGGCGCCCGAGGAGCGCGTGCTCGACCTCGGCTGCGGGTGGGGGACGTTCGAATGGGTGCTGGCGCCTCGGGTCGCCGAGGTAGTCGGCGTTGATTTCAGCGCCAAGAGTGTAGAGCTGTGTGAGCGGCGACGGACGGCGCTCGGACTCACGAACGTACGGTTCGTGCACGCGGACGCAGGGGCGACCGGACAGCTCGCCGACAGCTTCGACCTGGTGATCGCCGCGGATCTCTTCGAGCACGTCTATCCCGACGACTCCGCCCGCGTCATGGCAGAGGCCCGCCGCGTGCTGAAGCGAGGAGGGCTGTTTTGCATCTGGACGCCCCATCGGGGCCACCTGATCGAGGTGCTCAAGAACCGCGGCATCCTGCTCAGGCGCGACCCCACGCACGTGGACTACAAATCGATGGAGCGGCTCAAGCAGCTGCTCGCGAAAGAGCGGTTCGTGCTCGAGAAGGCCTACTACGCCGAGTCGCACCTACCCGTGCTCAAGGAGGTGGAGCAGGCGCTCATGCGAGCGGTTCCGCCGTTACGGCGAAGGATCGCGGTGCTCGGACGGAAAACCTGATCGGAGGTTTCCATGCGTGTGTCAGTCAGCTACCTGTCGTGCGCCGTCCTCGGTGGCCTCCTCGGCGCCACGCCCGTTCAGGCGCAGTTTCCCCCCTCGTCCAGCCGTCCTTCAGCGTCGGTGCGGCGGTGCCGGCGCGCAGCGAGGCCGACACGCACGGGACGGGAATCCATCTGGGCGCCGCCCTGAAGTTGCCCATCCTGCCGCTCCAGGTGGAGGGTGCCTTCGACCGGATGGGCGCGGACGCCGAGGGTGCCGAGGACCTTGACCATCTGGCGCGCGGGAGTGGCCGCTCCGATCGGGCTCACGCCGCCGCTCCTGCCGCTCGGGGTCTACGTCGTCGCGGGGGGCGGCCTGTACCGCCACGACGCCGCGACCACCTCCACCGATCTGGGACTGTCAGCCTGAGCCGGAGCGCGGCTGGGACTCGGGCTAAGCGTGCTTGCGGAAGGGCTGCCCGTGCGGTTTTCAATCGAGGTATTGAAAGTGTCAAGGGAGGCCGACGGAATCTTCCAATCACTGATCAGTGAGCAGGACTACACGGGCCTGCGGATCACGAAGAACTACGGGCTCAGGATCCTAGACAGCCGTGGCAACCAACTGCCGGGTCGCTCAGCGGGTGCGGAGCACATCGTCGCCCTTTCGTTAATCGGCGGCCTCAACAGATCAGCCGTGGGTGGCCATGCACCGCTTGTGATGGATACGAATTTCGGCAGACTCGACAAGAGTCATCGTCAGAACGTTGTCTCGTTCGTGGCCAAGCTGGACCAACAGGTGATTCTGCTCGTGCACTCAGGTGAGATCGACGCAGATGACTTGGATCGATACGGCGTGCAATGCGCGCGGAAGTACCGGATCGACAAGCTGTCCGAGTGGCACAGCGAGGTGGTGCCGGTATGAGCGAAACACCCGAGAAGGACGTGGTCCAGGTGGGCCTTCCAGAATCAACGGACACCAAGCTCAAGGCGCTTGCCCAGCAGACTCCGTGGTTCAACAACGAGGACGACGTTTACCGCGTTGCGGTTGCGGTTGCTCTGGCCAATGGCTGGAAGGTCGAGGAGTGGAGGACCCGCCGATTTGAGGGGGGCAAGGACACGAAGTACCACGTCGTCCTTATGAAGGAGATCATCTCACTGCTAGCACCCGAGTGCGGTGACACACCCTACAAGTACTCCCAGTGGCTTGCCGTGATCGGAGTCAACTTCCTCCACCAGAAACTGCTTGAAAAGGATTGGGGCATCGACGAGGCACTGGGACTTGAAGATCTCGGAAATACGGACGCGGACGTGTCCGACTAGCTGGTAGGACCCGAGCCGTTGCGTTTCCAGATCGCCTCAGGAGAGAGCTTTCCCGCTCGTGTCGTCTTGGCGTCGTGGAGAGCCTTGAACGGCAACCACTGCGCCCCGAGGTGCTCACAGACGAAGACATCTCCCTTTCTTGACTGGCACCACCTTCCTAAGTGGGCATAGTCGATC
>CAUZJY010000075.1:0-9716 GCA_963580305.1 Gemmatimonadales bacterium UBA6960
TGCGCGACCAGCAGGGCAAGGGGGTCCTCGACCGGTTCGGAGACCTGCGCGCGCGCCGGTAAGGCGCGCGCACCCCCTCGCGGGGCAGCAGCCCGGGAAGAGCGGCCGCCTGCTGCGCGCAGTAGGCCTCGTAGCGCGCGCGTAGCACCTCGAGCGTATACGCCTCTGGAGCGCTCGAAACCGAGGCCTGCAGCGCCATCGTCAGTGCACCACCGGGCCGGCCGCGGCGATCGGACGCACCGCCGCGTACCGCGCCCGCGGTCCCGGCAGATGGAGCTAGGCGAGAGTCTCACGGCTGCTGAAAATCGCGAGCACAGGAGCGAGGCTCCGGTAACGCTCCGGCTCGAAGCGCGCGACCAGATGCGCGAGCCCCGACCGGATCCCGGCCAGCGTCGCACGCGCCTCGTCGAGGCTGAGCGGAAGCGCGAACCGCACCTGGTGGCCGGCCATCCCCGTGGGCGACGGCAGCAGGCGCCGCACGTCCCCGTGCGCGAAGGCTTCGAGCAGCGCGGCCTCCAGGGCAGGATCGGCGCGCTCGCCCGCCGTGCGGAAGAGCAGCGCATTGCCGTCGTAGTCCAGGTGCGCGCGCACGATCCGGCCCGGGCCGGCCACGATCCGCACCGAGGTACCATCGTGCAGATCCAGATCGTGGCAGATGTCGCGGAAGCCGAAGCGGGCGAGCTCGTCGCGCGAGCCCGTCTGCCCGCGCGCGGCTTCCGCGACCAGGCGCCCCACGTGCTCGAGGGTCGGCTCGTACACCCAGTCAAGGACGACCAGCTCGGAGCTCAGGTCGAGCAGCTTGAGCTCGGCGCTTCCCAGATCGACTGCCTCCGCGGCGGAGGCGTAGCGCCCCTCGAGCACGTGGGCGAGGCCGATGTCCTGGATCTGGCCGCCCTCCATGTCAACCTCATGGACGTCCCGGTACTGCACCACCGCCCGAGTCACTGGGAGCTCGCACACTCCCGGCACGTCGGCCATCGCCTCGGGGCGGCGATCGATGTCGAGGATCGGGTTCATCCCGGGCTCCGGCAGGCGGCGGATGGAGACACGAACGGGGGCAGTCAGCCCCCGTCTCTGGTTACGATAATCATCCGTTTCCCGGGGGTGCAAGACAGTTGATGCGCCTGGCGGGAGGGAGCATCTTTCGTACCCGTCGACCCCCACCCCCGCATGGCGCCACCATGCCCCTCTCACGCCCGAAGCGGCACCGGTCGCTGGGCTTCATCGAGCACGAGAACCGGAGCTGGAGCTGCTTCCTGGTGAGCGGTCAGGTGGCCGATGGGCGCTGGCGCGGCTATCTCGTGTTCCGACCTGCAGATGCCGCCTCGGAGGTGGATGAGGTCGCCACCGCGGAGATCTTCCTGGAGGGGGACGAAGAGGCGGTGCAGGAGCGGACCCGGCTGCTCGGGCACCCACTCCTGCGCGCGCTGCTCGCCTCCGCGCTGGACGTCCGGGAGCGCACGCGCGGCGAGCGGCCGGAGCTGCGACGCTGGCTGCGCGAGCGGCTGGCCGCCGACGCGCGGCGTCTCGCCGACGAGGGCGGGGGCGCCGAAGCCCGCGACCCCGCGCGCTTGCGCTCGCTCTACGCGTCGTACCGCCTCGACCAGCTCGTGCACTTGCTCGCGCTGGTCCCCTCCGAGGACTTCGACCGGGTGGTGGAGCGGATTCTGGAAGGGAGCCGCGTGGACTTCGCCTCCGACGACCGGCTCCAGCTCGCGATGCTCGTCGTGGACCGGCTCGAGGGTCTTCTCCCGCTGCCTCCCTTCGAGGTCTGGGTGGAGGACTTCCTGGCTCACCGCGAGCGCTACCGGCTCTACGCCGAAACGCTGCACCGGACCGGGCGACTGCCCTGAATGTGGCCTACTGATGTGAGTCCGCTCGCGCTTGCCGCCACCCCGCGGGTACGGTTATGTTTTATAGTTCTTGATCCAACAGCTGAGGAACGCGATCCTCTTGGAAGTCACCGTCCAGGACAACGAGAGTCTCGAGCGCGCGCTGCGCCGCTTCAAGCGAAAGGTCCAGCGCTCCGGCCTCTATTCTGAGCTGCGCAAGCGCCGCTTCTACGAGAAGCCGAGCGCGCAGCGGAAGCGGAAGCGCGAGGCGGCAATCCGCCGCGAACGCCGCCGCCAGCGCCGAGGCGTGCGCGCGCCCCGCATCTGAGGCACCGCGGCCCTCTCGACGTCTCGGCCGGAGACGGTCTCGGAGGCAAGGAACGAGCGGCCCCCCGGGATCACCCGGGGGGCCGCTCGCGTCTTACGCGCCACCGGCCGCGTCAGGCTGCGCCGCGCTCGAACAGGTCGTCCAGCATCTCCCATCCGGCAAGCGCCTCCGGCCCTCGATAGCGCCACGCGAACGTCACCACCAGCCGATTCCAGCCGTGGATCCCGCGCACCTCGGTAGAGGAGAGCGCGGTGACCGACTTGATCGTGCGACAGAAGTTTCCGCCGGTCGTGAAACCGAGCCGGTGCACCGCGTGGACCGTGGTCACGTCACGGTCTGCGAGCAGGTGGGCAGCAGCCAGCGCCCGGAACCAGCGCACGTACACGGAGAGCGAGATCAGCCCGCGCCGGCGGAAGCGGGCCTTGAGCGCGCCCCGGCTCAGCCCCGTTACCTAGGCGAGCGGGTGCAGATCCGCGTAGTGGGAGGGGAACTCCATCACGCGGCGCCCCACGGTTCGGAGGGCGACTGAGAGGCGCGCGAGCGGGTGGCCCTCCTCGGGGGCGTAGATCACGGCTCACGGGAACCCCTGGTCCAGGGCCCGGAGCGCCAGCTCCGCCTCGATAAAGACGTCCTCCTCGGGGTGGGCGGTCCGGCGCACCGCAGCGCGCAGGAAGGGGTCGGAGCAGAGGGCGAGGATTATGAAATTTGAATCATTGGTTTTCGGGGCCGTTCGGGCCAGGGTTTCCGTCCGCAGCGGGGAACCCGGGGACCGAGCCCCGCGACGGCCCCGCTCGCGACGTCAAAGCGGGAGCGGAACCGGCTCCGTGCCGGACCAGTCGTAGAAGCCCCGTCCGGACTTCCGGCCGAAGCGGCCCAGGGAGACGATCCTCCGGAGGAGGGGCGGCGGCGCGTAGCGCTCCTCGCGGTACTCCTCGAACATGATCTCCGCGATTCGGTAGGTGGTGTCCAGCCCGACGAAGTCGCACAGCGCGAGCGGGCCCATCGGATGTCCGCATCCGAGCACCATCGCCTTGTCGATGTCCTCGTGCCCGGCCACGCCCCGCTCCAGCTGGCGAATCGCGTCGAGCATGTAGGGCACCAGCAGCAGGTTCACGACGAACCCCGAGTTGTCCTTCGCGACGATCGGCTCCTTGCCGAGCCGCCGGCCGAACACGAGCGCGGCCTCGAGTGTCTCCGCACTGGTCGCGAGCGTGCGCACGACCTCGACCAGCCTCATCACCGGCACGGGGTTGAAGAAGTGGAGGCCGATGAAGCGGTCCGGCCGGGTCCCCACCGACATGTCGGTGATCGGCAGCGAGCTGGTGTTGGACGCGAACACGGTGTGCTCCGGGCAGAGCGAATGCAGGGCCTCGAACAGCTCGCG
The DNA here is from genome assembly GCA_963580305.1 of Gemmatimonadales bacterium UBA6960. Taxonomy (GTDB): domain Bacteria; phylum Gemmatimonadota; class Gemmatimonadetes; order Longimicrobiales; family Gaopeijiaceae; genus UBA2988. The sequence continues at coordinate 3,545 of CAUZJY010000075.1, forward strand.
CTTCGCGGCCATGTCCTCCACGATGGCCTCGATTACGAGATCGCGGTCGGCCAGCTCCCCGAGATCGGTCGTGTAGCGGATCCGACGCGCCGCCGCGTCCCGATCTGCGGCCGTGAGCTTCTCCTTCGCGACGGCCTTCGCGAGCGAGCCCTCGAGGCGCGCGCGCCCCTGCGCGAGCGTACCCTCGTCCAGCTCGCGGACGACTACGTCGAAGCCGGCCTTGGCCGCCACCTCGACGATCCCGCTCCCCATCAGCCCACACCCCACCACGCCTACCTTCTCCATCGCTGCTTCAGTCGCCACAGCGCGCTCCGGTCTCCGGGTCTTTGATGAGAGAGTCCTTGGCCACGCCGTGGAAGTGGCGGAACACCCATCTGCGCCACGAGGGGGGCGGGGGCTCGAGCGTGTCGCCCACCTCCATCCGGTCGAGGATTCCCTCCACCTCCGCCAGAACGTCGCGCAACTTGCGCCGGTGGCGCGCGGCCGCCCAGGCGGTGCTCCCCGCGCTGCCGGCGGCGGTCACCGCCGTGCCGACCGCCAGCAGTCCAAGCGGCGACAGCGCGGTCAGCAGCACCGCGCCGCCGAAGCCGAGCACCGCGCCCAGGATGGTTCCCGCGACCGCCTCACCGATCGCGTCGCCCCGGGTTCCGGGATCGACTCGGAAATCGACCAGCGTGCGATCCGGCTCGACCTCCTCGAGCCGCACCTCCACCACCCGCGCCGCGGCCACGTAGTAGCTCCGCGACGCGGCGCTCGCCACGCGCGCGACCTGGGACGCCCAGTCCACCGCGGGACGGTATTGGAGGACGCGCTCGGTGCTGCGCACGGCTTGGAGCAGCCGACCACCGACCAGAAACGCGTCGAGCCGGCCCGCCATCTCGCGTGGGGTACCCGGCACCACGCGGCTCGCACGCATTATCTCCGGACCGAAGACACGCTCGATCGCGCCACCGGACGTAGCGACGGCCCCGCTCCGGACCTCGGCGAGCGCCATGCGCACGTGGCGCTCGGGCAGTCCGACCTCGCGCGCGATGCGCAGGAGCTCGGACTCGTCGAGCGTGCCCTCCCCGGAATCGCTCTCGCGCGCGGCCAGCTCGGTCGCGCGCCGGATCACCTCGTCGAATTCCCGGCGCGCCAGGCTGCGACCCTGTGCCAACCGGGAACCGTCCACGCGCTCCATCGCTCCGCTCAGCCGGGAAAGGTATCCACCACGACCGCTCCCCCCTGCCCTCCCCCGATACACGCCGAGCCCAGTCCGATCCCGCCGCCACGCCGCCGCAGCTCGTGAAGGAGGTGGATCGTGATGCGCGCGCCCGAGGCAGCCAGCGGATGCGTGAGCGCGATCGCGCCGCCATCCACGTTGGTCTTCTCGGGGTCGAGCCCCAGCTCCTTTTCGACCGCCTTGTACTGCGGCGCGAAGGCCTCGTTGACCTCGACCAGATCCATGTCCGCGATCGTAAGTCCCGCGCGCGCTAGCACCCTGCGGGCAGCGGGCGCGGGCCCGATGCCCATGATCGACGGATCCACTCCGGCGAACCCCCACGCGATCAGCCGCCCGAGCGGCTCGAGCCCGCGCGCCTCCGCCCAGGCGCGGTCGGCCACCACGCACGCGGCGGCCCCGTCCCCGATCCCGCTCGCGTTCCCGGCGGTGACGAGCCCATCACTCTTGAAGTACGGCTTGAGCCCCGCGAGCACGTCCATGGTCGTGTCGGGGCGCATGTGCTCGTCGCTCCGGAACTCGACGTCGCCCTTGCGGCTCCTCACCGTGACCGGCGTGACCTCGGCGTCGAAGCGCCCGGCGTCCCAGGCCCGCTTGGCCCGCTGCTGCGACTCGAACGCGACCCGGTCCGCCTCCTCGCGCGTCACCTCGTAGCTCTCGGCCAGCTTCTCCGCGGTCTGCGCCATGGTCAGCCCGCAGCGGCTGTCGCGCAGCGCCTGCCAAAGCATGTCCTCGAAGAAGCCGCCCGCCTCGCCCAGCCGGAGGGCGCCCCAGCGCGCTCCGCGCACCACGTGCGGCGCCGTGCTCATCGACTCCGTGCCGCCGCACAGCGCGGCGTTGGCGTCGCCGAGCAGGATCTCCTTCGCCCCCTGCACGATCGCCTCGAAGCCCGTGCCGCACAGGCGGTTCACGGTGAGCGCGCCCACCTCTTCGGGCACGCCCGTACCGAGCGCGACGTGGCGCGCCAGGTAGATGGCATCGGCGGACGTCTGGAGCGCGTTGCCGAAGAAGACGTGCCCGATGTCCTCCGCGGTGATCCCCGACTCCGCGAGCGCGGCCCGGGCGGCGAAGATGCCGAGCTGCGTCGCCGTGAGCTCCTTGAGCGAGCCGCCGAAGGTGCCGAACCCGGTGCGCTTCCCGGAGAGGAAGACGACGTCCGTGCTCTGTCCCTGAGTGCCCATGGATACCGCGGTCGGAGGGGATGCGAGAGGCGGATCAGCCTACCCTCGCGGACGATGGGGGTTCGGGCGCTACTGCTCGTACGACTCCCGTCACGACGCCTCGGACAGCGGAATCAGCCAGGCGGCCGGATCCGACGAGATCACCTCGCGCGCCTCCGCGAGCGAGGTGCATCCTGTGTAACTGACCGCGGAGCGGACGTGGCCACGGATCCGTTTCAGGATGTCCACCACGCTCCCGCGGTAGGAAACCTGAATCTCCTGTCCCTCGGCGGGCGTGGTGAGCGCCCTCGGCCGCTCCTTCCGCTCCACGAGGGGGCGGTTGATCGAGGACGTGATCCAGACCGACGCGGCGCTGAATCCAGGCAACTCGGGCGGCCCGCTGGTCGATTCGCGCGGGCGCGTCGGCGGCGTCAACACGGCAGTCATCCTGCCGGTTGCGTGGTCTCCACGCGTGGGCTGATCCACACAAGCGGTCGGGCAGTCGGAGCGTTGGTCGCCGACTCGCCGCTCGCCATCACCGACGACGACGACTTCGAGCGCTTCCCGCCGCTCGGGCTGGCGATCGAAGGGTAGGCAAGCGCAAGCGAACCTCAGCCCCCTCCGTCCGCGACCACGATCGTTCCACGCCCATCCTGCCGTTCCCGATCACGATAAACGGGTAGCTCTCCCCTCGGGAGCGTCCGCGAAGCTCACGATGAAGCGCGCCTCCAGCTCGACCAGGGGAGGACTGCGGTCCTGGCCGGACCGTCGCAAGAGCTCCGCCCCGGCCGGAGGGGCGTCGGCGAGCAGGAAGGTGACCGCGTGAACGCGGCGGTCCTGGGTGACGAACTCGACCCAGTCCCCGGGACGGACCGTGACCCGCACGGGCTCGATCCGCTCGCGGTTGTCCACGCTCCCCAACTGAATCCGGTGGACGCGCTCCCCGTCGCCCAGCCCCAACGAGTCGCGCAGGAGCGCATCGGGGCGCAGCTGCGGATCCGTGCGCTCGCAGGCTGCGGCGAGGAACGGCAGTGCCCAGACCAGCAGCAGAATCCGGCCCACCGACCCGATCATCTCGCCTCGGCGTGAAGAGCATCGAGCCGAGCGGATCATGCAAGCGGCGGGCCGATGCGGGCTCGATGGCCGCCCGTCACCCCCGATCGCCGACGGCGCTCCCGCATGCCGCGCAGAAGCGCCACCCCATCTCCAGCTCCTCGCCGCAGTTGGGGCAGGGCACCTTGTGCAGGTCGGCCCCACAGAACGGGCAGTAGTTGAGGGTATCGCGGCGAGGGAGCGACTCGTGGCACCAGAGGCAGTGCGTAGGTCCCAGCGCGGCCGGCTTGTGCGGTTCAGGACCGTCCGGGGCTGGCTCCATGCGCAACAGAGGTAGCTCGCCGCCCACGTTCTCGGCGGGAGCCGCCGTCGAAGGCGGAGCGGGCGCGGCCGGCCGGGTGGCCGCACGCGGGGCCGCGGCCTCCGGCGCTTGGGGGACGATCGGGCCGGCAGCAGGCTGCGACCCGGATCCCGCGGACGCCGTGCCGCGCGCCACGCCGGCTTCCGGATCGGGGAGGTCGCGCAGCATGCGCAGCGGGTTGAGCCGTACGTCCACCGCCGCATACTCGCGGTACAGGCCGGTGTTGGGGCTGGGCGACTTGAGCTCCTCCTGGATCTCGCGCCGCGCGTGATCCGACTCGATCACCAGGTAGTCCCCCTCACCCGCCAACAGTCGGAGGAGGACGTCCTCGTAGTCGCCGTTCATCTGGACACCGATGCGGTCACGGTGCGTCCGGTACGGCACCAGGTTCTGGTAGATCTCCGAGACCGTGAACGGCTCGCTCAAGTACAGCGGACGGGTGCGCAGGATCTCTTCCACCAGCGTGCGGTGGAAACGCGCGAGCGGATCCAGCGACGCTTCCATCACTCGTCCTCAAGCGTGATCAGCCGCTCCCGGATCGCCGCTCGGATGAAGGACTCGGGATCCTGGAAGGCGATCTCGACTCCGCGTTCCTCGTGCCAGCGCTCGGCCAGCCGACGCATGTAGTGCGCGAGCGTCTCGTGGCTGAACCCCGCGTCGTCGCGCATCTGGCGGACGATCTCATGCCAGGTGCCGCGGAAGACGTAGCCATCCGGCAACCGCACCTGGTGCCGGCACGCGTCCCCGGCGCCCTGGCCGCGGTCGAACAGCTCCAACTGGCTCGGGTCGTAGACGTGGTGCGCGGGGCCGCCGTTGAACTGTGTCTCGACCTCCGAGAGCAGGCGGTCGAGGGGGTCCGAGACGGCCTCCAGCTCGCGTAGCCGTGCCTCCCAGGGAGCGAGTCGTGCGTCCCCCTCGTCCATCTGCCAGCGCGCGCGCTTGAGCTCGATCATCCGCCAGACGGCGAGCGAGTCCCAGTGGTCGACCGGCGGGACGCGCTCGAACTCGCGCAGCGCTCCCTCCCAGTCCCCTCGGTCGTACAGCAGATGGCCCAGATGGACCCGCGCCTCATGCAGGTCGGGATCGAGGCGGAGCGCGCGCCGGATCTGGCGCCCGGCACCTACCTGGTCGCCCAGCCGATGCAGCGCGTAGCCCAGGGAAGCCGCAGCCTCCGCATTGTCGGGACGGCCAGCGGCGGCCTTGGCGAAGACGTCGCGGCACTCCGCGTACATCGCCTCACGATAGAGCGCCCGTCCCATCGTGAGCATCAACTCGACGTCGTCGTCGTATCCCATTGCGGCGACTCGCGCGAACAGATAAAGCGCTCGGTCCCGGTCGCCCAGCCGGAGCAGCGTCTCACCCATGCCGACGAGCGCATCCTCGTGGGCGGAATCGAGCACGAGCGCACCCTCGTAGGCCTGGCGCGCCCACGCGAATTCCTCGCGCGCGAGACGCGCGTACCCCAAGCCGACGTAGAGCTCGACGGCGTTGGGGTAAAGTGAAAGGCCCTCTTTGAGCATCTCGAGGGCCGCCTCGTAATCGCCGTCGTTGTAGAGCTTGTGCGCCTGCTCGTCGTACTCCTCTGAGCTGAGGAACCTCTCTGCCATCGAGGGGAGCCTCCTGGGCGGGGGTCTGGCGATGTAGGGGGGTCGGAACAAATTTAATACGACACTCGTCGCGATACCACCCTTCGCGAGCGCGTTATACCCGCCCGTAGCGCACCCCGCAAAGCGGGCACACGAGATACGGCCCCACCCGGTTGAGACGCTGCACCGGCTCGTGCCGCGGGCATACCGGATCCTCGCCCGCTTCCTGGCGCTTCTTGACCCCGCTCCGCTCTCCCCGGGTCGCGGCCGGGATCCGGAGGGAGAAGCGCAGGGAGGAGGCGCTGCACTCAAGGATCACCGTGCCCGTGCCGTCCTCCTCGGTGCATACGCGGAGCGGCTCCAGGAAGCCACCCATGGGAGAGGGCATCTGCACGCTCTGATAGTAGCGCTTGAGCTGCACCCTCTGGTCGGGCAGCTCGATCGTGTCCCAGACCGGCTCGGGCGGCCCGCCCGGCCGGAGCACGGCACGGGGCCCCGGGGGCGGCGCACCGGTCGGCTTCCCCGCCCGCGGGGAGGGTGGAAGGGGAGGGCGCGGCTCCGCGCGCGGCTTGACTGCCCTGGACTTCGACCTGGACTCCGACCTGGACTCCGACCTGGACTCCGGCCTGGACTCCGGCCTGGGCTCCGGCCTGGGCTCCGGCCTGGGCTCCGGCCTGGGCTCCGGCCTGGGCTCCGACCTGGACTCCGGCCTGGGCTCCGACCTGGACTCCGGCCTGGGCTCCGGAGCGCGTCCACCCTCAGGAGGAGCCGGATGAGGCGCGGACCGCCGGGG
>CAUZJY010000076.1:0-9675 GCA_963580305.1 Gemmatimonadales bacterium UBA6960
CGATCCGGAAATGGGTCGAGCAGCTGGCCCAGGACGAGGGATTGCACGCGGATGGGCTAACGAGCGAGGAGCTGACTGAACTCCGGCAGCTGCGTCGGAAGGTCAAGCAGCTGGAGCTGGAGCGCGAGATTCTGGGAAAAGCCGCGGCCTGGTTCGCCCGGGAGTCGATCACGTTGCCGAGGCCTTCGGACCCGTCCACGGAATCGGGGCAGGTCCACAGCGACTCCGCGCCGGCAATCGCGCTTCGCCCGTGCCGTGGGAGGGGATCCGGAACCTGCCATCAAATGGCCTCAAGGAGACGGCGCAGGAAACTCACATAGTTGATTGCATCTGTTCGCGGTAGTTCACCCTAGTTTGCGAGCGTTCGAGGCCCTGTACCTAGAGCAACTCCGCAACTTACACCCGTCATCTTCCGCCACTTTTAATGACGAGGTCCCAAGTTCGAGTACTGGCAGGGGCATCGAGCACGGAGCGTGAGCGGGGTGGTCGATGCGCGCGCGGGTGCCGCCCGCCGCAACGATCGAAGGGGAGGACCGGCGTGGCGCGGCCCTCCCCTTCTTCATTCGTCGGGTGCGACGGGATTCAGCTCAAGTGATGGCTGACGAGCTTGGTCATCTCGAACATCGAGACCTGCGACTTCCCCCCGAAGATCGGTCTGAGCTTCTCGTCTGCGTTGATTTGGCGCTTGTTCTGCGGATCCTGGAGCTGGTTCGCCTTGATGTAGTCCCAGATCTTCTTGGTCACTTCGGCCCGGGTTATCGGGCCGCTGCCGATGATCTTGGCCAGGTCGCCGCTCGGCATGACGGGCTTGGCTAATCCTCCGCGGGCCTTCTTCTCGGCCATGGATTCCCCCTCAGAGAGGTAGGCGTGGGGTCGTGCACCGTAGTCGCGGCCATCCCACTATGGCGCGCCACCCCTGGGCCGGCAATGCCCCGGCCCGCCGACGCTGGACTCCGACAACTGTCAACGCCCGTTCGCGGTGGGGGCGGGGCGCGCCACCCGGAGCTGGGAGGAGTGGACCTCCTCGAACGCTTCTACCCCCCTCGCCCTGCAGGTGGCGACATCCTCCCCGTCCGTGTCCCCGCAGTGCGGGAACTCGTTCGGGGCCGCCATCCGATACCCCTCCGGCCGTGAAATCGTTGGTTCGTACCCGAGCGTTCTCTTGCGTGTACGCGCACACCGCGGGACGTTTCTCCATGGCTTAGCCGGGCGTCCGCTCCAGCACGGCTCTGTCCTTCGCGGCGGCGCTTTTCGCCTCCGCGCCCCACCTCCTCTCCGCCCAGGACCACCTCGCGATCGCCCGCCGGGTGCTCGAGCGCACCCCCCTGATCGACGGTCACAACGATCTGGCGTGGGAGATCCGGGAGAGCGCTGTCGCAGCGCTCTCGGCCGGGGGCGCAGCGGCCGGGGCCGCCACCTACGATCTGCGCGCACGCACCACCGGCCACACCGACCTGGAGCGGCTCTGCCGCGGAATGGTGGGCGGCCAGTTCTGGTCGGTCTACGTCGGGTGCGACGCGGCGGGAGCGGCCCGCGTTCAGCTCGAGCAGATCGCGATCGCGCGGGCCGTGATCGACCGCTACCCGGAGGCGCTGCGTCTGGCGACGAGCGCGGGGGAGCTCGAGCGCGTGTTCCGCGACCGGCGCATCGGCTCGCTCCTGGGGATGGAGGGGGCGCACACGCTCGAAGGCTCGATCGCGACCATGCGCGCGTACCGCGCGACCTGGGGGTCCGCTACCTCGGGCTCACCCACGACTGCACGCACGAGTTCGCGGACGCCGCTCTGGGCGCGCGGCGCCACGGTGGCTTGTCGGAGCAGGGGAAGGCCCTCGTGCGCGAGCTCAACCGGCTGGGCGTCGTCGTGGACCTGGCGCACGCCTCGCCGGAGACGATGCGCGACGCGCTCGAGGTTTCGGCGGCGCCGGTCATCTGGTCGCACGCCGCGGCTCGGGCGCTCGTCGACCATCCGCGCAACGTCCCGGATGACATGCTGCGTCGCCTGCCGGCCAACGGCGGCGTCCTGATGGTCACCTTCGTGCCGGCCTTTGTGAGCGCGAAGCACGGCGCCTGGGACGCGGCCGAGACCGCGGAACGCGAGCGGTTGCGGGCCGCATACGGCCGGGACGATCCCCGGGTACGCGCCGGGCTGGAGGAATGGCGCCGCGCGCACCCGATGCCCGCCGCGACGCTCGCCCAGGTCGCCGATCACATCGAGCACGTGCGGCGGACGGCCGGCGTCGAACACGTGGGGCTCGGCGGCGACTTCGACGGGATCACGTGCGTGGTGCGGGGGCTTGAGAACGTCTCGACGTATCCGGCGCTCTTCACCGAGCTATCGCGCTGCGGGTGGAGCGAGGACGACCTCGCGAAGCTGGCCGGCGGCAACGTCCTGCGCGCCGCCGAGGAGAGAGCGCGCCGGATGGTTTCCAGGTAACGGTCCGACCGGAGGTCCCGATGACGCGTGCCCGCGACCCGGGAGGAGATCGAGGCCGCCGAGCAGGCGGTTGAGCGGGCTGGCAACCCGGGAGAGCGCAGGGTCGCCGAGACGCGGAGGAGGCTCCTCGAGGCTGCGGGCGCGGTGCGGATTCGCACCCTCTAGGACGGGCGCGACCGCGCGGTTCCCACCGACGGCTGGGGCGTGCTGGAGTTCGCCGCCTGTGGACAGCGCGCTGGTCGCCCTGGCGGCGCCTCCCACCCCGACCGCCACCCCCTTCGACGCGGTCGTCCTGAACGGCGGCCGGCCGAGCCCGCTCAGCAGCGGGGGCGGCCTCGTCGGGGTGCTTCCGGTGCCCGGTGGCCGCTGGGTCGTCGGGGACCGCCGGGACGTCCGCCCCGGCGGCGCGATCTCGGTCACGGCGGTGAACGCCCGCCGGCTCGCGAGCTGGGACTGGGCCACCGTGGTTGCCCCGGACTGACACCGACCCGTCGAGGCGCGCGCCGCACGCTTCTTGCTCATCCCCTCTCGCGGCAAGCCACCCGTGACGCGAGGAGCGAGCGATAGCGGAATGGAAGACGCAGAAGCGGACGCGCAGGCGGCTGCACAGGCCGGGAGAGCCGCCAGAACCGAAGCGGGTCGTCGGGCCGGGCGAGTCGAGAGGGAGCAGCGGCGCGGACTCCGCGGCCGTGCGCACATCGATGAGCCCGCGGCGGAGCGCGACGCGCGGCTGCGCGAGCGCCCGTGCGAGCTCCAGGAAGCCGGATGGGGAGCCCGCTGGTCGCCCACGGGGACGAGGTGATCGGCTGGAACGACGACTTCGATGCCGCGCGCATCGTGGGGATCGAGCACATGGTTCCCCGGATCACACTCCCGGAGCTCTTCGCCGAGGCGGGGCTTGACATGCCCCAGATCGCGAGCCCGGACGGGGAGGAGCGGGGGGCGTCCGAGCGGGAGTTCTACGAGGACTACCTGAGGACCCTTCCCGAGCACATTCGGGACAGCTACGGGATCTGACCCGCCAGCAGCCGACTGCGGGCCGGCCGCGGCGGCCCCTGTCTTCGCGCCGCGGTGCGCCTACCGTCCGAGGTGCCGTTTGTGGTGTCCACGCGGGGGGCGAGGATAGATTCCATCCATGCCGATCGAGGAAGAAAAGCCGAATCAAGACGTCGCGCGCTCGCTCGACGACATGTTCCCCACGGCCGAGCGGGCCCGCGACGCCGTTTCCGCGGAGCCCGCTCCGCCCGACGAATCCGCCGCCGCGGAGCCCCCCGAACCCACCCCTCCGTCCCCCAGTTCGCGCGAGGATCGCGCCGCCCGGGTGCGCGCTGCCAGCGACTCGCTGCACCAGGCGGTGGAGGGGTTCCTCGCGGACGGCGACGACGTGGTCGAGCTCACGCGCCGCATTCGCGAGGACGCCGCCGTGCTGAAGGTGGTGGCGACGCTCGATCCCGTCGTGGATGCGGTCGAGCGTCTCGCGCCGGCCGGCGAAGACGACCCGGCCGCGCTCGCGCTGGCGCGCCAACTGGCGGGCCCCGACGTGTGCGCCGGGCTCGCGATGCGCATCGCGAGCGCCCGTGACGACGCGCGGCGCGTGGCTCTCACCCAGACTTGCCGGCAGCTCGGCGACGAGGCGGCGGGGGCGGTGGCCCGGGCGCTGGCCGAGGCTGACGACCACGGCGAGCGGCGCAACTTGCTGAGCGCGCTGGCCGCGCTCGGCGAGCAGGGAATGCGGCAGGCCGAGCTGATGGTCAGGACGGGACCTGGCAGGTCGTCCGCAACGGCGTAAGAGATCGTGAGTGAGGTGGGGGGCGACCACGCCGTGGAGCACCTGCTCACCACGCTCGCACACCATCACCCGAAGGTGCGGCACGAGACCATCTAAGCGCTCGCGTGCATCGGCGGCGAGGGCCCCACCCTTCTCGTGATAAACAAGCTGGACGACCCGGATTCGCAGGTGCGTGCCACCGCGGCGCGCGCGATGGGCAGGCTGGGGAGCGAGCGTACCGTGCGCACGCTGCTTGAGCGGCTGGACGAGGAGGAGGTCCAGGAGGTCCAGGCGGAGCTGCTGCGCGCGCTCGGGCAGATCGGAGATCCGGGAGCGGTCCAGGCGATCGAGAAGCGGGCGGTGGGGAGCTTCCTCAAGCGTCCGCCCGTCGAGGTGCGGGTGGCCGCGTACCGGGCGCTCGCACTGATCGGTACACCCAGGGCCAAGCAGCTGCTCGAGGACGCGGCGGACGACAAGGATCCCGAAGTGCGGACGGCCGTGCGTTAGCTGCTCGGCAAGGGCTGAGGGACGTTCCCGGCCATGACGCGAGCGCTCCCCCTGCTCCTGGCCGGACTCGCCGCTGCTTGCAGCGAGGCGGAGCTCGTGCGCGAGCGCCTCTCCTCCAACTCGCCCGGCGCCCCGGAACAGAGCGCGGCGGCTCTGCGCGTTCCCCGGGGGTTCGCGATCGAGCTCTTCGCCGAGGACCTCCGGTCGGTCCGGACCCTGAAGCTCGGGCCCGACGGCCTCCTTTATGCTGCGCTCTCCGAGCGCGGCCGGATCGTCCGTCTGGATCCCACGGCCGCGGCCCCTCGGCCGCAGACGGTCGCGGAGGGGCTCCGCCGGCCGTACGGCTTTGCCTTCCACGAGGGCGACCTGTACGTCGGCGAGGAGCATCGGGTCGTCCGGCTGGAGGGCCCGAGCTTCGTACGCTCAACGGTGGTGGTGCCGGGGCTCCCGACCGGTGGGCACTGGACGCGCGAGATAGACTTCGGGCCGGACGGGATGCTCTACGTCTCGGTCGGATCGAGCTGCAACGTCTGCGAGGAGAACGACGAGCGGTGCGCCGCGGTGACCCGCTACCGGCCGAATGGATCCGGCGCGCGGCTGGTCGCAGGTGGGTTCAGAAACGCCGCCGGGCTCGCCGTGCACCCCGAGACGGGTGAGATCTGGGCGAGCCAGAACGAGCGGGACAACCTCGGCGACGACCTCCCACCCGAGGAGATCAACGTCCTCGCCGACGGCACCGATTTCGGCTGGCCCTACTGCCACGGAGCGCGCATCCCAAACTCCGAATACCGGGACCGGGCCGCGCGCTGCGCCCACACCACGCCTCCCGCGCTCGAGATGCAGGCGCATTCGGCGCCGCTCGGCATGACATTCTATACGGGCGACCAATTCCCGGAGGAATACCGCGGGGACCTGTTCGTCGCCTTCCACGGATCGTGGAATCGGAGCGAGCCCACGGGCTATCTCCTCGCGCACGTCGAGGTGGAGGGCGGACGTCCCATCTCGTACGAGCCCTTCGCTGAGGGATGGCTCGAGCCGAACGGTCGGGTGACGGGCCGTCCGGTCTACCCGGCGGTCGGTCCGGACGGCAGCCTCTTCCTCTCGGACGACGGGGCCGGACGCATCTGGCGGATCCGCTGGGTCGGCCAGTGACGAGGCCAGTGACGGGCCGGTGACAGGCCGGTAATGGGGACGGTGACGGAGAGAGTGACCGAGCCGCCGATCAAGACTGGCGCGGGGCCCGCGCTCGAGCCGCCCCCGTACCGCGCGGCCGCGCTCGCGGGTGCGGCTGTGTTCGTTCTGTACGTCGTGACGCTCGCTCCTACCACCGCCTTCTGGGACGCGAGCGAGTACATCACCACCGCCCACATCCTCGGCATCCCCCACCCGCCCGGCAACCCCCTGTTCGTCGCGCTCGCGCGGGTGTGGAGTCTCCTGCTCGCGCCGCTGGGTCTCTCGGTCGCGGTCCGGATCAACCTGTTCGCGGCCGCGAACAGCGCGGCCGCCGCCGCCCTACTCGGCGCGACCGCATTCACGGTCTGGAATCAGTCGACGGTGAACGAGAAGGTCTACACGCTGAGCGTGCTGATCGGTGCGATCGTGTCCTGGCTGGCGCTGCGCTGGTACGACCGGCGCGACCATCCGGGGAGTGACCGCTACGTGCTGCTCGCGCTGTACCTGATGGTGCTCGGTTCCACTAACCACCTGATGTCGCTGCTGCCCGCGCCCGCATTCGCGGTCTTCACGCTGGCCGTGGGCCCCGCCTTCCTGCTCCGGAGCACGTTCTGGATCCGCGCGATCCCGCTCGTGCTGCTGGGGCTCTCGTTCAACGTGTTTCTCCCGATCCGCGCTGCGCAGGATCCGGTGATCAACGAGGGAGAGCCGACCTGTGAGGCCGTGGGCGGAACGCTGGTCGCGGTGTTCACGAACGGCAGGACCGGATGTCCCGCGCTTGCCGCCAACCTGCGGCGCGACCAGTACGGCAAGCCGCCGCTTACCCAGCGCCAGGCGCCCTTCGGCGCGCAGTTCGCCAACTGGTTCCAGTACTTCGACTGGCAGTGGAGCCGCGGGCTCGATCCGTCCCCAGTGCCGTCCCGGGGGCGGCTCCCCTTCACTCTGCTCTTTCTGGCGCTCGGGCTCGTGGGTCTGTACGCGACCCTGCGCGCGGACGCGCGCTGGCTCGCCTATCTGGGCACCCTCGCCCTGGGCTCACGCTCAGGCTCGTCTTCTACCTGAACTTCAAGTATGGCTACTTGCTCGCCCCGGAGGTGACCGACGCCTCGCGCCACGAGGTGCGCGAGCGCGACTACTTCTTCGTCGGGGGCTTCGCGCTCTGGGGAATGCTGGGGGGGCTCGGGCTGACCTGGGTATGGACGAGAGTGGCGGAGGCGGTCGGTTCCCCGCGCGCCCGGCTCGCGACCGCGCCTGTGCTCGCCCTGGCGGTCATCCCGCTCGAGCTCAACTGGAGCTGGGCGAGCCGGGCGGGGGACTGGGCCGCACGCGATTGGGCGTACGATCTGCTGATGAGCGTCGAGCCGTACGCGATCCTCTTCACCAATGGCGACAACGACACCTTCCCGCTCTGGTACCTGCAGGAGGTGGAGGGGGTGCGCCGGGACGTGACCGTGATCGTGAGCCAGTACTTGCACACGCTCTGGTATCCCAAGCAGCTCCAGCGGCTGACCGCGCCCAGCCGGCAGCGCCCCTACGTGGCGCCGGAGGGAGTGGAGCTGTACGATGACCCGGGGCTCCCACACGCCCCGATCTCGACCACCGCCCCGGAGCTGTTCGACAACGTGGCGGGCGGGTGGCTCCCCGAGGAGCTGCACGTGGCCTTTCCCACCCTCACGGTCGCCTATCCCGCGGGGACCCTGCTCGATCGGAGCCACCGGATCGCCGCTCGTTTTCATCCGCGAGAGCGCGGGCAGGCGACCGATCTACTTCGCGACCACCGGCGGGATGATGGGCGAGCTGGGGCTACACGAGTGGGGCGTGCGCCACGGGCTCGCGACCAAGCTGATGCTGCGGCCGCAGGAGGAGCTGGACGAGCTGGGCTACACCGAGGGCCCTCCCGAGCTGGGCGCCGAGCGCTTCGACGTCGAGCGCTCGCTCACGCTCTATGACGAGGTCTACAGGTACCGGGGGCTCCTGGGGCGTGACATCTGGCCGGACCGCCGAGCGACAACATTCCCGCCCAATTCTACGTACTGGCGATCCAGCTCGCCGACGCGCTAGAGCGCGTGGGGGGCTCAACCGAAGTGGTCGAACGGCTCCGCGACGACACGGCGCTCTTCCAGATTACGTCGTCGGGTGGCGCGCGCGTGCTCCTGGCGGACTGAGCCGAGGTTACGTGCCGACGGCCGCGGCGTAGCTCGGCCACAGCTCCTGTACGTGGCGCGGGAGCTGCTCGCGGATGTGGGGGATCTGTCCCGTGTCGAACTTGCGCTCGCAAAACTCTAAGACCACGCGGGTGGCCGGCTTGAGCGGTATCGCATCCACTGGCTGCCCGGGGCCCAAGCTCTCGCGCACGCTGGCCAGGAACTTCGGCAGCGTGCGCTCGTCGTTCGGCGCGCGCGACGGCACCCATCCCTGGTAGTAGATCCCCCGCACGAGTGTGGGTATCTGTCCGGCGAAGTGGACCGCCTCGTGCATCTCGAGCCGGTCGCGCAGCGAATGGATCACCGCACGGAACGCGGCGTAGGCCTGCTCCTCCGACTGGAAGGGCGGCATCCGCGCGAGCTCGCGAAACCAGGCGGCAGCGTCCTGGAGGCCGCGGTTGAGGGCGGGGATTCGGCTGCTCTGGGACATCGAGACCTCCGGTGGATTCGTGCGCGCGATTCGCATCCGCGATGTCTGCATGCCGGATGCCGGTCGGAACCGGCGTACACGCCTGGGGGTGAAAACGCCGATGTCGTCCAACCGATCCGCCCCGCCTCCCCAGGCTTCGCCTGTGGCCCCGCTCCTCGGCCGGGACGAGCTGCTCCGCTACGCCCGTCACCTCGTGCTCCCCGAGGTCGGCGTGGCGGGACAGAAGAGGCTCAAGGTCGCGCGCGTGCTGCTGGTCGGGGCGGGGGGGCTGGGTTCGCCGGCCGCGCTCTACCTGGTGGCCGCCGGGGTGGGCACGCTCGGGATCGTGGAGCACGATCAGGTCGACGCCACCAACCTCCAGCGGCAGATCCTGCACGGCACCGCCTCGATCGGCCGCTCCAAGCTCGAGTCCGCCGCCGAGCGGCTACACGACGTGAACCCGCACGTGGTGATCGAGCAGCATCCCGTGCGGCTCACCTCCGCGAACGCGCTGGAGGTCGTGCCGCGCTACGACCTGGTGATCGACGGGAGCGACAACTTCCCGACCCGCTACCTGGTCAACGACGCCTGCGTGCTGAGCGGCCGGCCCTACGTGTACGGAGCGGTGCTGCGCTGGGAGGGGCAGGTGGCGCTGTTCGGGACCCCGGGCGGGCCCTGCTACCGCTGCCTGTTCCGCGAGCCCCCCCCGCCCGGCCTCGTCCCCGACTGCGCGGAGGGCGGGGTGCTGGGTGTGCTCCCCGGGATCATCGGATCGCTCCAGGCGCTCGAAGCGATCAAGTGGATCCTGAAGACGGGCGAGCTGCTCGCCGGCCGGCTGCTGATCCTGGACGCGCTCGAGCTCCGCTTCCGCGAGGTGCGCGTCTCGCGCGATCCCGCGTGCCCGGTGTGTGGGGATCATCCCACCCAGAAGGAACTCATCGACTATGATCTCTTCTGCGGCCTGGTCGCGTCGGCGGACTCCGCGGTGGGATCCGACCCCAACGAGATCGGCGTGGAGGAGCTGGCCGAGGCGCTCGCCGGTGCCAGCGCGCCTGTGCTCGTCGACGTGCGCGACCTCTGGGAGTGGGACGTCGGCAACCTGGAGGCGAAGGGCGCGGTCCACCTCCCGCTCGCCGAGCTGACCGACCGGGCGGACGAGCTGCCCGAGGACCGGCCGGTG
>CAUZJY010000077.1:0-9660 GCA_963580305.1 Gemmatimonadales bacterium UBA6960
GAGCGGGCGCGCCTCGCGCGGACAGTCCGTGTACGCGCTGCTCGGCGGTGCGAACCGTAGGGATCCCATCGTGGCGGTGGTGCCCGTGGACGATCTCGAGCAAGAGCGCGTGCTCGTGTTCGTGACCGCGAACGGCATCGTCAAGCGCACCCCCCTCACCGAGTTCTCCAACCCGCGCTCGGGGGGGATCATCGCGGCCGGGGTGAAGTCCGGCGATCGGATCATCGACGCGGCCCTCTCCGATGGCGACGCCGAGCTGATGATCCTCTCCAGGGAGGGGCGGGCCATCCGCTTCCCGGAGGCCGACGTGCCCGAGCTGGGCCGCACGGCCCAGGGTGTGAAGGGGATGGATCTCCGGGACGAGGACCAGGTGGTCGGCCTGATCGTGATCCGGCGCGACGCCCACGTGCTCATGGTGAGCGACGACGCAATGTGCAAACGCACGCCGGTGGCCGAGTTCCCCCTCCAGAAGCGGGGAGGGGTCGGCAACCTGGTGGTTCCGGCCGGACCGGACGCGCGTCCGCTGGTCGGCGCGATGGAGGTGTTGGAGGGCGACGAGGTGATGCTCGTCACCACGGGTGGCCAGGTGGCGCGGGTTCCCGCCGGGCGGATTCCGGTGCAGGGGAGGAGGACACGCGGGAGCCGCCTGCTCGCGCTCGCCGCTGGTGACCGCGTGGTCGAGGTCACGCGCGCGGCCTCCGCCGGGCGCGCGGCTGGAGAGGGGGCCACCGGAGGCCGCGAGGGCGGCTCGGGCCGGGGCGCGGGGGCGGCCGCGGGCCGGGAGGATCAGTCGGAGATATTCGGCTGACGGAAACAAAGGAGGGCGATGAAGTTTCTGGTGCTGGGCGGGGGCGCTCAGGGTACGGCCGCCGCATTCGATCTCCTCCAGCATGGGGACGTGGAGGGCGTCGTGGTCGCGGACCGGGACGTGAACCGTCTCCCACCTTTCCTCGAGCGCCATCTCCGGCCGGGGGCTCCCGGCCGCCTCGAGCTGATGCGCCTGGACGCGAGCGATCACGCCGCGGTCGCCCAGGCGATGGCTGGGAAGGACGCGGTGCTTTGCGCCCTCCCCTACTTCTTCAATTACGACATGGCCGCGCTCGCCCTGGCTGCCCGGGCGCACTACAGCGATCTGGGGGGGAACACCGAGATCGTCGAGCGGCAGCGCGCCTTGGACGGGGAGGCCGTCCAGAACCGGCTGTCCGTGATCCCCGACTGCGGGCTGGCCCCGGGGATGGTCAACATCCTGGCCCAGGCGGGGATCGACGCACTCGAGTGGGTAGACGCAGTGCGGCTCTACGTGGGCGGGCTCCCGCAGCACCCGCGCCCCCCGCTCAACTATCACATCGTCTACTCGCTCGAGGGCGTGATCGACTACTACATGACCCCCTCGGTCGTGCTGGAGGGCGGAAGGCTCGTGACCAAGCAGGCCCTCTCCGACATCGAGGAGGTCCGCTTCCCGGAGCCCGTCGGCACCCTCGAGGCGTTCCACACCGCCGGCGGCGTATCGACGATGCCGTACCGCCACCAGGGCAAGATCCCCGAGATGGTCTACAAGACGCTTCGTTACCCCGGGCACGCGCGCATTATGGAGGCGATCCGGGAGCTGGGGCTGTTCGAGCGGACCCCGATTCGGGTGAACGGCCAGCACGTGGCGCCACGCGACGTCCTCATCCAGGCCCGCCACCCCGCATCTCACCGGTGGCGATCCCCGCGACGTGGCGGTGCTCCGGGTGGTGGTGCGCGGCTCGCGGGGCGGTGCTCCGCGGACCCTCCGCTACGACGTGCTCGACCGCTACGACGAGGGGCACGGGATCACCGCGATGATGCGCACCACCGGCTACTCGCTCGCCGTCACCGCGCTGATGCAGGTGGACGGGCGCGTGCGCGAGTGCGGGGTGCACACCCCGGACGAGGCGGTCCCGGCGGACGAGTACATCCGGGAATTGGCCCGGCGCGGGATCGAGGTCGTCAGGAGCGAGGACTTCTGACTACCGGGGCTCCGGGGGCGCGGGCGTCATCGGCGCGTCGCCCCCCCCCGCCTGCGATCCGGACGGTGAGCTCAGCCACCAGCGCCGCGACCCGCTCGAGTCCTTCCGCGTCGATGCGCTCACAGTCGTCGCTCGGGAGGTGATAGTCCTCGTGCGTGCCGGTGAAGAAGTGGAGTGCCGGCACCCCCCGGGCCTCGAAGGGGGTGTGGTCGGAGGAACCGCGGCCGTCCGCGACTGCGCGCAGGGGAAGGCGAGGGAAGAGCGCGGCGTTCGCCGCCTTGAGGATGGCGTCCTAGCCGGTAGCGCTTCCCATCCCGAGCACGGTGAGGGGACCCGATCCAAGCCGCCCCACCATGTCCAGGTTGAGCATCGCGACCGTGCGCGCGAGCGGCCGGACGGGCTCGTCCACGTAGTGCTCCGATCCGAGCAGCCCGCGTTCCTCGGCATCGAATGCGATGAAAAGGATGCTCCGCGCCGGCCGGGCTCCCTCGGACACCCGCCGCGCCACTTCGAGCATGGCGGCGGTCCCGCTCGCGTTGTCGTCGGCGCTGTTGTAGATCTCGCTCGAACCCGCCGCGCGCGAGCCCTCTCCGCCTCGTCCCAGGTGATCGAAGTGCGCGCCGCCGATCACCACCTCATCGCGCAGCACCGGGTCGGACCCCGGAAGCAGGCCGATCACGTTCGCCACCTCGGCGCGCGCTCCCTGGCGTGAGGCGATCGTCGCCTTGAAGTGCGGATCCGCGTAGACGCCGCTCGCGCCGGGGGTCTCCTTCTCGAGCACCACGATGCGACCGGACACCGGCACCGGCCGCTCGCCACCCGGGCGCGCGACCCCGCTCCCTCTGTAGAGCAGCGGGCCCTCGATGACGCCAGATGCCGCGAAGCCGTAGGGCGACCACGCCCGGCCCAGCTCCAGCGTGCGGCCGGCGACCGCGAGGCGGTTCGCCACCGCCATCTCGGCCCCGACGCGGAGCGCGAAGGGCTGCCGCCATTCGCCGCCGGAGCCTGCCGGCTCCAGCCCGATCGCCGCGAAGCTCGCCCCCAGGTACTCGGCGGCGCAGCGTCCGCCCTCGCTTCCGGCGGCGCGGCCCTCCAGCGCGTCGGCGGCGAGCCAGCGGACGTCGGCGAGCGGCGCCGTCTGCGAGCCCTGGACCGTGCGCGGGGCGGGAGGACATGATTGGGCTGAGCAGGCGGCCGGCAGCAGGAGCGCGGCCGTTGTGAACGCCACTCCCGTCCGCACGCCAGGTCGAGCACGCATGAAAACTCCTTCGCTCGCGGTCCTCGCGCTGACCGCTGCCTTCGCCTGCGCTCCGCAGGAGCCCGGCGCGGAGGTGGACGCCGCCGAAGCCCCGGCCGTCCAGGTCACCGCGGGAACCCCGTTCTCCGCCGATCCCCGTGAGGGGCACCTCCGCAGTCAGCGCCAGCTGACCTTCGAGGGCGAGAACGCCGAGGCGTACTTCTCACCCGACGGAACCCGGCTCGTCTTCCAGCGCAAGGCGCCGTCGGGCGGATGCGACCAGATCTACACGCTCGACCTCGCGACCGGCGACACCGCGCTGGTGAGCACCGGCGACGGCCGCACCACGTGCGCGTACTTCTACCCGGCCGGTGACCGGATCATCTACGCCTCGACGCACCACCACGATCCGGCGTGTCCGGCGGAGCCCGACTTCTCGCGCGGCTACGTGTGGCCGATCTACGAGACGTACGATCTGTTCCTGGCGGATTCGCAGGGGGAGATCGTCGCACAGCTGACGGATCAGATGGGCTACGACGCGGAGGCCACCATCTCTCCGCGCGGCGACCGGATCGTGTTCACGAGCACGCGCGATGGGGACCTCGAGCTGTACACCATGGCGCTCGACGGGACCGACGTGCGCCGGATCACGAATCGCCTCGGCTACGACGGCGGCGCGTTCTTCTCTCCCGACGGGAGCCTGATCGTCTGGCGCGCGCACTACCCGGAGGACGCCGCGGAGCAGGCGGGCTACCGCGCGCTGCTGGCAGAGGGGCTCATCCGGCCGAGCGTGCTCGAGATCTGGGTCGCGGACGCGGACGGCTCGAACGCGCGCCAGGTGACGAGCAACGGAGCCGCCAACTTCGCGCCCTACTTCCACCCCTCCGGGGACAAGATCCTGTTCTCCTCGAACATGGACGACCCGAGCGGGCGCGATTTCGACCTCTACCTGATCAACGTCGACGGCACCGGGCTCGAGCGCGTGACCTTCACCCCCGGCTTCGACGGCTTCCCCATGTTCAGCCCGGACGGGCGCTATCTCACGTTCGGCTCGAACCGGAACGAGAGCCACCCCGGCAACACGAACGTGTTCATCGCGGAGTGGGTCGACGAGCCGGAGGTGGTCGCGGGGAGGTGAGAATCCGGCCATGGGAGTCCAGTCCTCGCACGGCTTCTCGAGCGCGCCAGAGGATGCTTGGCGCGGTTCCGATGTGCGCGGCCGAGATCCGTCCTGCTCAAGCGCATGCGCGAAACCATTCGCACATGAACCACGCACCGACATGATTCGCGGCCGAGTTCGGGAGTGTGAAGTTGCCGTGGGTAAACGGAGAACCGGGATTCGACGAGGTTCATCCACGATGCTCCCGGTAAGCGTGAAGTGCAGATGAAAGCGCGGGCGACCCAGGAGCCAGCGCTTGGTCATGGGCGTCTTGTGGGTGCCGTAGTTGTCGAGGATGAGATGCAGGTCGAGGGTCGGGGGAACGTTGGCATCGATGCACCTCAGGAAGATCAGGTCATCATCAGCCACCCGGCTCCGGTCCACGTTGGCCCTTAGCATCGTGATGACCATACGTCCCGCAAACGCCTGAAACGCAGCGCTCATCGCGGCCGGCCATCCTTGAAGCAGACGATCCGCCAGTACCTGGACAGCAACAACCGCGACCCGAAGCCCTTCGTCTGGACCAAGGCCGCCGATGAAATCTTGGAGAAGCTCGGCATCTTCTGCAGGTCACTTCTGACTCAGCAGAGTAGATGCTACAACGCCACTACGGCACCTGACACGCGGCTCGCGTTGGCTCGGGCTGCGCCGAGTAGCCGCCCGGTTACATCGTAGATTCGCCGGTCAGGTAGGCTGGCGGTGCACGCGCCTTGGGCGCACGCCGCTAGCCTTGAATCCGTCATACGAAATTTGCGCCCCGATTACTCGGCAAGGGCCTGTAGGGAGGCGTTAGTAGTGGTAGCGAGCTTGTAGAAAGTCGATGTGCTCGTGCGTGACCGGTACACCAGCCGATCACTGGAGGTGATCCGGCGGGACCAGATGTCCGGACCCAGGGGCTCAAGGGGCTCAAGGGGCTCGGGCCCTCACTCCCCGCGCGGCAGCGGGAACACCTCGGATGCGCGCGCGAGGAAGTGGTCCAGGATCCGGTAGGTGAGCCCCCACACGACGTCGTCCACCACCCTCAAGCAGGGAAAGCCTTGCGGCCCGTCGGGGAGCGGGATCTCGACCGTTCCGCGCACCGCCGGTTGGCGAAGCACGTTGAGCGGCACCCAGTGCACGGCGTCTACCTCGGAGCTCGCGGCCTGGGCGGGCGTGTCGGCCGGCACGCCGAAGACGTGCGGCGTGATGCTCATTCGGGGCAGCAGCGGGCTCTCGGTCCGAACCGTCTCGATCCGGCCGAGGTGGACCCCGACATCCGCGAGCTCGACTCCGGTCTCCTCCTTCGTCTCCCGCACGGCGGTCTGGAGGAGCGACGGGTCGGCGGCATCGCGGCGCCCGCCGGGAAGCGCCATGTGCCCTGACCACGGGTCGCCCTCCCGCCGAGCGCGCTTGATCAGGAGAACCTCGAGCGGCTCCCGCCCCCGCACCACGAGCGCTACCGCGGCCCGGAGGGAATCCGCAGCGGCCGGGGCGGGATCGTCCGGATCGGAGGCGTAGGCGGCGAGCGCCTCGCGCAGGACGCCGAAGCGGGGGTCTGCGGTCAAACGCCCTTTCGCTCCGGTCCCCAGATCAGCTTGTGCAGCTGCACCTGGAAACAGATCGGCAGCCCCGACTCCAGGATCCATCCGGCGAGCGCCTCCAGATCGACCTCCCCCCAGACGGGCGAGACGAGCAGCGCCCGAAGCATGCCCCCGCGCACGCGCTCGTCCAACCCGCGCTCCGTGATCGTGCACGCGGTCCACTCCCAGTCCGCACGGTCCTTGACCACGAACTTGACCTCGTCGCCCGGTCCGAGGTGGTGGAGGTTCGACCAGAGGTTCCGGTGCGACTCCCCGGAGCCCGGACACTTGAGATCCATGATCCGGTGGGCGCGCGTGTCGAGCGGCGCCACGTCGAAGGCGCCGGAGGTCTCGACCAGCACGGTGAAGCCCTCGTCGAGCAGCCGCTCCACCAGGGGAAACGCGTTCGGGTGCGCGAGCGGCTCGCCCCCCGTCACCTCCACCAGCTTGGTTCTGCTCTTCGAGCGAAGCGCCCGCACGCGGGCGAGGATCTCCTCGAGCGTCATGCGCTCGCCGCCGTGGAACGCGTACGCCGTGTCGCACCAGACGCAGCGCAGCGGGCAGCCGGTCAGGCGCACGAAGGTGCAGGGAAGCCCGGCCCAGGTCGACTCTCCCTGCACCGAGTGGTAGATCTCGGTGATGCGCAGGAAGGGTTCGGCCCCCGCCGCTTCGCTCACCGCCGCCGGGTCCGCCTGCGCCCGTTTCACCACAGGAATCCGAGTGGGGACTCGCGCACCAGGCTGCCGGCTAGGAAGAGCACGTTCGCCGGGCGCTCGGCAAGCCGCCGCATGAGGTATGGGTACCAATGGTCGCCGAAGGGCACGTACACCCGTACCCGCCACCCCTCCGCGACCAGGCTGCGCTGGAGGTCGCGGCGCACGCCGTACAGCATCTGGAACTCGAACGCGTCAGAGCGGATCCCCTCCTGCGCCGCGCAGTGGAGGGTGGCCGCGATCATCTCTTCGTCGTGCGTGGCGATCGCCGGGTAGTGGCCCGCGGTGAGCAGCCGCCGCATCAGCTCGACAAAGCTCCGGTCTACCTCGTCCCGGTCCTGGAACGCGACCTCCTCGGGCTCCGCGTACGCGCCCCCCGAGCCGGTTCATCCGCTCGATGTCCGCGGCGGTGCGCCGCAGGTAGGACTGGAGGACCACCCCGATGTTGTGGTGGCCTTCCGTCCACAGCTTCTCGAAGGCATCGAGCGTGCTCGTCGTGTACGCGGACGATTCCAGGTTGAAGCGGATGAACGCACCGGTCCGGGCGGCCGCGGTGAGCACGCGGCCGAGGTTCTCGGCGAGGCAGGACTCCGAGATCGCCTGCCCGAGCTGGGTGAACTTGAGCGAGACGTTCCCCTCGAGCCCCGCCTAGGCCATGCGCTCGAGCACGTCCGCGTACACGTCGGCGGCGCGGCGCGCCTGCACCGGCTCCTCCACCGCCTCGCCCAGGTAGTTGCCCGTTCCCGTCATCCCCCCTCCCGCGCGCCTCCGCGAGCGCGCGGATCAGATCCTTGGTGCGATCGCCGGGAACGAAGCGGCGGCTGAGCGCGCGGAGCGGACTGTGCGTGACCAGCGTTCGCGCGGCGTCCGACTCGCCCAGCTGGATCAGCGTGTTGCGGAGCATCACCAGCTCTCGTGCGCGCGCCGGCGGATCGCCTCGTCCAAGAGCCGCTTCACCTCCAGCAGCGGAGTGGCGCCCGCGAGCGCGACCACCTCCTCGCGCGCCTTTCCCTCCCAGAGCACGGGGAGCTCGACGTGCCCGACGATGCCGAGCCCGGTCTCCGCCCAGCGCGGAAAGATCAGGTAACCGAGCCAGGGGGCCCGGAGGTTGGAGCTCCTCTCGACCTCGATGGAGACGGTGTAGGGCTGCCCGTCCACCCCCTCGAAGGCGGGTGGTCGCTGGTGGATTTCCAGGTAGCCGCTCAGGGTGCCGTCCCCCAGATCCAGCGGAGGGGCCTCGTGGTCGTGCTCGTCGCTCATGGTGATCGAAAGCTAGCAGACTGCGCGCCGCCGGGGGGACCGCGGCACGGGGTCATGCGGCGGGTGGGCAGCGGTGGAATCCGGCGGGGCCTAGTTTCCCCGCTCATGGAGCTCAAGGACGCGCAGGCGCGGGTGGACGCGTGGATCGGGCGCTTCGAAGAGGGCTACTGGACACCCCTCGCCAACCTCGCCCGGCTGACCGAGGAGGTGGGGGAGCTGGCGCGGCTGTTCAATCACCGCTTCGGCCCCAAGTCGAAGAAGCCCGAGGAGGCGGACCAGGAGCTGGGCGAGGAGCTCGCCGACGTCCTCTTCGTGCTGCTGGTGATCGCCAACCAGCAGGGGATCGACCTGGGCGAGGCGCTCGAGCGCGTCCTCGAGAAGTACCGAGTGCGCGATTCCACGCGCTGGACGCCCAAGCGAGGCGGCGAAGGTTAGCTTCGGTACGGGGAGTGCAATCCGGGCGGGCCGACCAACCACCTGGAGCCACCGTGCAGAAGCTCTCCCGACTCGGGACTCTCGCCCTCCTCCGCGCCGCGCTCGTCCTCGGCGCCCCCGTGCTGCTCCTGGCGGGATGCACACCCGCGGCCGCCGAGCGCCCCGAGCCGGACCCGACCCGCTACGCCGCCGTGCCCGGCTTCGACACGCGCGAGTAACCGGGCGACGCCGCGATGGGCAGCGGCGTGCGCGCTCTCCCCTCCGCTGGGTCGGATACTACCTGCCGGCGCCCTGCTATACCGGCACCTCCTGGATGGGCCTCAGGGCGGCGCTCGAGCGGATGGGGTGGGGGATGGCGGTGCTCTGTTCGTCGGCGAGCAGGACTGGGCGGCCGGCGACGCTCCGCCCCCCGACAGCCTGCCGGCACGCTGCACGCGCACCAACGGCCTCGCGCGCGGCACCGCGATCTTCCTCGATGTCGAGCGAGTGGAGCACGTCTCCCCCGCGCTGCGGGCGTACGTCGCGGCATGGGCGGCGGCGCTCGCGCACGACGGCCGCTACCGCCCGGCCCTCCCGCCCACGCGAGCAACGCGCGGGCGCTGCGCGACGCCATGCAGCGAGGCGCTGCCGGATGGAGGGGAGCCTCCGCTCTGGGTCGCATCGCAGGCCGGCTTCTCCCTGGCCCACGCGCCGGCGGACTCCGGAGTCCAGGGTGCCGCGCTCTGGCGGGGTGGATTCAACGTGACCGATCGCTTAGGGGGAGACCACGCTCCGCATCGACCAGAACGTCGCGGACGCTCCCTCTCCCTCCGCGCCGCGGTAATCCGCCCGCGGTGGTGCGTGACGCTCCGAGCGGCCCGCCCGCAGTGGTGGCCGCCAGGCCCCGCCCCGAGATTGGCACGGTATGTCGACGGCCGCCCTGCTCTGGGTCCTCCCGTGGGCCCTGCTGATCGCGCTCATCGTGCTCCTCGTGCGCGACCCGCCCCCCCTCCGGGACGCGCCGCGTGGCGGAGGGGGGGAGCCCCTCCCCGCCGGGAGCCGGGTCAGCGTGATCGTCCCGGCCCGCAACGAGGCGCACAACATCGCGCGCTGCGTGGGCTCGCTCCTCGCGAGCGACTACCCGGACTTCGAGGTGATCGTGGTGGACGATCGCAGCGAAGACGGGACGGGTGCGGCCGCGCGCGCTCTGGCCACCCCCACCGCTGCGGGGACGGCGCGGCTGCGTGTGCTCGATGGCGCCGAGCTCCCCAAGGGATGGTTCGGCAAGCAGTGGGCGTGCTGGCAGGGAGTGCAGGAGGCCGGGGGC
>CAUZJY010000078.1:0-9373 GCA_963580305.1 Gemmatimonadales bacterium UBA6960
GAGAACTTCTTCGACGTGTCGAAGCGATGCAGGTGCCGAGTCACCCGGATGAACGCCTCCTGCACCAGATCCTGCGCACGATCCGGATCCCCGGTCTTGCGCGTGATGAAGTGGATCAGCCGGTCACGGTAGCGGTTGTACAGCTCCTGGAACGCTCCGGGGCGGCCGGCCAGATGCGAGGTCACCAGCTCCTCGTCCGCCAGCTGCGCCAGGCTGCGCTCGGCCGCGTCTCTATCGGGGTTCGGCTTGACCATAACCCGTCGTCCTTTCGGCTCGTCGTGCTGAAGCTCCATCGGCGATCCGGGCAGAGGGACAAAAAAAGGCGCTACCGCAAACGGCGGTACCTGCCCCGGTGCTCTGCGCGGATGGTCACAACGTTGTCGTCTTTCCCTGTGCCCGAAGATGGGGTGGGGGGGTTTCTTTCACAAGCCCCCGCAGGCTCAATCTGCCCGTTTCCTGGACCATCCCTCCATGCCCTGCCAGCCCGGGGAGGCGGAGCCTCCCCCCTCCTCTACGGCCGTCCGCGCCGCCGGTGTCACCGCCTGCATCTGGCCCGCGGTCCATCCGGCCTTTTCGAGTCCGATCAGATCCCACTGCCCCTGGTTGCCCAGGATCGGAGAGACGGCGGGCAGGCGAAGCGCAGCTGCAAGGTTCAGGCCATGGGGTGCCAGGTTACGGGTTCCCACGCCGTGGAGCCCACGCCGTCGACTTGGGTCGCGGCGCGTTCAGGTTCGTATCCGCCATCCGCCGCACGGCGCTGGAAAGGGGGCGTGGAAGGCGGGGGGAAAGAGGCGCGGGAAAGCGCCAGAAGAGGCCGCGGGAACGCGCGGGGAAAGAGGTGGTGGGGGAAAGGAATGCGAGGGGAGCCGTGCGATAGACGGAGAGCTCGCGCGAGGAAAAACAGAAGAGAAGACGCGCAGGGGAAAAAAACAGAACGGGGGAGGTCGAAGCATCTCGGGGCACGATACCAGCCCCCCCAGGGTGGCCTCGCGAGGATGCTTCGTCTCCCGCCGCTCTGTCTGCTCCAAGTAAGCACCGCCCGTGCGCGGTGTCACTCTCATTGTTGGTACGTTTGCGAAAAAACTCCGCCCCCCGGGTCCCCCCCCTTCCAATGAGGCTGTTGCCCCCCGGCGTGCGCTGGGAAAGATTCCCTCACATGTCGACGGAGTCTGCCACCGCCCGAGCCGTCCTGGAGAAGACGTCCCGCCGGATCGCTTCGGTGGTCGCGCTCACCCTCCTGGAGGTCATCAAGCACCAGGACCGCCCCAGCGAGGTGCTCGAGTCCGAGGACCCCTCGATCACCATGCCCCGCCGGCTGGGGCTGTCGGACGTGATCGACCGCCAGATCCGCCGCTACCGGGAGGAAGTCAAGCGCAAGGAGCGGATCTCCGACGACGAGTTCCGTGACCTGGTGCGCCTCGTGATCCGGCGGCCGGACTCGGAGGAGGTGTTCTTCCAGGCCGGCGGGATTCTGGCCGGAGACGACCGCCCGGCGGGATGGCGGCGGGGACTCCCGCGCTCGCTCGGCTACGGCCTGGCCCGGCGGCAGGCGCGCCGCGGGCTGGTCAAGCTCTTCGGACGGCGGATCGGCGGGCTCGGCCCGGGCCCCTTCGTGCTCGAGGCCCGGACCCATCTGTTCATCGAGAGCGATCCGGGCGGCGACGCGTGCCACGTCCTCACCGGCTTCTGCGAGGCCGTGACACAGCGCTACTTTGGGCGGCGGGTCCGAATCGCGCACGCGCTCTGCGAGGCGCGCAAGGACGCACTCTGCCGCTGGACCGTGTTAGCCGAGGAGCGCACCCCCGAGGAGGCGCGGGGGCTGATCCTGAACCCCGAGATCGGATGAGCATGGCACAGATCAAGACGGGCGACGTGGCCCCGGACTTCACCCTCCAGGCGGACGACGGCTCCACCGTCTCGCTCGAGGACCTCCGTGGGAAGAAGGTCGTGCTCTACTTCTATCCGAAGGACGACACGCCAGGATGTACCACCCAAGCGTGCGACCTGCGCGACGACATGGCGCGGCTGAACGACGTGGGCGCGGTCGTGCTCGGCGTCTCGCCGGACTCGGCCAAGTCGCACGCGAAGGTCAAGGAGAAGTACGGGCTCAACTTTCCCCTGCTTGCCGACGAGGACCACCGGGCCGCCGAGGCATATGGCGTGTGGCGCGAGAAGTTGAGCTTCGGCGTGAAGTCGCTCGGAATCGTGCGCAGCACCTTCCTGATCGACGAGCAGGGGCGGGTCACCGATGTGTGGAGAAAGGTGAAGGCCGGCGAGCACGCCAGCTGGGTCGCGGAGAAGCTCGGGATCTAGCGGGCCACTAGTCCCGCCGAGACCCGCGGCGGAGGGTCCCGCCCATCGCCCGGTGCACGTGGTAGATGCACAGGTCCTGCACCACGGTTCGCCCCGCGGCGCGCGCCTCGGCCGCGGCCTCGTCGTCCCGGATTCCCTCCTGGAGCCAGATCACCGGCGCTTCGGGCCGCGCCGCCGCTGCCCGGACGAAGGGCGCGACCTCGCTGGAGGGACGGAAGATCAACACCATGTTCACCGGCTCCCGCACGTCCTGGAGGGTGGCGCGCGTGGTCCGGCCCAGCATTCGCCCCGCGAACGGATTCACCGGGATGATCTCCGCACCCATCGCGGCCAAATAGGAAGGCACGCGACGCGCGGGCTTCATCGGGTCGCGCGACATGCCGGCCACCGCGATCCGCTGGACGCGCCGGATGAGGTGGCGCATCTCGTCGGGCCCCGGGTTGCGGGCGGCGTCCCCGCTAGCGCGGAGGACCCGCGCTAGCCGCTCTTGGTCACCGGTAGCGAGCATTGGCGTTGAACGGGTAAACGGGCAGGAGGAAGAGGATAGGCAGGGGCGCCAAGCGCCGGCGACCGTGCTGCCGCCGCCCTGCTGCTGCCGCTGCTCACAGGTAGCCGTAGACCTGGTAGAGGAGGAGATAGACTACGATCCCCGTGACCGACACGTACAGCCAAATCGGATAGGTCCAGCGCGCGAGGCGCGCGTGATCGGAGAAGCGCCGCTTGCGGAGCAGCCAGATGAGGCGTAGCACGAGCGGTGCGAGCGCGACGGCCAGTACCATGTGCGAGAACAGGATGCCGAGGTAGGTGGCCCGGGCCGCCCCCGTTCCGGCGAAGCGATGCGTGCCGGTGAGCGCGACCCGCGTCAGGTAGAAGGTGAGGAACAGCCCGGAGGCCCAGAGCGCGCCCGTCATCGCACGGCGATGGCGGTGCAGGTCGTGGCGCCGGATGAAGACGAGCCCCGCCACGAGCAGTAGGAAGCTCGTGAGATTGAGGCCGGCGTTCACGCGCGCCAGCAGATCGCCCAGCTCGGCCAGGTTCACCACGTGCTTCGGTGGAGCGCACTGACGGCCGCAGCTGAAGCGGCCGTCGCAGGCGGCTGCGAGGGCGGCGTCACGCGTCCCCAGCCCGCTAGCGCGATCGCCGCGGCGAAGAGCAATGCGGCCACGAGCGTATGCAGCGACACGGGCGCCACGGCGAGCCGCCCCGCCACCGACCAGATCCCGAGCCCGATTTGAGCGACCACGAGCGCAGAGGCGACCGCCGCGAGTCGGGCCACCGCTCCCCGTGCGCCGGCGCGCAGGATCGCCCCCGTCGCCGCGAGCACGACCACCGCGGTGATCACGCCGAGCACCCGATGCGCGAAGTGGAGCGCGACCAGCGGGTGCACGAATGGGGGCACCACCTCTCCCAGGCAGAGCGGGACGTCTGGGCAGGCGAGCCCGCCCTCCATGTGCCGCACGAGCCCCCCGGCCACGGACTGCACGAGCACCGTCGCGGCCGCCGCGTGTCCCCAGCGGCGGAGGGCGCGCCGGAGCCCGGGGGCAAACGCCTCGGCCTCCCCGCGGCGCGGCGAGCTCTCCACCGCCAGCGTCACCACCAGCGCGAGAAAGAGCAGCGCGAGCACGAGGTGCGTGGTCGAGACCGCTGCCGGGAGCCGGAGCAGCACGGTCACCCCCCCGAACACCGCCTGCACCACCAGGAGCGCGAAGCCGAGAGCGCACCCAACCTGCACCCGCCAAGACGCGCCTTCCCGGCGCGCCAGCCACCAGGCGAGCCCCCACATCAGGATCAGCCCGCCCGCCACCAGCCGGTGCAGGTGCTCCCAGAAGACCCCTCCCTCCATGGCGGGAAGCATGCTGCCGTAGCAGGTCGGCCAGTCGGGGCAGGCCAGGCTGGAGCCGGTCGCGTGCACGACGCTCCCGAGGAAGAGCAGGCCGAGCGTCCAGACGGCGCTGACCTGGAAGGCCCGGTGGTGCTGGGGGGTGGGGCTCATGGCGCCCCAAAGATAATCAGGGAGCGCGCCCGGGCAGATCATCCCCCCACGCGGCCGGGCGCCATCGCTAAGTTTCCCTGATGCCGCCCTTCGAGCGCTTGAGCCCCCGCCGGGCCGTCAGCTTCCTCCGGCGCCTGCTTCCTCGGATCCGCCCCTACCGGGGGCGAATCCTGCTGGGCGCTGTCCTGCTGCTCACGAGCACGGCGATCGGGCTCGTCTTCCCGCTGGCGGTGCGCTGGCTCCTGGACGCTGCTTTCCTGGCTGGGAGCGCGCCGCTGCTCGACCGGATCGCGCTCGGGCTCCTGGGGCTGTTCGCCGTCCAGGCCATCCTCAACTTCGGGCAGAGCTATCTGAGCGCGTCGGTCACCGAGCGGGTGATCGCGGAGCTACGCAAGGATCTCTTCCGCCACCTCGCGCACCAGCCGCCCGGATTCTTCGCCCTGCGCCGGGTGGGCGAGCTGTCGAGCCGGATGGCCGCCGACGCGGGCACGATCCAGCAGGTGCTCCGCTTCGGGATTCCGGAGCTGCTGCGGCAGGGGCTTTTCCTGGTGGGCGCGCTTGTGCTCGTGACGCTTACCAACCCGCGCCTCACCCTGGTCACCCTGACGGCGATCCCGTTCGCGATTCTGGTCGGGTGGTTCTTCGGGCGCCGGGTCAAGCGGATCTCCACCCGCATCCAGGACACGCTGGCTGGCGCCGTGGCGCGCGCCGAGCAGGTCTTTACCCAGATCCGCGTGGTGCAGAGCTTCACACGCGAGGCGTGGGAGGCGGAGCGGTTTGCCACCGAGATCGACAAGACCCGCGACGATGGGCTCCGCCGCGGGGTCGCCCGCGCGGCGCTCACCGGCGCGGTCACGATGGCCGCGTTCGGGGCGATCGTGGTCGTGCTCTGGGAGGGCGGACGGCTCGTGCTCGCTGGCGAGCTGTCCCCTGGCACGCTGGTCGCCTTCCTGCTGTACGCGGTCACGATCTCGGCCGCGATCACCTCGCTCGCGGGCTTCTGGAGCCAGCTCCAGGAATCCGCTGGCGCGGCCCAGCGGATCTTCGAGCTGATGGACTATCCCCACGAGCTGATCGAGCGCATCGACGCGCGTCCGCTGCCCAGGCCCGTGCGCGGCGTGGTCCGCTACGAAGACGTCTGGTTCCGGTACGCCGAGGACCAGCCCTGGGTGCTCGAGGGGATTGACTTCGAGATTCCTGCGGAGAGCACCTTCGCCCTGGTGGGGAGCTCGGGCGCGGGCAAGACCACCCTCGCTTCGCTGCTCCCGCGCTTCTTCGACGTGGACCGCGGCTGGATCCTGGTGGACGACGTCGACGTGCGCGATCTCCGCCTCGAGGACTTGCGGCAGGCGATCGGGCTGGTGCCCCAGGAGCCGATGCTGTTCGCAGGCACGGTCCGGGAGAACCTGCTCTACGGCGACGCGGGCGCGACCGAGGAGGAGGTGATCGAGGCGGCGCGCGCCGCGCACGCGCATCGCTTCATCACCGGCTTCCCCCAGGGCTACGACCAGCTCGTCGGCGAGCGCGGAGTGACCCTCTCTGCCGGCCAACGCCAGCGGATCGCGATCGCCCGGGTCATGCTCAAGAGGCCCCGGCTGCTCATCCTGGACGAGGCGTCGAGCAGCCTGGACGCGGAGAGCGAGCGGTTGGTGCAGAACGCGCTCGAGCGGCTGATGGAGCGGTGCACCACGCTGGTGATCGCGCACCGGCTCTCCACCGTGATCCGCGCCGACCGCATCCTGGTTCTCGACCAGGGTCGCATTGAGGACCAGGGTTGCCACGCCGAGCTGCTGGAGCGCAGTGAGGTGTACGGTCGGCTCTACCGGAGTCAATTCGAGGACGCGCTGGCTTCGATCGAGGGCTGACGCGCCCGGGAACATGGCCATCCTTCCGAACCCGCTCGATCTGGTCCCCAAGGAGCTGCACCCGGTGCGCCAGCTCCGCGTGATGGGGCGCTTTGTGCGCCGGCAGCTCAAGAAGCCGGGGCTGCCGCCCGGCACGGGTCGTGCACGTCGGGGCCAAGAAGGAGGAGCGGTCGCGTGTCAGCTTCATCGACTTCGACCCGGCGCAGCTCACCGAGCGCGAGGACGTCCAGGACCTGTCCGTGCTGTGGGCGTTGCGCGAGTCGACCACGGTCAGCTGGGTGAACGTGGTCGGGCTCCACGACACGGAGTTGATTGAGCGGCTCGGAGAGCGGTTCGGTCTCCACCCCCTCGTGCTCGAGGACATCGCGCACGTGGGACAGCGTCCCAAGCTCGAGGAGTACGACGAGTACCTCTACATCGTGCTCTATCAGCTCGAATGGCACGGCGAGCACGAGACGGTCGCGGAGGAGCAGGTCAGCCTGGTGCTGGGCACCAATTGGATGTTCAGCTTTCAGGAGCAGCGCGGTGACGACTTCGATCCGACCTGGGAGCGGCTCCGCTGAGGCCAGGCCAAGCTCCGCGATCGGGGTGCCGACTATCTCGCCTACACGCTGCTCGATGCCACGGTCGACAACTACTTCACCATCCTGAATCACATCGGACTGGTGACCGAGCAGCTCGAGCTGGAGCTGCTCGATGATCCTGGCCAGCACACGATGCGGAAGCTCCAGCAGCTCACGCGCGAGCTCCTGGTGGTCCGGCGAGCGGTCTGGCCTCTCCGGGACGTTCTCACCTCGTTCATGCGTACCGAGTCGGAGTTGATCCGGGAGGATACCCGGTTCTACCTGCGCGACGGGCACGACCACGCCCTGCGCGTGCTCGAAGCGGTCGAGACGCTGCGCGACGTGGTGAGCGGGATGATCGATCTGTACCTCTCCCAGGTCGCCCATCGCACGAACCAGGCGATCAAGGTACTGACCGTAATGGCGGGCATCTTCATTCCGCTCACGTTCATCGTCGGCGTCTCCGGCATGAACTTCGTGTACATGCCGGAGCTGGAGAGCCGGTGGGGCTATCCCGCGGTCTGGGGCGTGATGATCGTGACCGCGGTCGGGCTCTGGATCTGGTTCCGGAAGCGGGGCTGGGTGTGAGGGGCGCTCCGTCCCGCCCCCGCCGCGTGCCGGGTTGGGTGGTGCCGATCGCCGCGGGGGCCGTGGGGTGGGTGGTGGCCGGCTGGATGGGCGCGCTCTTCGGCGTGGCCGCGGGGGTGCTGATCTGGCGGAGCCGCTAGGGAAGCTCTGTCGCGCTGCCTAGGATCAGGGGCTGTGGCACCCATAACGCGGGCCCCCATACTTGTGCAGAGCTTCCCTAGAGTCGTTGGCCGGGGGGACGCGGTGCGTCACAGTCTCCGGCGGCTGCCGCGCTCTCGGTCTTGTCCCGCGCGGCGGCGGGCTCGACGTCGCGCTCGCCCTCCGGCGTCATCGCCCGCTCTATCGGCAGGTCCAGGTACGCGTCCATGCGTCACGACGCCCTGCTCGAGCCAGGCGAGATCGCCGTCGAGCGCGCGGCGCGCGACCCGGTAGGTCGCGTTGTCCTCGTTGTCGAACAGCTCGTCGAAGCGGTCCCGCACGCGGCGCCGCGCATGGCGGCAGAACAGGTCCGCGAGCGTCAAAGGCGTTCGGTTCGATCGATCCGCTTCGATCATCCGGCGCGCCTTGACCGCGGCCGCGGTCATCATGAACAGCTCGGCCCCGATCTCCACGATCCGCCCGAGCACCGCCTGTTTCTTCTCGAGCTTCGGGCCGAACCGCATCATCGCGTGGAAGATCGCGCGCGCGAGCCTGCGCGAGGTGCGCTCGACAAAGCGCATGTGCCGGGCGAGCGGGCCGTACTTCGAGTGGCGCGGCCAGGAGATCCAGCCCAGGTAACGTGACGGATACCACCAGGCGTAGTGCAGACCCGCCCGCACCAGGGCGGCCAGACGCTTCCCCATCGGCGCGCGCGGGTCGACCATCGCGCCCACCACCGACAGGTGGTCGTCCACCGCCTCGCGCGCGATGAACAGGCGCATGATCTCGCTGGAGCCCTCGAAGATCAGGTTGATGCGGAGATCGCGGACCATGCGCTCCACGGGGAACGGCGCCTCGCCCCGCGCCCGGAGCGAATCGTGCGTCTCGTAGCCCCGGCCGCCCCGGATCTGGAGCGTGTCGTTCGCCATCTCCCAGGCGCGCTCGGTGTTCCACATCTTGGCGATCGCGGCCTCGAGGCGGATGTCGAAGTGGTGCGCGTCGGCCATGCCCGAGGTGAGCTCGACCGCCGCCTCCATCGCGAACGTGTCGGCCGCGATGCGACCGATCTTCTGGGCGATCGCGTCGTGCTTGCCTACCGGCTGACCCCACTGCACGCGCTCGGCGCCCCACTTGCGCGTGATCTCGAGGCAGGCCTTGCCCGCGGCGGCGCAGAACACGGGCAGCGAGAGTCGGCCGGTGTTGAGCGTGATGAGCGCGAGCTTGAGCCCCTTGCCCTCTTCCCAGAGCAGGTTCTCGACCGGGACCTTCACGTCGGTAAAGCGCAGCACCCCGTTCGAGATGCCCTTGAGGCCCATGAAGTCGCAGCGGTGGACCGTCTCCACCCCCGGCCACGCCGTCTCGACCATGAACGCGCTGATCGGGCGCAGGCCGTGGCGTCCGTCCCTGGGCGGCGTCACCGCCATCACCACGATGATGTCCGCCCGCGGACCGTTCGTGCACCAGAGCTTCTCGCCGTTCAGGATCCAGTACGTGCCGTCGGGCGAGAGCTCGGCGTGCGTGCTCAGGTTGGCCGGGTCGGAGCCGACGTCCGACTCGGTGAGCGCGAACGCCGAGAGCGCGCCGCCGGCGAGGCGCGGCAGATACTTCTTCTTCTGCTCTTCGGTGCCGAAGTAGATGGGGCGGGCCGGGCACGCCGATCGACTGGTGCGCGGACAGGAACGCGCCCGTGGAGCTGCAGCGGCTGGCGACGATCTGGAGCGCGCGCGCGTACGTGGTCTGCGAGAAGCCGAGACCGCCGTACTCGCGCGGGATCTTGATCCCGTACGCGCCCAGCGCCGCGAGCCCCTGTAGCACTTCGTCCGGCACCCAGCTCTCGCGGTGGATCGCGTCGCCGTCGATGTGGTCGCGCGCGAACTTCTCGAGCCGGCGGAGTCACTCCTCCGCCGGCTCGC
>CAUZJY010000079.1:0-9357 GCA_963580305.1 Gemmatimonadales bacterium UBA6960
CGGGATCTTGATCCCGTACGCGCCCAGCGCCGCGAGCCCCTGTAGCACTTCGTCCGGCACCCAGCTCTCGCGGTGGATCGCGTCGCCGTCGATGTGGTCGCGCGCGAACTTCTCGAGCCGGCGGAGCCACTCCTCCGCCCGCTTGCGCTCGGTGGGATCGGGATGCGGGGGAGGCCAGAGCAGATCCAGATCGAAGCGCCCGCCGAAGAGAGCCCGCGCAAAGCTCCGGCGCTCCCATTCGGCCTCGCGCGCCGCCTCCGCGACGTCGCGCGCTTCCTGCTCGCTGGCGAGCCTGCTCGTCTGTTCCACCATCTCGCTGCTCCCGACGGTGTGATCGGCGCGTGCTGCCGCCGCGCGCGATTGGTCTTCCGGCAATGAACGAGCCGCCTACGATCGTACCCGCCGGCATGGGGGGTGCGTATCGGGAATTGTCCTCGCGACGGGTCGGGATGCCTCTCCGCGCGGGGCGTCGCGGGAGCG
The DNA here is from genome assembly GCA_963580305.1 of Gemmatimonadales bacterium UBA6960. Classification (GTDB taxonomy): domain Bacteria; phylum Gemmatimonadota; class Gemmatimonadetes; order Longimicrobiales; family Gaopeijiaceae; genus UBA2988. The sequence continues at coordinate 481 of CAUZJY010000079.1, forward strand.
GCCGGGGGAGCTACGCGGCGGGCCCGAGGATGAAAGCGCGGATCTCGTCCGCACGGGCGAGTGCGTCGCGCTCCCCGATCTCCATCAGTGCCCGGAGATAGTCGGGCTGGAACAGGATGAAGGAGAGCATGTCCGGGCTGTTGGTGGCCCGGGTGCCCAAACCGCGCAAGAGGAACCGGAAGGCGCGCGGAAGCCGGGGCTCGTAGTCGGACGCGAGCCGTCCCAGGTTCACGGAGGGGCGCAGGACGAGGAGCTTCAGGGGTCGCAGCCCGTGCCAGCGCTCCGGCGACAGTTCGAAGAGCAGGGTATTGAGCCGCTGCAGCTCGACCGCGTCGTTGTCGAGCATGTCCAGGAAGATCGAGTTCATGATCGCGCCGGCGACCTGGGCGGGCGGAGGATACCCCAGCACCTCCGGGCTGTCGGCCTCCTCGTCGGTGCGCTGGTAGCGCGTCGAGATAGCGATGATGCGCCGCGCGCCCAGGTGGACCGCGGGGGACAGCGGCGCGGTGAGGCGGACGCTCCCGTCCCCATGCCAGCCGTTGTCGAGCTGGACGGCCGGGAAGAAGAGCGGAATCGCGGTCGACGCCATCACGTGCTCGACCGTGAGCGCCGTCTCCCGGGCACCCCGGTGCGGACGCTCCCACGTCTCGATGCCCCGTCCCTGCACCCAGGTGATCGCCTGCCCGGTCGTGTAGCTCGAGGTGCTGATCGCGACCGCTTTGAGCCGCCCCCTCTCGATGTTGTACCGGATGCCGGTCAGCTTGCCCCCGACCGCGTGCAGCGTGTCGTTGAGGTACGAGCGCAGCGGATCCGTATCCACCATTCCGCGCACCAGGTGCGGCGTCGATGGGACGCCCCCCGAGATGAGCTGGGAGGCCCAGCGCACGACGTTGCCGGCCAGCGTTCTCATGTCGGTCCGGAAGACGTCCTCGACGGTGAGGTGCCCCCAGAGGTGAGACAGCTCCTCGATGGCCTGGATGAACCGGCCGTGGTGCGACGCCAGGTGCGCGGCGTTGATCGCGCCCGCGGAGACACCGGTGACGTAGGGAATGATGAGGTTGGGAAAGAGGCGCGCGGTCGCGCGCAGAAATCCGACGTGATACGCGGCGCGCGCCCCTCCGCCCGAGAGCACGATTCCCAGGTCGCCCGGGCCGGACCCGCGGTCGGCGCCGGGCAGCTCGCTCAGAGGCTTGAGCTCGGGGATGTGGGGGGGGGAGGGGGAAGACCTCAGGCTCAGCCTCCCGAGCTGCCGAAGGGACCGCGGCCGATCGCCAGGACGCCCGCCACGATCAGCGCCAGCGCGACCAGGGTCCCGACCACGTGCGGCGCGTAGCCCCGCTCGGCCGGGAGGCGGCGGCGCATCACCGAGGGCACGACCTGCGCCGTGACCGCAGCGAAGACCGTGAGCAGAATGTGGCCGCTGAGCGCGGGATAGAAGCGCCGGGTGAAGAGCAGCAGGATCCCGAGCAGGATCTGGAGGTGGATGAGCCCCGCGAAGGCGGAGGCGAGAGCGCGCATCGCCCGATCATAGGGCCGGCGGGTCGCGAGACCGAACACCGCGTAGCCGAGCGCCGCCATGCCGGCGAGCAGGACAAGATAGCGCATGCCAGAATGGGAGTAGAAGAGCATCCGCGACTCCTCAGTTGGGGGGCGGCGCGCCCTCGGGCGCGACCGGTGGGGCGATCTCGAGCGCGGCGCCTTCGCCGAGCGCCTCGCGCACCACGCTCTGCACCTCGCAGTCGATGTCCTCGGCGCCGAGCATCCAGACAAGATAGTCGGATTTGTGCGCCGCGACCTCCGCGAGGGAGCGCCCTCGGTGCTTTCCCCTGCGGAAGACTCGGCCCCCGTCGGATTCCTCCTGGAACCAGCGCTCGAGCTCGGTCTCGATCGGCAGGTACTGGTCGCAGTAGCCGTGCAGCCCGTCCAGGTCGCGCGGAATGTGCGGGTAGCGCTCCAGCTGCGCCGCGAGCACCGCCGTGGAGGTGCGGATGTCGCCCAGTGCCGAATGCGCCTCGGGATGCTCGCGTCCCAGATAGAAGCGTGCGGCGGCGGACAGGTCGCGCCGCTCCTCGCGGTGGAAGATGGCCTGGATGTCGACGATCCGCCGATCCCGCGGATGGAATGGCACCTCGGCGCGGCGGAACTCCGCCATCAGCATGGGAAGGTCAAAGCGTCGCAGGTTGAAGCCGGCGAGGTCGCACCCCTGGAGCAGCGCGGCGAGCGAGCGTGCCCGCCGGGCGAAGCGGGGTTCGTCGCTGATGTCCTCGTCGCGGATGCCGTGCACCGCGGTCGCCTCGGGCGGGATCGGCATGCCGGGGTTGAACCGCCAGACCCGCTCCAGCACGTCTCCACGCGGGGTCACCTTGATGACCGCCAGCTCGACGATGCGGTCGTGCGAGGGGGAGAGCCCGGTGGTCTCCAGGTCGAAGAAGACCAGCGGCCGATCGAGCACGAAGGGAAGGCGCATGGTCGTACGAGGGTCCCGTGCGGCTGAGTGTACCCGAATGATAACCGAAGAGACAGTGAACGTCAGCCCTGGACCACCATCCTGTGGTCATGAACGACGAAGGAGGAGCTGGACCGGCCCGCCCCCCGGGGGACCGCATGCGCGCGATCGTGATCCGGGAGCCGGGAGGACCCGAGGTGTTGGAGCTGCGCGAGCTTCCCCTCCCCGAACCGGGACGTGGCCAGGTCCGCGTACGGGTCGCCGCCTCCGGGATCAACCGCGCGGACCTGCTCCAGCAGCGGGGCGGCTATCCGGCGCCCTCCGGCTGGCCCGGGGAGATCCCGGGGCTCGAGTTCGCGGGCACGGTGGAGGCGCTGGGGGAGGACGCCGCCACTCTGGGGCAGGTCCGTATCGGCGACCGCGTGATGGGAATCGTGGGGGGCGGCGGCTACGCGGAGGCGGTCGTGGTGCACGCGCGCGAGTTGGTGGCGGTCCCCGCCCGCGTCTCGCTGGCCGAGGCCGGGGGTATCGCGGAGGTGTTCATGACCGCCTTCGACGCGCTCCTCAGTCAGATGAAATTGCGCCTAGGCGAGACGCTGCTCGTGCACGCGGTGGGGAGCGGGGTGGGCACGGCCGCGCTCCAGCTCGCGTGCGCGGCCGGAGCGCGGATGATCGGAACGTCGCGCACCCCGGCCAAGCTCGCTCGCGCGCAGGAGCTGGGGCTGCACGAGGGCGTGCACGTCAGCGACACGAGCTGGCCCGAACGGGTGCTCGGGCTCACTGGTGGGTGCGGCGCCGACGTGATCCTCGACCTGGTCGGGGCGCCCTATCTGGCCGGGAACCAGAAGGTGTTGGCCGCCCGGGGGCGGATGATCGTGGTCGGTGTGACCGGCGGGGGGCAGGTCGCGATCGACCTACGCGCGCTGTTGACGCGCCGCGCCTAGATCACCGGGACAGTGTTGCGCGCGCGGCCGCGGGAGGAGAAGATCGCGCGCGCGCGTTCACCGAGCGCGTCGTACTGCTGCTCGCCGCTGGCACGGTGCGGCCGGTGGTGGACGCGATCTATCAGCCGGAGCAGGTGGCCGAGGCGCACGCCCGTCTCGAGGCCTCGGATACATTCGGCAAGCTGCTGCTGAGCTGGGGCTGATGCGCGGAGGCCGAGCCGGCCCTCAGCCCCCGCTACTCCAGCTTCGCCGTCAACGCTTCCCGCACGATCCGGTCCTGCTCCTTCACGTGGGCCGAGGACTTGCCTTCCGCGGTGCTCGCCCGCTCCGGGCGCGCCACGTAGCGGAGCGGGAGCTGCCGCGGCGCGACCGCGCGGAGCCGCGGCCCCACGAAGGTGAGCGCGCCCATGTTGCGCGGCTCCTCCTGCACCCACACCACCTCCTGGAGCTTCGGGTAGCCCGTGACCAGCGCCTCGAGGGCGGCGTTCGGGAAGGGGTATAGCTCCTCGATCCGGCCGACCGCGACGTGGTGCGTCTCGTCGCGCAGCTCGTGACCTTGGAGGTCGTAGTAGATCTTCCCCGCGCACAGGAGCAGCCGCCGAACCTGGGCGCGTCGCTCCGCCGCCGTGGGATCGTCGAGCACGGGCTGGAAGCGGCCCTCTGCCAGCTCGCGCGCCTCCGAGGAGGCCGCGGGCAGCCGGAGCAGGCTCTTGGGGGTCATCACGACGAGTGGCCGCTCGGGCTTGGCACGCGCCTGGCGCCGGAGCAGGTGGAAGTACTGCGCGGGCGTGGTCGGGTAGGCCACGCGCATGTTGTCTTCGGCGCAGAGCTGGAGAAAGCGCTCCAACCGTGCCGAGGAATGTTCGGGGCCCTGTCCCTCGTAGCCATGCGGCAGCAGCAATCCGATGTTCGCGAGCTGCTCCCACTTCTCACGTCCCGATGCGATGAACTGGTCGAGGATGGGCTGCGCGACGTTCACGAAGTCGCCGAACTGCGCCTCCCAGAGCACCAGGTCACGGTCGGTCGCGACGCTGTAGCCGTACTCGAATCCAAGAGCTGCAGTTTCGGAAAGCGGCGAGTTGTAGATCTCGAAGCGCCCCTCGCCCACGTGATCGAGCGGAATCCAGTGCGCACCGTCGCGCGGATCGTGCAGCACCAGATGGCGCTGACTGAAGGTCCCGCGCTGCACGTCTTGCCCGGTCAGCCGGATCAGGAAGCCCTCCCGCAGGAGCGAGCCGAGCGCGAGTGTCTCGGCGTGCGCCCACTCCAGCTTCGTCTCGGGTCCGAAGCCCTCGCGCCGCTTCTGGAGCGAGCGCGCCAGCTTGGGGTGCACCTGGAAGTGCACGGGCCAGGTGAGCGCGGCCTCGTTGACCTGCGCGAGGGTGTCGAGTGGAACGCTCGTCTCGATGGTCGGCGCCTCGGCGCGCTGCGGCTCGGGGAGCCGGTCGTCGTCCGGGTTCGTTTGGCTCGCCTCGGCCCTGATCTCGTCCTGTAGCCGGCGGAGCTCTTCGGCGACCGCGTTCTCCATCGCCTTCGCCGCGGCCTCGTCCAGCACTTCCTCCTCCATCAGGGTGCGCACGAACAAGGTGCGCACCGTCGGGTGCCCAGCGATCCGGCTGTAGAGCTGCGGCTGCGTGTACGACGGCTCGTCGGCCTCGTTGTGGCCGTGCCTCCGGTAGCCCACCAGGTCGATCACCACGTCGTCGCGGTACTGCGCCCGGTACGCCATCGCGAGCCGCACGGCCGTGAGGCATTCCTCAGGGAAATCCGCGTTGACGTGGATGATCGGGAAGTCGTAGCCCTTGGCGACGTCGCTGGCGTAGCGGGTCGAGCGGGCCTCCGCCGGATCGGTGGTGAAGCCGACCTGGTTGTTGATGATGACGTGGATGGTGCCGCCGACCGTGTAGCCGTCGAGCCGTCCGAGGTTGAGCGTCTCGGCGACCACGCCCTCGCCCACGAACGCGGCATCGCCGTGGATCAGGATCGGCACCCCCGAGGACACATCCCGCACCGTCTCGCGGCCGTGGCTGCCGTGCTGCATCGCCCTCGTCATCCCGACGACCACCGGGTTCACAAACTCGAGATGGCTAGGGTTAGGCGCGAGCAGAACACGGATGCTCGATCCGTCCGGGAGCGCGTGCTCGCCCTCAGCGCCGTGGTGGTACTTGACGTCGCCCGTTCCCGCCACGTTGAGGGCGCTTCCTCGGGCCTTGACCGCACCGAACTCACGCAGGATGTCGCGCGGCGAGATCCCGACCACGTGGGTGAGCACGTTGAGGCGGCCGCGATGCGCCATCCCGAGCACGGCCGCGCGGCAGCCGTCCTTGGCGGCCTCCACGAGCGCGAGATCGAGCATCGGCACCAGCATGTCGGTGCCCTCGATCGAGAAGCGCTTCTGTCCGAGGTGGGCGCGGTGGAGGAAGTGCTCGAACCCCTCCACCTCCGAGAGGCGCTGCAGAAGCCGCACCTTCTTTCCGGAGGGGAGGGGCTGCGTGTGCACACCGGACTCCACCTGAGCCCAGAGCCAGCGCACCCGGTCCGGATCCTCCAGGTGCTCGAACTCGTAGCCGATGTGGCCGGAGTAGGCCGCCCGCAGCCGCTTGAGCGCGGCCCATACGGTCTCGCCCTCGCGTGCGCCCTCCCGCATCACGGCCGAGGAGGAGATCTGATCGAGCTCCTCGACAGTGGCTCCGAAGAACTTCGGATGGAGCTGAGGGTGTCCCGGGGGTGGGCTCCTGAGCGGGTCGACCCGTGCGAGCATGTGGCCGTGGTCGCGGAACGCCTGCACCAGCGCGGTGGCGCGCGTCACCGCGGAGAGCAGCCTCGCGGTGCTGGGCGGCGCCGCGGCGGGCCCGGGCGGGGTGTCGGCGGGAAGGCGGTGGGGCGCCGCGGGGGGCGCGCCCTGGCCGCCGTTCAACGCCTCGGGAATCAGCAATCCGGCGCGCACCGCCTCTTCGGGCCCCCGGGCGAAGAACCGCCGCCAGGGCTCGGGGACGGAGTCGGGGTTCCGGGCGTACTGCTCGTACAATGCCTGCACGTAGCCGGCGTTTTGGGCGTCGAAGAGGGTATGGGTCACGGGAGGCCGGAATCGGGCTCCGGAGGCGAGCCAGGAATCAGGTCAGAAGGCGTCCAACCTTGGAAGATACGTTGGGACGACAGGTGCTTCCACCGGCGATGAGCAGCGTGCGCGAAGAAGAGCGGATCGGCGCCCAGGGAGGCGGCCCGGTGGGCCGCCTGGTGACCGAGCACCCCCGGCTGGAGTCGGGCCCGGAGTTGGGCGATGTCCCGCTCTGGGTGCACCCGGAGTGGGCCGACCTGCATCCCTGGCTGGTGCAGGGAGTGACCGTGGCCGGAACGGGGCGCCCCTTCGATCTCGCGCTCTTCGGCGACGGCCGGCCCCGGGAGGTGATGGAGCGCTGGTGGGCGCTCGGTCGCGCGACCGGCGCGACCCGGCTCGTCTACGGACACCAGGTGCACGAGGCCGCGGTGCGGCTGCACGGAGACGGCCCGCCGGGGCTGCACGTGAGTCCCGCCACCGACGGGCATGTAACCCGGACGCCCGGCGTCCTGCTTGCCGTCTCGGTCGCCGACTGTGTACCGATCTCGGTGGTCGTGCCGGAGCGGCGCACGGTCGCGCTGCTGCACGGCGGCTGGCGCGGGGTCGCCGCGGGGATCCTGGAGCGCGGGCTCGAGCTGCTGCGCGAGCGGCTCGGCATCGACGCCTCCGAGCTGTACCTGCACCTGGGCCCCGCGATCTGCGGCCGCTGCTACGAGGTCGGCCCCGAGGTGCACGGCGCGCTGGGGCTCCCCCACCCGGGACGCGCGGAGCCGCTCGACCTGCGCGCCGCGGTGGTGGAGCGCGCGCGGCGCGCGGGGATCGCGGTCGAGCGGATCACGGCCTCGACCTGGTGCACGCGCTGTGGGGATTCGCCCTTTTTCTCGCACCGGGGTGGGCGCGCGGAGCGGCAGGTGGCGATCCTGGGGGTGGCGGGATGAACGCGTCCGACCCGGGGCTCTGCGGCGGCTGCGTCCATCACCGCTGGATCACGAGCCGGCGCCGCTCCGCCTTCCTCCTGTGCCGGCTTGCGGCCACCGACCCGCGCTTCCCGAAGTACCCACCGCTCCCGGTGCGGTCGTGCCCGGGATTCGAGCCCGCAGAAGAAGGAGAGCGGCCTACCGGCTGATCTTCTCGAGGAAGACGCGGAGCACCGCGAGCGATTCCTCGGGCAGTTCCTCGGCGGGAAGGTGGCCGCAGCGCTCGAGCACGACCAGGCGCCCGTCGGGTAGCTCGCGCGCCAACCGCTCCGCCACCGAGAGCGGGATCACCGGGTCGTGGCGACCCCAGAGAAGGAGCACGGGGAGCGCGATCCGGGGGAGCCGCTGTACGAGCTCGTCGAACCCCTTCGGAACGAGCTGCTTCGCGGTCGCGACGACCGCCCGCCGCGTGTGGCGGCGGCGCAGCGGGTCGGCGTAACCCGCGATCTGCGCTTCCGTGACCGCGCCCGGGTCGAAGACGATGTAGCCGAGCACCCGGCGCACGACGCGGTCCGGTCCCGCCGCGCCCAGCAGGGCGCGTCCGAGCAGCGGCACGCGTGCGAGCCCGATGTAGTGCGGAATCGCCTGCGGGTAGGCGGGCCCCGCGACGCTCACCAGCGCGCTCAGCCGGTCGGCCTCCCCCAGCTCGGTGAGCCGGAGCGCGACCAGCAGCGCGACGGCCCCGCCCAGTGAGTGGCCGACGAGTGCCGCGCGGCGCAGGTCCTCAGCGCGCAGCCAGCGCACGACCGCTTCGGCCTGCTCGACCGGTCCGTACCGCCGGTCCTCGGGTGGCGGCGCGGCGCCGAAGCCGAACAGGTCGACCAGGTAGATGGTGTGCGTGCACGCCAACTCGTTGGCCCACAACCGCCAGGTGAAGCGGCTCGCGCCAAAGCCGTGGAGCAGCACGATGGGAGGACCCTGCCCGCGCCGCTCGACGTCGAGGGGAAGAGGGGCGGCCGCGCGCGCGGCGCGGCTCACGGCCGGGGCTTGTCCAGCACGATCACGCGCGCGCCCTGCGCACGCAGCCGCTCGGCGACGTCCGGATGGCAGGTGAAGACGAAGAGCTGCCGCTCGGCCGCGAGGCGCGCGAGCAGCGCGATGCCGCGCTCCCGGCGCGCGGGGTCCCAGTTCACGAGCGTCTCGTCGAGGAAGAGCGGGAGCCGCTCGCCCTCGCGGTCCAGATGGTCGACCGCGGCCAGCCGGAGCGCGAGCCAGATCTGCTCGCGGGTCGCGGTCGAGAGGGGCTCCGCGACGTCCACCGGGAGCCTGCCGTCCGGGCCGCGTACCCTGAACGGCCCCTGCTCGGTGCCCTCGCTCAGCAAGACCCGCGCGTATCGCCCGCCCGTGATCGTCGCCAGATGCTCGCCCGCCCGCCTCACCAGCTCCGGCTGGTGCTCCTCGCGGAAGCGGCGATCGGCCTCGCGGATCAGGCGGGCGAGCACCCAACGGCGG
>CAUZJY010000080.1:0-9304 GCA_963580305.1 Gemmatimonadales bacterium UBA6960
GCCGCGATCACGAGCCCGAGCCCTCCTCGCGGAAAGCGCACCGCCAGCGGGGCGCCGAGCAGCACGAAGACCACGCACGCGAACGCGAGCGCGTACTTCTTCTGGATCTCCACCTGGTTGCGCAGGATCATCGTGCGCACCGCCTGGGCGTGGCTGGCCGCCCCGCGCGCGGTGATCGTGGCCCGCTCGGTCAGCGGATCGCTCCGGGGGAGGAGCCCGGGAGGGAGGAGCTGAGGGGAAGGCTGGATCCGCGCAGGCGCGTTCTCCGCACCGGGCGGGCCGATCGCTCGCTCCCTGCCGAGCGCTTCCTCGATCATCGCCCGCGCATCGAGCCGGCTCCGGTGCCTGACGTCCGCCAGTTCTTCGCGCCGCCGATCGACCTGGTCCTGGAGCATCGCGGTCGTCATCTCCCGCTCGCCACGCCCACCCTCCCCAAAACGCCGCTCGAGCTCGTTGCCGACCCCTCGCAGCGGGACGATCTGGCGCGTGAAGTAGAGCTGGCGGAACGCCCCGGGGCGATCCGGGTCGGTCTCGAGCACGAGTCCGTCCTCGAGGGTCAGGAACAGGTCGGTGCGCGCCGTGTTGAACGCCATCGTCCCCTTGCGGGCGTACGTGGTCCGGTGCCCGCCGCTCTCCGCTGCATCGTAGATCACCACCTCCTCGAGCCGGTTGCTCCCGCTGTCGATGCGGTTGGCCGTCAGAAACACCGGGTTCAGGCCATCCGTGGACGCGATCTTGTTCACCACCTGCTCGCGCAGCTCGAAGGTGGGGCTCTTGCGGCTGAGATCGAGCAGCAGGTTTCTCAGCCGGTGGTTGGCCTCGGGTAGCACCTGATCGTTGAAGAAGAACATCAGCTGGCCGAGGATGATACCCACTCCGAGCAGCGGCAGGATCAGCCGCTGCGGGCTGACTCCGCCGGCCTTCATCGCGGTGAACTCGTGGTTCGCGGCGAGCTCGCTGAACGCGTAGAGGACCGCCACCAGCGTCGCCATCGGCAGGGTGAGCGCCAACGTGTGCGGGAGCGAAAGGATCATGAACTCCGCGATCACCTGCCAGCCCAGCCCCTTGCCGGTCAGCTCCTCCAGCCGCTGCGCCACGGCGTTGAGGAAGAGCAGGCCCGTGATCGCGGTGAGAGCGAACACGAAGGGGCCCACGTGTGCCCGGATCAGGTAGCGGGTGAGAATTCCCATTTCGGGGGAAGGGTTTTCGTGACCGGCCCGGTATGCCACCTTCAAGAACGTGTGTTCCCGTAGGTGGACGCGCGTCGGGTCCGTACACCCCAGTCTCCGGCGCCGGTCCCGGCTCGCCCACCTTCTCCCCTGCGTCGGACGCCCCCCTTGCCGGTCGCGCTGATCCTGGCCGGACTGCTGCCGGCGGCATCCCCGCCTCCCCGCCGTTCCGTGGGCCGGGGACCCGGTGGGAGTGCACGTTGCAGGACTCGTCCCCCCCCAGCAGGTGCCGCCCGACACCATCGTGCGCGGGATCCGGCAGCTCGCTCCGTCCGGTCCCACCGTACGGCTGGGGCTCTCTCCTCTTCCGCTTCCGTGGCCGATCCCGCGCTCTCCGGTCCCGGGCAGCCACGATCCCTGGCTGGATCCGGAAGGCTGGCTCCGGTCCGCGGAAGAGCTGCTCGCGGCCCGCCGTGCGACGCTTGCCCTGGCGCTCGGGCCGGCCGCGCGCGCGGCCGCGGCGGGAGGAGCGGGGGCCGCACCGGGCAGCGAGGACGACGAAGAGGCTGGGGCAGTCACGGAGCTCGCCGAGCGCGTGCGCCAGGCGACCGATCTCGGGATCCGGGTCGTGGGACGCACCGAGATGGGGGGCGACTGGAGCAGCTTCCGCCCGTGTGAGCAGGAGCTGCGCGCGAGTTGCACGCCGACCCTCGTGCCCCGGCTCCAACCGGAGCTGCTCTTCGGCATCCGGATGGGGGGCACCATCTCGGACCGCATCCAAGTGGACGTCGACTACGACCAGATGCGTGAGTTCGACGCCGCCAACACGATCAACGTTCGCTACCTCGGCGGAGAAGACGCGATCCTGCGTCGCCTCGACGTGGGCGACGTCACCTTCGAGCTCCCGGCGTCGAGGTTCCTGACCCGGGGTCTGCCCACGGGCAACTTCGGCTTTCAGGCGGCGGGACAGCTCGGCCCGATCGACTTCCTCGCCGTCTGGGCGGAGCAAAAGGGGGACCTCTCCTCGCGCGAGTTCCACCTGAGCGGCGTGGGATCGGAGCGCGGCTTCGTCCAGCAGGACACCCTGGTGCTCGACGACGCCGACTACGTACCCGGGCAGTTCTTCTTCCTCGTCGACCCGCGCGAACTCGCGGACTACCCCCACGTGGACGTGCTGGCACTCGACGCCTCGATGGCGAGCCCATTCGTGGCGCCCGGCCCCCTGCCCGTCCAGCTCTATCGCTTCGAGAGCGATCCGCGGCTGCGCCAGCAGGTGGAGGGGATGATCCAGGCCGACGCGGTCGCGGGGCTGGGCGCGGACACCGTGCGCGAGTCCGGATGGTTCCGCTTCCTGCAGGCGGGGCTCGACTACTTCGTCCACCCGAGCGGGCTTGTGGGTAGCGCTCCGCGCGCCACTCGGCCGCGACGAGATGCTTGGGGTCACCTACGTGACCGCGGCCGGGGACACGGTGGGCACGTACAACCCGGAGCGGATTCACGTCCAGGGAGGACGCCCGATCCTCCGGCTGCTCAAAGCGTCGCCGGCACAGCACCAGCCCGGGCGACCCACCTGGGAGCTGGAGATGCACAACGTCTATCGGGTGTCGGGCTCGGGGGACGTCGCCCCCGGCTCCGTCGACCTCACCATCTCCCTGGGTGAGCGCGGCGCGGGACGCACCTTCGCGCGTGCGCCCACCGGTGCGGACCTCTCCTTCCTCCAGCTCTTCGGGCTCGACGAGGAATCTCCGCTGGACCGGGTCGACCCGGCGCATGTCTACCGTCCCGCGGAGGACCTCTTCCAGGACCAGCCCCCGGTGGCGGGGACGTTCATCGTCTTCCCCACGCTGCGTCCGTTTCGCGAGCCGCCCCCGCTCCCCTCACTCCGGCTCGACGCGGCGGAGACCGCCGAGATCCTGGGGGCTGACGCGAACGAGCGCATCTACGACGCGGCCGATCCCTTCGAGCGGGACAATGGGGGCGTATTCCGGCTTACCATCCCCTACCAGGTCAGCAGCGAAGGGCTGATCTCGTCGTTCTCCCTCGGTGCGTTCGGGATCCGCGACGGGAGCGAGCGCATCTCCCTCGGCGACCGGTTGCTCGTGCGGGGGATCGACTACGACCTCGACTACGACGTCGGACAGGTCACCCTGCGCGATCCGGAGGCCCTGTTCGGCGCGGATCCGGACGGGGTCGTGCGCGCGACCTGGGAGCAGAAGCAGATCTTCCGGACCGCGCCCACCTCGGTGGCTGGGCTGCGCGCCACGTACTCGCTGGGCGACGGTGGAGCGATCGACGTGCTCGGCCTCTACCGCAGCGAGCAGACGCTCGTTAACCGCCCCTAGCTGGGCGTCGAGCCGGGAGCGATCGGGCTGGGCGGGGTGAACGGCCGCTACCGGCTGGACGCCGGCTGGCTAGACCGCTGGCTGGACGCGGTGCCGCTGCTCCGGAGCGCGGGCGGGTCGAGGCTCTCGGTCTCCGGCGAGGTTGCACTCTCCATGCCCAACCCGAACACGCGCGGGGACGTGTTCCTGGACGACTTCGACGCGACCGCGACCCTGCGGCTCTCGATGCTCGCGCACGACTGGGTGCTCGGGAGTGCCCCCGCGGCGGACGGCGCGGAGGCGCTCCTCCCCACCCCCGCGCCCGCCAACGCGGCGTCGCTCGTCTGGCAGCACTCGTGGATCCTGGAGACGCCGGACGGCGACGACAGCGTGGGCCGTGCACGAGGGACTTCTGCCGCGCCAGGAGATCGACCAGAAGATCCGTGTCGCCGGAAGCGAGATCCGGGAGCCCGAGCTGCTGCTGACCTTCGACGGCGGCACCGGAGCGGGCCCCGGAGATGCACGCTGGCGCGCGATCACGACCTCGCTCTCCGCGACCGGGCTCGATCTGACCAAGACCGAGTTCCTGGAGTTCTACGCCTCTGGGAGCGAGCATCTCACGCTGGTGATCGATCTGGGCCGCGTCAGCGAGGACGCGTTCTTCGTGGACGCGTTCGGCCGGACCCAGGGTGTCAAGCAGAGCGGGGAGCCGTGGGGGCTCGGGCTGCTCGATCACGAGGCCGATCCCGCGCAGGGCGAGATCTGGAGCGACGTCACCGACCGGCTGGGCGTGTGGGACGATAGCTGCCGGGCGGAACCGCAGGCGATCTACCGGATCGACGACCCGCGCGCCAACTGCACGCGCTCGAACGGCCGGCGGGACAGCGAGGACCTGGACGGGAACGGCAACCTCGAGACCGGCGAGCGGCACCTCCGCTTCCTGGTCGAACTCGGGCCAGCGTCGCCCTACCTGGTCCGGTCCGCGCGGGAGACCGGCACCGGCTTCCGCCTCTACCGCGTGCCCCTCGAGGATCCCACCGCCATTCACGTGGGGGGCACGCTCACGGAGGCGGATCTGCGCGCGGTGAAGCATCTGCGGCTGACTGTCGCGGGGGCGCGCCCCGGCTCGCTCACCCTCGCGCGCACGGGTCTCAGCGGCTCGCGCTGGATCAAGCGCACGGGCGAAGGCGTGCTGCGCGGTCTGATGGGGGACACGCTGGCGGGCGGTCCGGGACGGCTCGAGGTGACCTCGGTCTCGCAGCTCACCGAGGGACTCGCGTACACCTCTCCGCCCGGCGTGCGCGAAGCGCTCCGGGATCCCACGCTCGCGTTCGGCGGGCAGGGGGTGGAATTCAGCGAGAAGAGCCTCGGGCTGCGCGTCGACCAACTGGGTCCGGAGGAGCGCGCCGAGGTCTATTACCGCTTTCCGCAGCAGCCCCGCGACTTCCTTTCCTACAGCCAGGGGCGCCTCTGGGTGGTGCCTCGCCAGGGGGACTGGGGGCCCGATCGTGACCGCTGGTTCTACCTCAAGGTCGGCAGCGATCCCGAGAACTTCTACCTCTACCGCACCCGGCTGGGCTTCTCCACCAATCCGAGCGGGGTGACCGAGGAGGACTGGCTCCCCGAGGTGGTGGTGGAGTTCGAAGAGTGGCTCGATCTGCGCCGGCGCGCGGAGGAGATCCTGAACCTGGTGTCGCGCACCCCGGGCGACCCGCCCGTGGTGGTGTGGAGCACCGACAGCACGTACGCGGTGGTGGTGCGCGACCGCGGACGCGGGCCGGACCTCGCCAACGTGCGCGAGCTGGCGCTGGGCGTCTGGAACCGTGACGGTTTGCCCTTCACGGGTGACCTCTGGATCGATGAGCTGCGGCTTGCGGGCGGAGTGCGCACGCCGGGTGCCGCCGCCCACCTGGACCTGGATCTGGTGGTGGGGGACGTGGGCGACGTGCGCGTCACGCTGCGCGGCCGCGGGTCGCACTTCCGGCAGCTCGAGGAGCGCGCGACCTATCAGACCGACCGGTTGCTCACCGTCTCATCGCTCGTCCGGCTCGACCGCTTCACGCCAGCGTGGTGGGGGATCGAGCTGCCGCTCACGGTCACGCAGGACCGCACCGCGCTCGATCCCTTCTACCTGCCGGACAGTGACGTACGGGCGGATCGGATCCGGGGGCTGCGCTCGACCGGAGCCACCCAGACGCGCGTGAGCCTGCGCTTCAGGAAGCGCACCCCGTCAGCGAGCCCGCTGCTCAGCGTGCTGCTGGACGGGCTCGACGCGCGGCTGGGCTGGAACCGCGCGACCTCGGCCACGATCACGAGCGACGTGAGCACGAGCGGCGTCGAGGCGCGGCTGGGGTACGGGCGCACGCTGGGGGCGCGCGACTTCGCACTGGTGCCCGGCTTCCTCCGTCCCGTGCTGCGCGCGCTCCTTCCCGGACCCCTCGAAGATGTGGCCGACGCGCGGCTCCGCTGGTCCCCGGAGCGCTTCTCGGTGGCGACCGCGTGGAACCGGCAAGAGGGCGAGATCACGCGCTTCACGCGGATTATCGAGCAGCCGCTGGACCGCCTGGCCGTCCCCATGCCCACGCCGCGGGAGACGATGGAGACCGTGGCCGAGCTGCGTCTCCGGCCCCTCCCCTCGCTGTCGGCGGACCTGACCCTCCTGACGGGGCGCGATCTCCTGGAGCCGGAGCGGTCGGTCGCCGATCCCGAGGTCCAGCGGCTGCTCGCGGCCGAGCGCACAGGCCTCCCGGGGGTCGATCTCGGATGGGAGACCCGGCGCAATCTGCGCACGCGGATCACCTATAGGCCCCAGATCTTCTCTTGGCTGCGTCACGACGTGACCTGGACCACCCGGTATCTGTCGGACCGGAACCCGAGCTTCCTCATCCGCCGGGAGGAAGGGGAGGCCAGCACGCTCACCCTCACGCGCACGGTGGACGGGCAGCGCGACATCCGCGCCACCGCGGCGCTCGACCTGGCGCGCCTGTCCGCGCCCGCGCTGGAGGGAGACGCAGAGGGGCCGCTTGCGCTCCTGCTGGCGCGGCTCCGGCCGATCTCGCTCACCTGGCAGGACGGGATCACCGCGCGCTTCCACCGCGACCCGATCTATCCTGGCGCAGGCTTCCAGCTGGGGTGGGTGGACGACGCTGAGTTCCGCTTCGTGGACGGCGATACCGCGGCCTTCCTGACGGACCGGGCCGCATGGACGCTCGGGTCGGGGATCCTGGCCGGCCCGCTCAGCGCCGAGGTGCGCTGGGGGCTGACGCGCGTGCAGACGCTCGACACCCGGAGTGACCGGAGCGTGCGCATCGAGACCTGGCCGGACCTGCGCGTGTCGCTGCGCGATCTAGGCACCCCCTGGGGAGCCCGAATCACCCTCGGGTCCGGGCTCCAGCGCGCCTTCCGGGAGACCGCCTTCGGATTCGGAACCGAACAGACGCGCACGGACGAGGACCTACAGGTTCCCGCCGAGCTGGTGGTGGGCTGGGCGCGGGACGCCTCGCTCGCCTATCGCGCGACCTTCCGCGCGGGCGAGGGGAGGGATCCGACGGGGGACACCGACCGTGACCGCACCACCCATCGGGTGAGCCTCGCGAGCTCGCTGGTGGCGCCCCCCTGGCTGCCGCTCCCGGTGGAGCGTCCCGTGCGGCTCGCGCTGGAATGGGGGTTCGTGGCCGAGCGCGACTGTCGGAAGGTGATGAGCCGGGAGGGGTGCATCGCCTTCGTGGATCAGCTCGCACGCAGCCTCAATCTCTCGCTCGACACACGGCTGGGCGGGCTCGACGTGGGGCTGAACGCAGGCTACGTGGACCGGCTGTCCTTCGTGGGCCAGCGCACGGGGTCCACGCAGTTCCAGCTCGGCCTCTTCGGGCAGTTCCTGTTCGAAGCGGGCCAGCTCCCAAGCCGCCTCGCGCCCTGACGCGCGCTCAGCCCGTGCGGCCGCTCCCGCCCTCCGGTGCGCCACCCTTGCCGTCGCCCAGGAACTCGAGGTGGATGCCGCATTCGAGCTTCTCGCCCATCCACCGTCCCGAGCGCGGATCGGAGGGATCGAGCGGCCGCACCGTGCACGGTTCGCACCCGATGCTCGTGTAGCCGATCTCGTACAGGGGGAGTAGCGGGATCTCGTGGACGGTCGCGTAGGCCATTATCTCGGCGGTCGTCCAGTTCGCCAGGGGGCTGACCTTCCGCAGGGTGGTCCCGCTCGGCAGGCGGAAAGGGGCCACCTCGGCCAGCGTGGCGCGCGACCTGGACTGCGCCTTCCGGAGCGCCGAGAACCAGACGTCGTAGTTCTCGAGCGTGGCGAACAGTGGTCCGCTCTTGTGCAGCTTGCAGCAGGCGTCGGTGCTGGTTTGCCATAGCCCCGGCTGCGGCTGCTCGGCCTCGAGCGTCACCAGGTTGAGCCCCCAGTCCCGGGTGAGCTTCTCCTTGTATTCAAGCACGGCATCGAAGTGGTGCAGCGTGTCGACGAAGAGGACCGGGATGTCGGGGCGCTGCTGGAGCAGCATGTGGAGCAGGACGACGCCGTCGGCCTGGAAGCTGGTCGTGATGCAGGGGGCCTGCGCCGCGGCGAGCTCGGCCGCGATCAGCTCGAGGTGGCCTCCCATGTGCGAGCCGCCGTCGGGCTCCGGCGCTCCCTCCGGAGGCACGACCGGCAGTGTCACGGAGCCTTCCCCGGTCGGGCGCGCTCCCCGGACACTCGCGCGCCCCCGCCCCGGGCTCGCAGGCGACGGGCCCACACGCGAAGCGTGCGGAGGGGGAGGCGTGGGTCCGCGCCGTCCTGTGCGTCTGTCTGGATCGCGCTTCCGCATGGTTTCCCCAGCTCCGCTGACGGAACGATCATCGTCTCATGCTCCGGGTGCCGGCGCGCACGCCGCGGGCAGGCCCCCTCAAAACGAAGCGGCCCGCGGGGGGTCCCGCGGGCCGCTTCGTACTCGTCGATCCGAGCCGGTTCAAGCTGCCGTGGGGATCTCCCCTTCGTGCCGGACACAGAACCGACAACAACACCCGCTCGGGACCCGGGCGCGGGCCAACGGCCGGAGGCCGGAGAGGCGCGCCACCGCGAACATCGACCGAACGTTGTTCGAATGGATCATAGTAATGATGATAGCGGACCGGGGCCGTACCCGCTATCCCCCCGCCCCTCCGGGAGAGCCATTCCTGGGCTGCCGCCCTGGGCCGCAAGATCAAAGGCGCCATGGTGTACCCGGGCGTGATCTTCAGCGTGGCCGGCGTGGCCGGCGTGGCGGTCGCGATCCTGCTGATCTTCGTGATCCCGACCGTCCAGCAGATGTTCGCGTCCGCAGGAATCCCGCTCCCGCTCCCGACCCGCATCGTGATCGGGATGTCGGCGTTCCTCCAGGCGTTCTGGTGGCTAGTGATCGTGGGGGTCATCGCCGCCGCGTTCCTCCTACGGGCGATCGCGGCCAACCCGACGGGCCGGCTCATGCTGGACCGGATCCTGCTCAACATGCCCGTGCTCGGCGATCTGCAGCGCAAGGCCGCGGTGGCGCGCTTCACACGCACCCTGGGCACCCTCGTCTCTTCGGGCGTGTCGATCCTCGAGGGGCTCGAGATCACCGCCAAGACCGCTGGCAACCGCGTCATCCATGACGCGGTCATGGGCTCGCGCGCCTCGATCGCTGGGGGCGAGACGATCTCCGGTCCACTCAAGGAGTCGGGGGTGTTCCCGCCCATGGTCGTGCAAATGATCAACGTGGGCGAGCAGACCGGCGGACTGGACGAAATGCTCTCGAAGATCGCCGACTTCTACGACGAAGAGGTGGACGCCGCGGTCGAGGAGCTGCTCAAGGCGAT
>CAUZJY010000081.1:0-9289 GCA_963580305.1 Gemmatimonadales bacterium UBA6960
GCTGCGCGGGCGGGTGTGGGCAGCCGTGCAGGGCACCGGTGCGGACCGGGTCGGCCGGCTGCTGGCGGGTAGCCGGTTCCTGCGCGAACGGGCCTTTCACGACCTCGGGCCGGACGAGCTGATTCCGCACACGGTGGCAGGCGGACGGGCGCTCGACGTCGGCTGCGGCAGCGGCTTGCAGATGAAGGCGCTGCACCAGCTGGGATGGACGGTCGAGGGGCTGGAGTGGGATCCGGCCGCGGCGGCGGTGGCCGCGCGCGCGACCGGCCTTCCCGTGCACGCCGGCGACGTGCACGGGAAGGCCGGAATCGGCCCGTACGACCTGGTCCTCCTGCATCAACGTTTTCGAGCACCTGCACGATCCGGTCGCGGCGCTCGCTAGCCTGCGCGGCATCCTGTCTCCGGGCGGGCGGGTCGTGCTCGTTCGTCTCCAAGCTGCTCGCCTTCGTGCTGGGGGGGATCTACGGGCCGCGCTGGCACCACTTCAGCGTGGACGACGGGGTGCACGTCGCGCGCGCGAGCCTGCTCGGTACACTGATCGCCACCGCCGCGCTCATGCTGGTGGACCGGGTCGGGCTGTCGCGCGGGGTCTTGGTGATGGACTTTCTGCTGTGCACGACGCTGATCATGGGGAGCCGGCTGGTCTTCCGCTTCCTCGAGGGTGCGACCAGGCGCTGGTCGCTCGAGGGGACGCCGGTCGTGGTGCTCGGCGCGCTCGACGAGGCAGAGCTCGCGCTGCGCTAGCTCCGCCTCGTGCGGAACCCGCGGCTCAGGCCGGTCGCGGTGGCTGATCCGGCGCTCGCCCGGGTACGGAGCAGGATGGGCTCCAACCCCCCTCTTCAGGGGTCCGGCCGCGCTTGAGAACGCGCTGTACGACTCGGGTGCCGCCGCCGTCGTGCTGATCGGCGCGGGGGGGGGACGGCGAGGGGCTGGTGGACCAGCGCGGGGTCCCGGTGCTGAGCGCTTACCTGGCATCGCATGGCTCGCTGGACGTCTTCCGGCTGAGCGTGAGCCTGGAGCGGGCGGGAAGGGGGGAGGGCGGCGCCTCCGCTTGATGCGGCCGCTCCGGACACTGCATGTTTCCCGATCTCGCATCCAGAACTCCTGCGCCTCCCCATGGTCGACGACATCCTTAGAAGATTCGAGTCCGCGGACCTCACCTTCGGGGTGATCGGGCTCGGCTACGTCGGACTCCCGCTCGCGGTCGAGGCTGCTCGCAGCGGCCTCCGGGTGCTGGGCTTCGACGTGATGGAGGGGCTCGTCCGCGGGATCAACGCGGGCCGGAGCCACATCCAGGATCTGACCGACGCCGACGTCGGCGAGCACACCCGCGCCGGCCGGCTTGAGGCGACGACCGACTTCGCTCGGCTCGCGGAGTGCGACGCTATCTCGATCTGCGTTCCCACCCCGCTCTCCAAGACGCGCGATCCGGACGTGTCGTTCATCCTGGCCGCGACCCAGTCGGTGGCCGCCGCACTCCGCCCCGGGCAGCTCGTGGTGCTTGAGTCCACCACGTATCCAGGCACCACGCGCGAGCTGCTCCTCCCCGCCTTCGAGTTGGGGGGACTCCGGGCGGGCGAGCACTTCTTCCTCTGCTTCTCCCCCGAGCGCGTCGATCCTGGCAACCCGACCTGGAAGACGCACAACACCCCCAAGGTGATCGGCGGGGTGACCCAGCACTGCACGCACGTCGGCCAGGTCTTCTACGAGCGCTTCACCGAAACCATGGTGCCGGTGAGTTCGACCGAGGCGGCCGAGCTCACCAAGATCCTGGAGAACACCTTCCGGGCGGTGAACATCGGGCTGGTCAACGAGACCGCGATCATCGCGGACCGGCTGGGGGTGGACGTCTGGGAGGTGATCGACGCGGCCGCCACCAAGCCCTTCGGGTTCATGAAGTTCCAGCCGGGGCCGGGGCTGGGAGGGCACTGCATCCCCATCGATCCGCACTACCTGTCCTGGAAGATGCGGACGCTCAACTACAAGACGCGCTTCATCGAGCTGGCCTCCGAGATCAACGCGGAGATGCCGATGTTCGTGGTGGGCAAGGTGCGCCAGGCGTTGAACGCGGGCCGGAAGTCCGTGAACGGCTCGACCGTGCTGCTCCTGGGTGTGGCCTACAAGCCGAACATCGACGACGTGCGCGAGTCGCCGGCCCTGGACATCCTCCGGCTGCTCCAGGCGGACGGCGCGAAGGTCCTGTTCAGCGATCCGTACGTGCCGAAGGTTGCCGAGGACGGGTACTGCCTCGAGTCCGTGGAGCTGACCCCCGCATTGCTCACCTCGGTGGACGCGACACTGATCGTCACCGACCACGCCGCCTTCGACTACGACGCGATCGTGAGGCACTCCCGCGTGCTCGTGGATGCGCGCAACGCGACCGCGCGAGTTCCGGCCGCCCGCAAGCCGGGGCAGCGGGAGTGCTGGATCGTCAAGGCCGAAGAGGCGTGCTGAGGGAGCGGTCGGGCTCCGCCCCCGAGCGGCCGCTCGTCCATCGGATCATCGCCCGCCTGAACGTGGGCGGGCCCGCCCTCCACGTGGTCAACCTCGCCCAGGGGCTCGAGCCGCACGGCTTCCGCACGCGCCTGGTCGCCGGAAGCCTGGAGGCGGGCGAGGGGGACATGTCGTGGTACGCGCGTGAGCGCGGGGTCGAGCCCACCCTCCTTCCCGCGATGGCGCGCGAGCTGCGGCCGCTGCGCGACGCGCGCGTGCTGCTCGCGCTCTACCGCCTCTTCCGGGCGGACCGCCCGGCGATCGTGCACACCCATACCGCAAAGGCAGGCGCGCTCGGACGGGTGGCTGCCGCCTGGGCGGGCGTGCCCGTGTGCATCCACACCTTCCACGGACACGTCCTCGGCGGGGAGTACTTCTCCGAACCGCGCACCCGCCTCTTCCTCGAAGTGGAGCGCCGGCTCGCGCGGCTGACCAGGCGGCTGATCGTGCTCACCCGCGCGCAGGCGCGCGACATGGCCGACCGGCTCCGGATCGCCGAGCCGGAGCGCTTCCGGGTGCTGCCGCTCGGGCTCGAGCTGGAACTCTTCCGAGCCGTCGATGTGCGGCGCGCTCGCACCGGCGCGCGCGCGAGGCTCGGGATCGCGGCTGACGAGCGTGTGGTGGGGATCGTCGGCCGGTTGGTCCCGGTCAAGAACCACGAACTGATGCTAGAAGCGTTCTCCCGGCTCTGCCGGAGGGAGGGCCCCCCGTGGCGGCTGCTCGTGGTCGGGGGCGGGGAGGAGCGCGAGCGCGCGCTGCGCGAGCGGGCGCGCCGGCTGGGCGTCGACGCGCGCGTGCTCTGGCTCGGGTGGCGGCGCGATCTCCCCGCGCTCTATCCGGCGATGGACGTGGTGGCGCTCACCTCGCGCGACGAGGGGACTCCGGTCGCGCTGCTCGAGGCGCTCGCGGCGGGGATTCCCGTGGCTGCGCGCGCGGTCGGAGGGGTGCCCGAGGTGCTCGAGCAAGGCGCGCTCGGGGAGCTGATCGAGGAGGCGGACCCGGTCGCGGTCGCGGCGGCGGTCGAGCGCGCGTTCGGCCGCACCGTCGAGGAACCGGCGCGCGACCGCGTGCTCGAGCGCTTCTCGGCCGCCCGCCTGTGCGCGGAGATGGCTGAGCTGTACCGCGAGGAGCTGGAGCGGGCGTTGCGCAAGACGGACACCGCCGCGCCCCCCCGCGAGGGGAGGCCCGGTTGAGCCGGGACGACGTCGAGCGCATCGCGCACGCGCTCGAGCGCGCCGCCCGCGCGCTCCGCCCCTTCACCTCCGGCTCGATCGCGCACACGGTCAAGACCCGGGGCGACCCGCTCACCGAGGCGGACCTGGCCGTGAACCGCGTGCTCCACGAGACGCTCCCCCGACCGAGCGAAGGATGGCTCTCCGAGGAGATGCGCGACGATCCGGACCGGCTTGCCCGTGCCCGCGTCTGGCTCGTCGACCCGATCGACGGCACGCAGGAGTTCGTGCAGGGAATCCCCGAGTGGTGCGTCTCGGTCGGGCTGGTGGAGGACGGCATCCCCGTGGCGGGCGGGATCCTGAACCCCGCGATCGGGGAGAGGGTGATCGGCGCGGTGGGGCGCGGGGTCGAGCTGAACGGCCGGCCGGTGCGCGTCTCCACGCGGCCCACCCTGGACGGAGCGTTGGTGCTCGCGAGCCGGAGCGAGACCAACCGGGGCGAGTGGGAGCGCTACGCGGCTGCCCCCTTCGAGGTGCGGCCCTGCGGTTCGGTGGCGTACAAGCTCGCCCGGGTCGCCGCCGGGCTTGCCGATCTAACCTGGACTCTCGTCCCCAAGAGCGAGTGGGACGTGGGGCGGGCGGCGCGGCGCTGGTGCGGGCAGCCGGTGGGCGCGTGCTGCTCCCGGACGGCACCGAGCGCGGCTTCAACCTGCCGAGCACACGTCTCCCGGGGTTTCTGGCCGGGCCCGCCGGGCTGGTCGAGCAGGTGATGTCCGGTTGGCTGGCCTCCGGGCGCTCCTGAGGACATAGTCCTGCGGTCCTACACGCCCACAGCTACCGACTCCCGGTCTGGAGCAGCCCCCCATGCCCGGTCCCGTGCTGGTCACCGGCGGCGCCGGCTTCATCGGCTCGCACCTCGTCGAGCGACTGCTCGAGGAGGGGCACGAGGTGCACGTCGTGGACGACCTCTCGACCGGCTGCCTCGAGAACCTGCGCGCGGTGCGCGCCCATCCCCGGCTCCACATCACCGTGGGCAGCGTCCTCAATTACCCGATGCTGAACAAAGTGATGGGACAGGTGCGCGAGGCGCTCGAGGGGGTCGACGCCGTGATGCACCTGGCCGCCGAATCACACGTCGACCGCTCGATCATGGGGGACACGCCCTTCCGCACCAACGTGCTCGGCACCCAGACCATGCTGGCGGCCACACTGGACGCACGCGTCCGTCGCTTTCTGCACTGCTCGACCGACGAGGTCTACGGCGAGCTGCCCTGGCGCGATCCCGCCGCGCCGGGGGGGGGCACTTCACGGAGGACGCCCCGCTCCGCCCGCGCTCACCCTACTCGGCCTCCAAGGCCGGGTCGGACCATCTCGCGCTCGCCTACCACAGTACCCACGGCTTCGACGTGGCGGTCACGCGGTGCTCGAACAACTACAGGCCCTACCAGTTTCCCGAGAAGCTGATCCCGCTCTCTGTCACGAACGCGCTCGAGGGTCGTTCCCTTCCGGCGTAGGGCGACGGGCTCAACGTGCGCGACTGGATCCACGTGGAGGACCACTGCCGCGGGATGCTCGCGGCGCTCGAGCAGAGGTGTGCCGGGCGGGCCTAGAACCTCGGTGGCGACGCGGAGCGCACCAACCTCCAGGAGGTGCGCCGGATCCTGGAGCTGCTCGGACATGGAGAGGAGCTGATCCGCTTCGTGAAGGATCGGGCCGGGCACGATCGGCGCTGCACGATCGACTCCACGCGTGCGCAGGCGGAGCTGGGATGGGCGCCGTGCACCTCCTTCGAGGGGGGGCTGGAGCAGACCGTCGCCTGGTCCCGGCCCCGGGTGGTGGCAAAAAGTGAAGAGCGGGGAGTACCGCCGGTACTACGAGGCCCAATACCAAGAGCGGACGCAGACGGGCGACAGTCGTACGCGCTTCGGACTTTAGTTGCGGTAAAGGATAGCGCGGGTAAGTTTACGTCTTGACGTTCCGTACGGGGCCTCCGTGCGAGTTGAATGGGACGATTCTTGCACAGGCCTCTGCCCCAACCGAGGGGAAGCGTTCCCTGCGTCCGCCCGAGCAGGATCATCGTTCACACCGAGCGCGGTCGATCCGGCCAGTCGAATGGCCGGGGCCCGCGGGCAAGGTCGGCCAGACGAATGGATTCGCGCGGATGAGGTCGGAGCCCCTTTCCGCAGAATCCACCCCCCCCTCGGTCCTCGATTTCCCTGAGCACGTCCCGGTGCCGCATGCGTCCGGCCGCGTCGTCCGGATCCAAGACGAAATCGAGTGGGACGCGTTTCTGCCGGCGCGCGCGGGCGGCTGGCGTTGGGCCGTCGCACGCCGCGTGAAGCGAACGATCGACGTCGTGGGGGCCGCCCTCGGGCTGATCGCTCTGCTCCCGGTCTTTGTCGTGATCGCGCTGCTGATCAAGCTCACGTCGCCGGGGCCGGTGCTCTACCGCAGCCGCTATCTCGGGGAGCGGGCGCGCCCCTTCGTCGGCTACAAGTTCCGCTCGATGGTGGACAAGGCCGACGACCTGAAGCTATCGATGCTCCACCTGAACCACATACGCGGGCCCGCGTTCAAGATCCGCAACGACCCGCGCGTAACGCCGGTGGGGCGCTTTCTGCGGAAGTACAGCGTGGACGAGTTCCCCCAGCTCTGGAGCGTGCTCAGGGGCGACATGAGCCTGGTGGGCCCGCGGCCGCCGCTCCCCGAGGAGTTCGACCGCTACGACACCTGGCACCGCGGCAAGCTGGCGGTCACCCCCGGGATCACCTGCTACTGGCAGATCAGCGGGCGCTCCGACATCGACGACTTCGACGAATGGATGCGCTTGGACCAGAGGTACATCCAGGAGTGGAGTCTGTGGGCCGACCTCAAGATCCTGGTGCGCACCGTGCCGGCGGTGGTGCGCGGTCACGGCGCGTACTGAGCCGGTCCCTCCTCGCTCGCCCACGTTTGAAGCTCCTGTTCCTGAACCACAACGTCGCCTGGTCCGGTACGTTCTTCCGCGCGTTCCAGCTCGCGAGCGCGCTCGCCGGCGGTGGGTACCGGGTGACCGTCGTCACGACCAGCCGCACCGCCCGTCTGGCTCCCCGGCGGCGGCTCCGGGACGGCGTGGAGCTGATCGAGACGCCGGATCTCTTCTGGGGGCGCGCGCGCACTGGGTGGGATCCATGGAACACGCTGTGGCGGATGTTCGGCCTACGCGCGGCCGACTTCGACGCCATTCACGCGTTCGACAGCCGTCCCGCGGTGATCCTGCCGGCGCTGTATCTGGCCCGCCGCGGAGACCTCCCGCTCTTCTTGGACTGGGCGGACTGGTGGGGGCGTGGGGGCGCCATCGAGGAGCGGCCCGGACGCGTGGTCAATCGCTTGGTCGGCGGGGTGGAGACCTGGTTCGAGGAGGCCTTCCGGACCCACGCGCTCGGTACCACCGTAGTGAGCCGCGCGCTCGAGCAGCGGGCGGTGGGGCTGGGCGTGGATCCGGCAACCATGCTGCGCTTTCCGAATGGCTGTGACCGGGAACACATCCACCCGCGCGAGCGCGCTGGTGCGCGGAGCAGGCTCGGGCTCGACGCGGGGGCCAGGGCGATCGTGCACGTGGGCATCGTCTATCCACGCGACCTGAGGCTGCTGCTGGATGCGGTGCGGCTCGTACAACGCCGGCTCGCAGGGGCGCGGCTGGTGCTCCTCGGAAACCCGCGCGCGCCCGTGGCCCGCGACGTCCTCGCCCCGGACACGCTGATCACCCCCGGGTTCGTGGATTTCGACCTGCTGCAGGCGTGGCTCGGCGCCGCGGACTGCTGCGTGATCCCCCTCTCGGACACGATCTGCAACCGGGGGCGCTGGCCGGGAAAGGTGAACGACTACCTGTGCGCCGGACGTCCGGTGGTCATGCCCCGCGTGGGGGATGCGGCGGAGTGGATCGAGGCGGGCCGCGCCGGCCGGACGAGCGCGCCCGACGCGGAATCGCTGGCGGGGGCGCTGCTCGCCCTCCTGGAGCGGCCGGACGACGCGCGTGAGGCTGGCGCGCGCGCTCTCTCTCTCGCCGAGACCCGCCTGGCGTGGCCCGCGGTGGCGGGCGAGGTGGACGCCTTCTATCGTCGGATGGTCGGAACCCTGGATCCCTCTCCACCCATGGGTGCGTGGACATGACACGAGTGGTGGTGACGGGTGCGGGCGGGTTCATCGGATCGCACCTCGTATCGCACCTGAAGCGCGCCGGCTACTGGGTGCGCGGAGTCGACCTCAAGCGCCCCGAGTTCGGCGCCACCGAGGCGGACCAGTTCCTGATCGCCGATCTGCGCGACCGGGAGCAGGCGATGGCGGCCCTCGAGGGGATGGAGGAAGCCTACGCGTTGGCGGCCGACATGGGCGGAATGGGATACATCTCCAGCCATCACGCCGAGATCCTCCGCAACAACTCGCTCATCAACATCCATTCGCTCGACGCCGCGCGCGCGCACGGGGTTGTGCGCTATCTCTTCACGTCGTCGGCCTGCGTGTACCCGGAGTACCTTCAGAGCAGCGCGGACGTGCGGCGCCTTCGGGAGGAGGACGCGTTCCCCGCGCAGCCCCAGGACGCCTACGGCTGGGAGAAGCTTGTGACCGAGCAGCTCTGCACGTATTACGGGCGCGAATACGGGATCGAGACGCGGATCGTCCGCTTCCACAACATCTTCGGGCCCGCCGGGACCTGGGACGGGGGCCGTGAGAAGGCTCCCGCCGCGCTGTGCCGCAAGGTCGCGCGCGCGAAGCTGCTGGGGCACCGGGAGATCGAGATCTGGGGAGACGGCGAGCAGACGCGCTCGTTCTGCTACATCGACGACTGTCTCGAGGGGCTCCATCGCCTGATGCTCTCCGATTACTGCGAGCCGCTGAACCTCGGGCAGGACCGGATGATCAGCATCAATCAGCTCGCGGACATGGTGTGCCGGATCGCCGACGTTCAGGTCGACAAGAAGCACGTTTCCGGTCCGCAGGGCGTGCGCGGGCGGAACTCGGACAACACCCGCCTGCGGCAGGTGCTTGGCTGGGAGCCCGAGGTGTCGCTCGAGGACGGCCTCGAGCGGACCTACCGCTGGATCGAGGAGCAGGTGCGGGTCCGGTTGAGCACGCGCGGGGTCGAGGAGGCGGCGCATGTCTGATCCGGCAGGCATTGCGCTGCGCGTCTCCGTGGTCGGCCTCGGGAAGCTCGGGGCCTCCATGGCGGCCGCCATGGCCGACCGGGGGCATCGGGTCGTCGGCTACGACCTCGACCCGCGCGTGGTGGACGTGCTCGCGACCGGGCACGCGCCCGTGTCCGAGCCGCAGCTCGAGGAGATGATCGGGCGGAACCGCGAGCGGCTCACCGCCACGCGCGACCTCGCTGCGGCGGTCGCGAGCAGCGATCTCACCTTCGTGGTCGTTCCGACGCCCAGCGAGCCGACCGGGTCGCTCTCGCTCGTCCATGCGCAGCGCGCGTTCACCGACATCGGCGCCGCGCTGGCCCATAAGCGGGGCTACCACCTGGTCGCGCTCACGAGCACGGTGCTCCCGGGCGCCACGCGCTACGGGCTGATCCCGGCGCTCGAGCGCTCCTCCGGGCGCCGCGCCGGGGTCGAGTTCGGCGTCTGCTACAGCCCGCA
>CAUZJY010000082.1:0-9269 GCA_963580305.1 Gemmatimonadales bacterium UBA6960
GCGTGCCCGGGCGGGAGATCCTGGATGGGATCTCGGTGCTGGTGGGGGGCGCGCTGCTGCTCACCCCCGGTCTGATCACCGACGGGGTGGGGCTGGCCCTCCTGTTCCCTCCCACGCGCCGTGCCGCCCAGACGCTCGCCCGTCGCTGGCTTGAGCGACAGGTGCGCAGCAGGACGGTCCGGGTCTCCTTCCTGGGGTGGGACGCGGGCGGCGGCGGCCCCGAGGAGCGCCGCTCTCCCGGGCTCGATCCGCGCCACGAGATCCGGGTGCCCCCTCCGGACGAGCGCCGCTAACTCGCGCGCGGAGAGGCACGCCATGAAGACCGACTTTCTCGAGCGCCTCCTGGACGCCCCGGGGCCCTCCGGCTTCGAGGTCCGCCCGGGCCGCGTGTGGCGCGAGGAGGCGGAAGGCTTCGCGGAGCGGGTCAGCGTGGACGTGAGCGGCAACTCGGTGGCGGAGCTTAACTCGAGCGGCGCGCCTCGCGTGATGCTCGCCGGCCACATCGACGAGATCGGCCTCCAGGTGACCCACATCGACGACAAGGGCTTCCTGTTCGTCGACGAGATCGGCGGATGGGATGCGCAGGTGGTGGTGGGGCAACGCGTGACGATCCTGGCGCGCAACCACGATCTCATGGGCGTGATCGGCAAGAAGCCGATCCACCTGATCCAGCCCGACGACCGCTCGAAGGCGAGCAAGGTCAGGGAGCTGTGGGTGGACTTAGGCGCGACCTCGCGCGCGGAGGCGCTCGCGCTCGGGGTACGCGTGGGGGACCCAATGGTGCTCGCGACCCGGATGATCCGGCTCGCCGGGGATCGCATCGCCAGCCGCGCGATCGACAACCGGATCGGCGCATACGTGGTGCTCGAGGCGCTGCGTGCACTGTCCGAGGACCGGCCCTCGGCCTCGGTGGCGGCGGTTGCGACCGCGCAGGAGGAGATCGGCTACACGGGGGGCGGGGCCCGCACCAGCGCCTACGCGCTCGACCCGCAGGTCGCGATCGTCGTGGATGTCACCTTCAGCACCGATGTCCCGGACATCGAGAAGAAGGAGCTGGGCGAGCACGAGATTGGCGGAGGACCCGTGCTGAGCCGCGGCTCCGCGGCGCACCCGGTCGTGTTCGACCGGCTGGTGCAGGCCGCAGAGGAGGAGGGGATCCCCTACACCATCCAGGCGCAGCCCAAGGCCACACGCACGGATGCGGACGCGATCTTTCTGAGTCGCGCTGGCGTGCCCACCGGTCTGATCTCGATTCCGAATCGCTATATGCACTCGCCCAACGAGCTGGTCAGCCTCGCCGACGTCGCGCACGCCGTGCGTCTGATCGAGGCGTTCGTGCGCCGGCTCGAGGGAGAGGTCGATCTGACGCCGCGGTAGATCTCCGCGCGGCGGGTCTGGCAGGCGGCTCGGCCACCGGCCCGGGCGGCGCCGCGTTGACCGGTTCCGCTCCCCCGTCTAGTGTTCGGCGCTCCCTTCGCGGGAGCCGGACTCCGTCCCGGACGCGGCACGCTCCGGGAGCCGGCCGATCGGCGCAGGCGATCCACCCGGAGGCCGCAAGTCCAGAGAGGACGTGCAGGATGGTCGACGCGAAGGAGCTGGTGAAGGAGCTTCAGGAGATGCGGGACGACGGGCACCTCTCCGACGCCTTGCTGCGCCGGGCGGTGCGACGGATCGCTGCCTCGGACAAGCGGTTCAGCTGGACGGGAGCCTACCTGCTGAACCCGGAGGCGAACGAGCTGTGGCTCCACAACTACGTCGGCTCGCCGACCGAGTACGCCAAGATCCCCGTGGGCACCGGGATCTGCGGCACCGCGATCGCGGAGAAGAAGAACCAGAACGTCCCCGATGTGCGGAAGGTCGAGAACTACCTGAGCTGCAACCCCGACGTGCAGTCGGAGCTGGTGGTGCTGATCCGCGCCGGCGACGAGATCTTTGGTGAGATCGACATCGACAGTGAGGACGCAAAGGTCTTCAAGACGGAGGACGAAGACGTGGTGCAGGCGGTTGCCGACAAGCTGGCCGAGCAGGTGATGGCGGAGCGCCGCTAGAGCAGAGCGCCGCACCGAGCGCATGGACGCCTCGGGTCTGCCCTCCGGGCTGCGCTGGGTGGATGCGGGCAACGCGGGTCCCTTCACGCTCGAAGGGACCCGCTGTCACATCGTCGGCCGTCGGCGGGTGGCCGTCGTCGATCCGGGTCCGGCGCTTCCGGATCACGTCGACGCCCTGGCCACCGCGGTGGCCGGCGCCACCGAGGTCGTGATCCTGCTGACGCACGGCCACGCGGATCATGCGGGCGCCGCCGCCACGCTCGCCGCGCGCGTGGGGGCGCCCGTCCTGGGCACGTGGGGCTCCGGCGAACGGGAAGGCGAGAGCGCATCCCTGGCCGCGGACCCGCCGCCGGAGCTCGCCTTCCGGCCGCTCGCGGAGGCGGAGTCCGTCGCGACCGACGAGGGGGAGCTGGTCGCGGTCCGCACCCCGGGGCACGCGCGCGAGCACCTGGTCTTCCACTGGCCCGCGCGGCGCACCGCGTTCGTCGGTGACCTCCTGCTGGGCAGCGGTGAGACCACCTGGGTGGGCGCCTACCCGGGGTGCGTCTCTGACTACTTCCGCTCGCTCGCGCGGATCGAAGAGCTCGAGGCGCAGCTGCTGCTGCCCGCGCACGGGCCGCCGATCCGTGATCCGCGCGCGCGGATCGAGCGCTTCCGCGCCCACCGCCGCGGCCGCCTCGCGCAGGTCGAGCGCGCCCTGGCGGCTTCGTCCGAGGCCACGCCGGAGCAGCTCCTGGGGATCGTCTACGGCGATTCAGTTCCTCCGACCCTTCTGCCGGCGGCGCGGGCCAGCTTGAGCGCGCTCGTCGAGCACGTGCGGAGGGGAGAGGGGTAAGGGGGGGCGGCACGGTTGCTGCAAATCTGCCGCTCATGATATGGTCCGGCCGCGGGCTGCCGGCCTCCGCCTCACCTCCGAGGGCAGCGTGCCCAACCCTCTGGCGCTCCCGCTGGCCGACGAGCTCCGCGAGCTGGTCGGCG
Source organism: Gemmatimonadales bacterium UBA6960 (assembly GCA_963580305.1). GTDB lineage: Bacteria > Gemmatimonadota > Gemmatimonadetes > Longimicrobiales > Gaopeijiaceae > UBA2988. The sequence goes on from CAUZJY010000082.1 coordinate 3,027, forward strand.
AGGAAGGGCTGATCACCGAACCGTCCCGGCTGCTGTCGTACGAGTCGGACGGGCTGGTCGCGTATCGCTTTCCCCCGCGCGCGGTGATCCTTCCGGCCGACACCGCGGAGGCCGCTGCGGTGCTGCGCTGCCTGCACCGGCACCGCGTCCCCTTGGTGCCGCGCGGCGCCGGCACCGGGCTCTCCGGCGGCGCGCTCGCCATGGGAGACGCCGTGCTGGTCGGGACCGCGCGCATGGACCGGATTCTCTCCCTCGATCCGGTCGCCCGGCTCGCGCGCGTGCAGGCAGGCGTCGTGAATGCCGATCTGACCGCGGCCGCGCGTCCTCACGGCCTCCACTACGCGCCCGATCCGGCCTCTCAGAGCGCGTGCACGCTCGGCGGCAACGTCGCGGAGAACTCGGGCGGCCCGCACTGCCTTAAGTACGGGGTCACCGCGCGTTGGGTCACCGGCCTCACCTTCGTGCTCCCCGACGGCCGCGTGCTCGAGCTGGGCGGATGGGGGCGCGACGCGACCGGGTACGACTTGGTTGGGCTGGTGGTCGGATCGGAGGGGTGCTTCGGGTTGGCCACCGAGATCGAGCTCCGGCTGCTGCCCCTGCCGGAAGGGGTGCGCACGCTGCTCGCCGTGTTCGAGGACCTGGAGTCCGCGGGCACCGCGGTCACCGACATCCTCGCCTCTGGGCTGCTCCCGTGCGCGCTGGAGATCATGGACGCCGAGGCCATCCGCGCGGTCGAGGCGAGCATCTTCGCCGCCGGCTATCCGACGGATGCGGGGGCCGCGCTGGTCGTCGAGCTGGACGGCACCGAGGCCGGGCTCGACGTGGAAGCGGAGCGCGCGGAGGCGTGCTGCCGGCGCGCGGGAGCGCGCGAGGTGAGGCGCGCGCGCGACGAGCGGGAGCGGCTCGCGCTCTGGAAGGGCCGCAAGAAGGCATTCGGCGCGATGGGCAGGATCGCGCCGGACTTGCTCGTTCAGGACGCGACCGTGCCGCGCACCCAGCTCCCCGCCGTGCTGCGCCAGATCACGGAGATCGTCCGGGCGCAGGATCTCAAGCTCGCCAACGTCTTTCACGGGGGCGACGGCAATCTGCATCCCATCATCCTGTTCGACCGGCGCAACCCCGATGAGGTGGCGCGCGTGGAGCACGCCTCGAAGGAGATCATGTGCGTGTGCGTCGCTGCGGGGGGGACGATCACCGGCGAGCACGGCGTCGGGATCGACAAGCGCGAGTACATGGAGCTGGTCTTTTCGCCGGTCGAGCTCGAGCTGATGGCCGCGGTCAAGGCGGTCTTCGACCCGCTCGGTCTCTGCAATCCCGGCAAGGTGCTGCCGCTGGCCTTGTGCCCGCCGCGCGACGCGCACGCCGGGCCGGAGATCGACGTACCCGCGGTCTCGGCCGGCGCGGGGGCGCGCGGGTGACGGTCGCCGCCGCCGATCCGGCCGCGGTACTGCGCGATCTCCTGCCGCCCGAGCAGCTCCTCACGGGCGATGCCGTGCGCCCCTGGGGCGTCTGGGGGTGGCCCCCGCGCACGGTCGCGTTCCCGCGCTCGACCGAGGAGGCGGCCGCGGTGCTCGCACGCGCCAGTGCGGAGGGGTGGACCGTCGAACCGGCGGGCTCGGGCACCTGGCTCTGGTCGGGCAACTCCGCTTCCCCACCGGACCTGGTGCTCAGCGCGGCACGCATGCACCGCGTGGTCGAGCACGAGCCGGGCGACCTGACGATTACGGTGGAGGCCGGGGTGCGGCTGTCGGCGCTCGACCTGCACCTCGCGCCGCACGAGCAGTGGCTGCCGCTGGATCCCCCGGGCAGATGCCGGACGCTGGGGGCGGTCGCGTCAACCGGGGTGTGGGGTCCCCTCGGGGCGGCGTGGGGAGGGCCGCGCGACCTGACGCTGGGGGTGCACGCGGTGACGGGAGACGGCCGCCCCTTCCAGGCGGGCGGGCGCGTGGTGAAGAACGTGGCCGGTTTCGATTTCGTGCGCCTGCTGATCGGAAGCCGGGGAACCCTCGCCTTCCTCACCGAGGTCACGCTGCGCCTCTACCCACGCCCGGCCACCGACCGCACGCTCGTGGTGCGGGGGCGCGGGCTCGACGACCTGGTCGAGGGTGCGGTCGCCGCCGCCTCCCAGCCGGTGACCCCGGCCGCGGTGGAGCTGCTGGAGCGTTTCCTGCCATGGGAGCAGCGACGGGAGGCCGTGCTCGCCGTGCGCGTCCTGGGTCTGGAGGAGCGGGTGCGGGCGGAGGAGGAGGTGATCCGGGCCGTCCTGCTGCGGGCGGGAGCGGGGCCGGTGGAGGAGCTGCCCGCAAAGGAGGCGGATGCGTTCTGGCGCGAGGTGCGCCTCCTCGAGGAGGACATGGACCTGACGCTCCGGTTCGCGACCATGCCCGCGCGCATCGGCGAGCTTGTCCAGCTCGCCCGTGCCGTCGGGCGGATGCGCAACGGCCGCGACGCACTGGCACGCTCGCCAGTCCGGATGGCCATACATGGCGGGGCCGGAGCGCTGCGGATGGCGGTCCCCAACCTGCGCGTCGATTCGGGATGGGCCGAGCGCTGGGCCGAGCGGCTGGAAGACCTGCGCCGCACCGTCCAGTGGCGGGACGGGAGCCTCACGGTGACCCGCGCGCCCGCGGCCGTGGTCGAGCGCCTGGGGGCCTGGGAGAGCCCCGGTCCGGCGGGGGAGTTGATGGCGGGTCTCAAGGGGGTCTTCGACCCCGCCGGGATCCTCTCGGTGGACCGATTCGTACTTGATCTGGACCGGCACGAGCCGGCTTGACGAGGAGGGGATCGTGGACAGAGACGAGCCGGAGGACCCGTGGCTGTGGCCGTGGCCGTGGCGAGGCCTCCGCGTGCGCATGGGGCTCGGCGCGCCCGCCCCCCTGGGTGGCGACGGCCAGGAGCCGTCGGAGCGGGTGATTCTGGAAGGCTTGTGCAGGCCCTGATCGAGTACTGCCACGAGACCGGGCTCAGGAGGGTTGGTTGACCCACCGCTCGACGAGCCTGGCTGATGGCCTGGACGCCGCGGGCGAGCCCGGCGCAGAGCACGTGTCGGTCCTGGATCTGCCCACCGCGGGCGGCGCGCCCCCGTGCAGCTCGGCGGGGGCCACGCTCGCCTCGGAGCAGGACAAGCTCCTCACGTGCGTGCATTGCGGGTTCTGCCTCCCCGTCTGCCCCACCTACACGCGGACGGGCGACGAGAACGACTCGCCCCGTGGCCGCCTGCATCTCATGCGCGCGGTCGCGGAGGGTCGACTGGACGCGGCCGCGCCGGCGTTCCAGCTGCACATCGACCGGTGCTTGGGGTGCCGAGCCTGCGAGACGGTCTGCCCGTCCGGCGTCCAGTACGGCGCGCTGCTCGAGCTGGCGCGTGACGAAGCGGCACGTGCGGGCGGGGTCCCGTGGTACGTCAGGGCCATGCTCGCGCTGTTCAGGCGTCCGAGCGCGACCCGTGTAGCGATGGCGCTCGCACGGGCGCTGCGAGGGACGCGACTGCCCGCGCTGACGGTGCAGCTGCTGCCGTCGTGGCGGTGGCTGGCGGGCCTGCGGCTCGCGTCGGGCATGCTCGCCGCGAGCGCACCCTGGGTCGGGGTGCGCATGGCGGAAGGTTCCCGGAGGGGCGCTACCGGAGAGGGCGCGAGGGTCAGCTCCGCGGACGGTGACGCCCCGGAGTGGCCGCGCGGCGGCGACCGAGCCCGACCGGTGGGCGGGCCAGGCGACCGGGCGGCGCTGCTGCTCGGGTGCGTGCAGCGCGGTCTTTTCGGACACGTCAACGACGCCACCGTCCGGGTGCTCGCGGTGAACGGTGTGCGGGTGCTCGACGTGCCCGGTCAGGTGTGTTGCGGCGCGCTGCACGCCCACGGTGGCGACCTCGAGGGCGCGCGTGTGCTCGCGCGCCTCAACGTTGACGCGTTTGCTGCTGCCGGGGTGGGGCTGGTGATCGTGAACGCCGCGGGGTGTGGCGCGATCATGAAGAAGTACGGTCACCTTCTCGAGCACGACCCTGCGTACGCGCAGCGTGCCGCGGCGCTTGCGGCCTCGGTGCGCGATCTGTCGGAGGTGCTGGCGGAGCTGGGCCCCCGGCCGGGCGCGCCCGTCGGGCTCACCGTCACCGCGGACGCGCCCTGCCATCTGCTGCACGCCCAGGGCGTTGCCGAGGCGCCGGGCGTGGTGCTCGACGCGATTCCGGGGCTGCGCCTTGTCCCACTCGGGGGAGCGGACGAGTGCTGCGGCGGCGCGGGGATCTACGGCCTTACGCGCCGCGAGCTCGGCGGGAGGATCGGAGCGGACAAGGTGGCGGCCGTGCTCGCCACCAGGGCCCATGCCGTGGCCACGGGCAACCCGGGCTGCGTCATGCAGATCGGCGCGGGCCTCCGGATGGCGCGTGCGCGGGTGGGTGCGCTTCATCCGGTGGAGGTGTTGGACGAAAGCTATCGGCGCGCCGGACGGTACCGATAAGATACCGGTCGGGTCCTCGACGTCGACTCGTCGCTCATGGGGGGGCTCCCTTGCCGGGAGAGCCCCCCCTACTTCCGGAAGGCACGCATGTCGCGCTCTCCCGAACGCCTCGTGACCCTGGAGCCGAGCGCCCATCTGTGGGAGCGCGTATTCATGGTCGCCCCTGTGGTTCTCGTGGGGACGCGGGACGAGGACGGCTCCTGGGATCTGGCGCCCAAGCACATGGCGATGCCGATGGGTTGGGGCGCCCGATTCGGTTTCATCTGCACGCCTCGTCACGCCACCTACCGCAACGTGGTGCACGAGGGCGCGTTCACCGTGAGTTACCCGAAGCCGTCGCAGATCCTTTCGGTCACGCTCGCGGCTGCACTGCGCTGTGACGACGCGTCGAAGCCGTCGTTCGAAGCGCTGCCGGTCTCTTTCCCGCGCATTCGGTCTCCGGTCCTCTCCTGGAGGACGCCTACCTCCATCTCGAGTGCAGGCTGGAGCGGACTGTCGACGACCTAGCGGGCGGCCACCTCATGATCGGGGAGATCGTGGCCGCGCACGCGGCCCCCGAGGCGATCCGGGGGCCCGACACGGACGACACCGATCTCATCGCGAGATCTCCGCTCCTGGTCTATCTGCACCCGCGACGCTGGAGTCGCGCGATCGAGAGCGAGGCGTTTCCGCATCCTGAGGGCTTCTCCCGGTGACCACGAGGGCGGCGTCGGCGACTCCCCCGGTCGGGCTCGCGGACCGGATCCGCTCGCATGTCGCGGTGCTCGGGGACGAGCTCGTGGCGTTCACTCGGGCGCTGGTGGAGAAGGAGTCCCCGACCGAAGTGCCGACCTCCCAGCGGGGCGTACAGGATCTGATCGCCGACGCGCTCGAGTCGCTCGACGTGGCGGTTCGACGGGTGCCCGGAGAACGGACGGGGGGTCAGCTGTACGGCCGTGCAAGCTGGGGCGGTGGCTCCGGCGTGCAGCTGCTGGTCGGACACTCGGACACCGTTTGGCCGCTAGGTACGCTCGAGGACATGCCCGCGCGGCTGGAGGGAGGCATCCTGCATGGGCCGGGTGTCTTCGACATGAAGGCGGGGCTGGCGCAGCTGGTCTTCGCGCTACGAGCGTTGAGGGAGCTCGGGCTCGAGCCGCCGGCCGTGCCGGTTGTGCTCGTCAACTCCGACGAGGAGATGGGCAGCTTCGAGTCGGGGCCGTTGGTGCATCGGCTCGCGCGCGCCGCGGTGCGGACGTACGTGCTGGAGCCATCCTTAGGCCCGAGGGGCCAGCTCAAGACCGCACGCAAGGGCGTGGGCCACTTCCAGGTCACGATCCGAGGTCGGTCGGCGCACGCCGGACTGGACCCCGAAGCGGGCGCGAGCGCGATCCTCGAGCTGGCCAACGTCATCCAGGCCCTGCACGCGCTGAACGATCGCGAGCGGGGCATCACGGTCAACGTTGGAGTCGTGGACGGAGGGGTGCGTCCCAACGTGGTTGCGCCGGTGAGCCGTGCGCAGGTGGACGTGCGGGTGCTCACGCGCGAGGATGCCGAAGCGGTCACCCGGCGGATTCTCTCACTGTCGGCGAACACGCCCGGCGTCACGCTCGAGGTCAAAGGGGGCGTCGACACTCCGCCTCTCGAGTGCACGCCGCGCAATCGTCGTCTCTTCGAGGAGGCCCGACGCGCCGGCGCTGAGCTCGGACTCGAGCTGGAGGAGGCTACTGTGGGCGGAGCCTCCGACGGCAACATCACCAGCCAGTACTCGGCGACGCTCGACGGCCTGGGCGCGGTCGGCGACGGCGCCCACGC
>CAUZJY010000083.1:0-9221 GCA_963580305.1 Gemmatimonadales bacterium UBA6960
TGGGCAGCCCCGGCGAGAGATTGACCTCGACGCGCACGAGGTAGCTCTCCACCCCACGCACCGCCGCGGACGCCACGCTGGCCAGCATGCCGGAGGATGCGCAAGGCCGCGGGGCGTGCGCATGGCAGAAGGAGAACGGTGCGACGAACGTCGGTAGTGCCGGCAGTCGTTGCCACCGCGCGCGCGGTCCAGGTAGGATGTGCCGTTTCCGTTGTCCCAGCGGGATCGACGCGGGCAGCGGGCGCCTCCCCGCAGACGAGGTCAGCATGAACGAGCTCCAGGAGATCGCCGCCCGGGTCCGGCCGCTCCGGACGATCTGGGTCGCCCTGATCATCGGGATGCTGGTCTACACGAGCGTCCTGCTCTTCCTGATCCGCAGGGGCGCGGTCGCACCCGTGCAGGCGCTCCGCACCGGCCCGGGCCTCTACTTCGCCATCCTGCTCCTCCTGGTCCTGGTCGGCGCGCAGTTCGTGCGCCGGCGGGTCGAGAAGACCCCATCCTTCGCCACCCGGAGCGAGGTGGCGTCGCGGTGGCAGACCGGATGGCTGGTCGGTCAGACGATAAAGGAGGGGGTGGGTCTGGGAGGAGGCGTGCTCGGGCTGCTCGTGGGATCGAGCGTGTGGATCATGGCGTTCGGCGTCGCCAGCGCGCTCTCGATGATCATGAGCCCGCCTTGGGAGAGCGAGCTGCACAAGCGGCTCCAGAACGCGCGTCCGGATCCTGAGTGAGCTGCGCGCCACCAGCCCACCTGCACTCGCCCGCTACGTCCGCTCCTCACTCGCCACCTCACGCAGCGCGTCCCGCGCGGCGCGCACGTGCGCCCGCGTCGTGCGCAGGTTGCCGATCGCCATCCGGAGGGTGATCCGTCCACCCAGGCGGGTGTCCGAGAGAAACGCGCTCCCGCTCGAGGATGCGCCGGTTGGCGGTGTCCAGCGCCTCCGGCCCCACCCCCGGCGGGCTCCAGCGGAACGCCACCGTCGAGAAAGGCTGCGGCGCGACCCGCGTCCAGCCGGGCTCGGCATCGATCCAGCCCGCGAGCTCCGCCGCGAGGGCGACGTGGTCGCGCAACCGAGCGCGGATTCCCTCCGCGCCAAAGGCGCACAGCACCAGCCAGAGCTTGAGTGCGCGGAAGCGCCGTCCGAGCGCGACCCCCTAGTCCATCAGGTTGGTCGCATCCGTCTCCCCTTCGGGGGTGCGGAGATATTCCGCCGTCATGGAGAAGGCGCGCCGGAGGTCGTCCGGACGCAGGCAATACAGGTGCCCGATCCGGCGGAAGTCCTTGGGTGGAAGGTCGGAACCGCGCTCGGGGGCTCGGTCCGCGCTCGCCTCAGCGGGACCCGAGGGCACGCTCGACCTGCCGGAGCTCCTCGCGGATCATGTCCAACTGCTCCCGGACCGCGGCGACGTTCTCCTCGGTGAGCCCCTTGGACACGCCGGTACCCCTGATGAGCGCGAAGAAGAGCGCATCGGTGTGCCCGACGCTCGCCTGCGTCACGCCGCGGTCCACGAAGCGGTTCACGCGCAACAGGTCGCGCAGCGAGATGCGCAGGGGCCCCGCCACCGGTGGCTCCGCGTACAGAAAACGGATGACCGCGTCGCGCAGGATCTGGAACTCCTCGATCACTTCGCCGGCGGCGAGCCCCCGCTTCGCCGCCATCGACCCGTACAGCTCGGCGGCCTGCACCCAGATCGGCTCCACCTGGTTCTTGAACGGGCCGAGCCCGTGCGGAAGCATGTGGAGGAAGAGATCGAAGAATTCGATCGTGAGCCGCTCGACGGTCGGCGACCATCCGCCGTTGCGGCTCTTCACGTCCGAGAGCCAACGGTCGCGGATCCGCTCGGCCCGCTCCTCGAGCCAGCGAGCCAGCTCGACCGGCTCAAGCTTCTTCTCGTTCGGGACATCTGAGATCGGATACACGCCGGAGCGACCTGCTCGGGGAACGAAGTCAAGCTGCGTACACCGTTCGAGCGCTCTGGGCTCCCAGGGGCACTGCGTGATGCCAACCGTCAAGATGCCTGACTTCCCCCGCGGTCGCCACCCCCCTCCGGCCAGGACCTCAGGTGCACGGTGACCGTGGTCCCCCGCCCCGGCGCGCTGTCGATCGTCACCAGTCCTCCCCACGACTCCACCAGCCGCCGCACGATCGCGAGGCCCAGCCCGGTTCCGGTCGAGCGGGTCGAGAAATGCGGCTCGAAGACCCGCGGCAGTAGCTCGGCCGAGATCCCGCTGCCGTCGTCCTGCACCCGCATGACCAGCCCGGCGCGGTTGCGCGCGACCTCGACGCGTACGGTGCCCTCTTGGCGGATGGCCGCGCGCGCGTTCTCGAGTAGGTTCACGAGCACCTCCTTCACCTCGGGCTCGCGCGCGGTCGCGTCCGGCTGGCGGGCTGGCGGGCTGGCGGGCTGGCGGGCTGGCGGGCTGGCGGGCTGGCGGGCTGGCGGGGACGGTACACTCGAAGCGGATCGGCCCAGCACCGCTGTCGTACAATGTCAGCACCTCGTCGACGACGCGCTCGAGCGCTGGGTCCGGGCGATCACAGAAGTGCTCGAGCGGCCCGCGAGCTGACGCGCGCGCGCGACCTGCCGTTCCGGCAGCCTGAGCCGGACCACGCCGGTCGGGCGGGGGTACGATGGACTGCACGCGGGAGCACGGTGTTCCCATCCCGCATCGTTCTCAACCACGACCCCGACGGACGATCCTCCTATGGTGCACGGGCCCCCGGCCCCCCTCCTCGTGCTCGCCCTGCTCGTGACCGCGAGCTCGGCGGCCGCGCAGAACGTGGTGGTGGACGAGGGCACCTTTCGCATTCTGAGGGACGGGCGCGCGATCGGGACCGAGACGTTCGCGATCCGGCGCGTCGGCCAGGGCACCGAAGCGCGCGTCATCGCGAACGCCGACATCGAGCTCGAGCTGGCGGAGGGTACCGAGCGGATCAAGCCGCTCCTGCAGGCTGGGTCGGACCTGAGCCTCTCCGCCTATCAGCTCGAGGTCTCGGGCCGGGAGCCGCTCGAGATCGCGGTCACCTTGAGCGACCGCCGCCTGCTGGCGCGCACGCGCTCCCCCGCCGGTGAGCAGGAGCGCGAGTTCCGCGCGACGCCCGGAGGGGTGCTGCTCGAGCAGGGCGTCGCACACCAGTACTGGTTCCTTTCGCAGCTCGAAGAGGGCACCGCGGTGACCGTGCTGGTGCCGCGCGCAGGCGCGCAGGACCGGATCGAGGTTCGCTCCGTGCGCCCGGAGACGGTCACCGTGGCGGGCGCGCAGGTGCTGGCCCGCCACGTTACCTTCGCGATCAATCGTGCCGTCCATGAAGTATGGTACGACGCGGACGGCCGGGTGCTCCGCGTGCGGGTTCCGGGGACCGCATTCGCGGCCGAGCGCACGAGCCGCTGAGCGCCGCGGGCCGCGCGGGTGATAGCTTGCACGGGCCGTTCGGCCTGCCTCGCGGGGTGGGCCGGCCGGCCCGTGGACGTTTCGCCCTGCACCCCGCTCTGGCGCGGGAAACCGTCTCGCCGGGGACATCGTAAAGCAGGACTCGCAGCAACACGCCGGAACAGATCCGAGCCTCGCAACGACGGGTCGCCGGTGTCCCGTTCGGGACACGTAGCCCGCTGGAGGGACCCACCGTGAACATGGTTCGTGTCGCGCTCGGCTGCGGTCGCGCGGGGATACTCGCGTGCACGCTCGCGCTGCTGGCGCCAGCGCCCCTGGCCGGGCAGTCCGATACGCTGCGTCTCTCGCTCGACCGGGCGATGGAGCTCGCGCGCGCCGAGAATCCCGCCTATCTCGCCACCCGCAACGACCGCGAGATCGCCGACTGGGAGGTGCGCGAGGCGTACGGCCAGCTGTTCCCCTCCGCGTCGATCGGCAGCACCTTCTCCTGGCAGGCGGCGGGGGAGCAGCGCTTCGGCAGCCTCACACTCGCGCAGGACCTGCCCGCGTATTACCTGTCGAGCTACGACATTGGGGTGAGCTACCAGCTGAACGGCACGACCCTGCTGGCCCCCTCCGCGGCCCGGGCCAGGCGCACGGCTACCGACGCGCAGATCCGCGCGGCCGAGATGAGCCTGGTCGCCGCGGTCACCCGCGCGTACCTCGAGGTGCTCCGGAGCGCGGAGGGGGAGCTGTTGGCCGCGCAGCAGCTCGAACGCGCGCGCTTCAACCTGCGTCTTGCACGGGCGCAGCAAGAGGTCGGCGCGGTCACCCAGCTCGACGTGCGCCAGGCCGAGGTCCAGGTGGGCCGGGCCGAGGTCGCGCTCCTCCAGGCGACTAACGCGCTCGATACCGCGCGTCTCCGGCTGCTCCAGCAGATCGGGCTCGATCCGGACCGCCCGGTCGCGCTCACCACCGCGTTCGAGCTCAAGGAGCTGACTTGGGACCGCGACGCCCTTCTCGCCACGGCGCTCGAACGCAATCCTCAGCTGCGCGCGCGCACCGCGATCCTCGACGCCAGCCGCGTGCAGGTGCAGCAGGCTCGCTCCGCGTATCTCCCGACCCTGTCCGCGCGGGCGGGCATCACCGGCTACACGCGGCAGGCCACCAACACCGGCAGCCTCATCGCCCAGGCGCAGGCGCGCGTCGCCGAGCAGGTGGAGCAGTGCGTGGTGTTGAACCAGCTCTACCGCCGGCTGGCGGATCCGCTTCCCACCCGCGACTGCACGATGCTCGCGTTCACCGACGCGCAGCGGAACCAGATCGTGGCCCAGAACGAAGCTTTCCCCTTCGACTTCACCCGCCAGCCCGCGTCCGCCTCCATCTCCCTCAGCCTTCCCCTCTTCCAGGGCCTCTCGCGCGAGCGGCAGCTCGAGGCGGCGCGCGTGCAGCGCTCCGACGCGGAGCTTCAGGTGCGCGAGCAGCAGCTCGCGCTCACGGCCGACCTCACGATCGCGCTGCGTGCGGTCGCCACCGCCTACCGGAGCGCGGAGATCGAGGCCCGCAACCGCGGGGTCGCCGCCGAGCAGTTACGCCTCGCGGGAGAGCGCTACCGGCTGGGCGCGATCAGCTTCGTGGACCTGGTGGACGCCGTAACCGTCAAGGCGGAGGCGGACCAGGCATACGTGAACGCCGTCTACGCCTATCACGACGCGGTTACCGCGCTGGAAACCGTGGTCGGCGCCGAGCTGAGGGAGTGAGCGGGGGCCGATGACGAGACGCCGGAAGCTTTGGACCCTGCTGATCGCAGTGGCGGCGGTCGCCACCGCCGCGGCCGTGGGGGTCGCGCGGGCGCGCGACCGCGGACCGGAGGTCCGGATCGAGACGGTTCAGCGCCGGGACCTGGTCGCGGTCGTGACCGCCTCCGGGAACCTGCGCGCACGCCGGACCGTCGACCTGAGCTCGGACGTTTCGGCACGCGTGGCCCAGCTACTCGTGCGCGAGGGCGAGGACGTGCGGGCTGGCCAGGTGCTGCTGCGTCTGGAACCGACCCAATTCCAGGCGGCGGCCCAGCGCACGCGCGCAGCGCTGAGCCAGGCGCAGGCGCAGGCGGCACAGCAGGAAGCGACACTGCTCCGCGCCGAGCGCGACCAGGAGCGTCTGAAAAGCCTGAGCGAGCGCGACTCCATGCTGGTAAGTTCCCAGCAGCTCGAGGACGCGGCGACCACCGCGGAGGTGGCCCGCGCCTCCCTCGACGCGGCCCGCCACTACGTGGAGCAGGCGCGCGCATCCCTCGAGGAGGCCGAGGACCGCCTCGCCAAGACCGTCCTACGGGCACCCATCGACGGCAAGGTGACGCGCCTCCAGGTGGAGGAGGGGGAGACGGTGATCATCGGGACCATGAACAACCCGGGGAGCCTGATCCTCACGATCTCGGATCTGGGCATCGTGGAGGTGGTGGTCCAGGTGGACGAGACCGACGTGCCCCAATTGGCGCTCGGGGACAGTGCGCGCGTCGCGATCGACGCGTTTCCCGGCGACGTGTTCACCGGCCGCGTGACCGAAATCGGCAACAGCGCGATCCGCCCGCCCGTAGCTCAGACCCAGAGCGGTCCCGCACAGCAGGCGGCAATCGACTTCGAGGTCGTGATCACCCTGGACGAGCCGCCCGTGGTGCTGCGGCCGGACCTCTCCGCCACCGCCGACATCGTCACCGACACGCGCCGGCACGCGCTCGCGCTCCCCATCATCGCCCTCACCGTCCGCCCCGCCTCTGACACGCTTCCGGGGAGCCGCGAGCGGCGCCGTCGCCCGCGCGGAGGGTTCGACCTCTTCGGGGGCGGCACGTCCATCGAGCCTGGAGCCGTCCGCGCGCGCGCGGACGAGATCGAGGGAGCATTCCGGGTGAGCGGGGAAATCGCGACCTTCGTCCCCGTGCGGGTCGGGATCGCGGGGGACGAGCACTTCGAGGTGCTCTCCGGGGTGGCCGAGGGCGACACCGTGGTGGCGGGTCCGTACACGGCGATCCGCGAGCTGACCAGCGGCGAACGGGTGCGCCGCCTCACTCCCACGGCCGACTGACGGGAGCGGCGCGTGCAGCTCTGGGAGGGGGTCACGCTGGCGATGACCCAGCTGCGCGCGCAGAAGCTCAAGAGCTTCTTCGCGCTCCTCGGGGTGATGATCGGCGTGATGTTCCTGCTGGTCGTGGTGAGCGTGGTCGAGGGGATGGACCGCTACATCCGTGAGGACTTCTCTGCCCAAATCTTCGGCATCAACACGGTGCGGCTGCGCCGCTCTCCCGAGGTCAGCTTCAGCTCCGACCCAGAGTACTGGCGCACTCAGCGCCGGCGCCCGCGGATCACGTACGACGACGCCGAGGCCGTGCGGAGGCGCCTGTCGGTTCCGGCACGCATCGGCGTGGAGAGCGGCAGTTCGGACCCGGTGGTCGGAGACAACGGCCGCACGGTGACCAACGTGCGGGTGATAGGCGTCTCCCCGGAGATCTTCCAGATTCGCAACTGGGCGATCGAGCGCGGCCGCGCCTTTACGCCACAGGAGGCCGACCGCGGCACGCCCGTAATCGTGCTCGGGTGGGGCACGGCCGACCGGCTGTTCGGGGGAAGCAACCCCCTCGAGCGCACGGTTCGAATCCGCGGCTTTCCGTACCGTGTGATCGGCGTGATGGAGCCGCTCGGATCCTTCTTCGGCAAGTCGCTCGACAATCTCGTGGTGGCGCCCGCTCGCTCGGCCGTGCAGGCTTTCCTCAACCCGCGCGGGGTGGTGGACCAGGTGGTCGTCCAGACGCTCGATCCTTCCACCCTCCGGGAGACGCAGGCGGAGATCGAGGGGATCATGCGGGCGCGCCGCGGTCTCCGTCCGACCGAAGAGAACGATTTCGCGCTGGAGACCACCGAGGAAACCCTCTCCTTCTGGGACCGCATCTCGACCGTGCTCTTCATCGCGCTTCCCGGGCTGGTCGCGATCGCGCTCGTAGCCAGCGGGATCGTGATCATGAACATCATGCTGGTCTCGGTGATGGAGCGAACCCGCGAGATCGGCGTGCGCAAGGCGCTGGGCGCCCGGCGCCAGGACATCCTCACACAGGTGCTGATCGAGTCCGCGAGCCTGTCCGGCATGGGCGCCCTGATCGGGATCGCGCTCGGCATCGCGCTCAGCGTGATCTTGAGCGCCACCACGCCACTCCCCGCCAGCGTCGCGCCCCGCTGGATCACGCTCGCGATGTTGCTCGGCGTGGGGGTCGGGATCGCGGCCGGCGTATACCCCGCCGCACGCGCCGCACGCCTCGACCCAGTCGAGGCGCTGAGGTACGAGTGAAGCGCCTGGGCGCGGGATGCCGATGAGCACCGGTAGGGCAGCCAGAGCTCGGGACCGGGCGGCGCGTGCCAGCTGGATCCGGCTCGGCGAGGCCTTCCGGATCGCGTCCGAGACGATCCTCGCCAACCCGATCCGCTCGGGGCTCACCATCCTGGGCGTCTCCGTCGGGGTCGCGGTGGTCGTGCTGCTGGCCGCGTTCGTCTCCGGCCTGCGCACCACCATCACCGATTCCTTCGAGGCCTCCGGGCCGCGCAACATCGTGATCACCCGCTTCGACTTCACCGCCGTGCGGGTGGAGAACGGCCCCGGCCCTCCCTGGTGGACGCGCCCCGAGATCCTGCCCGCGGAGGCCGACCGGATCGCTCGGCTCGCCTCGGTCGACGAGGCGCTCTACAACGTGCCCCTTACGGTCACCGTCGACTTCGACAGCCGGCGCGTGGCCAGCGTGCAGAGCCAGGGCTACGCGGCGGGGTGGCCGGCGTACGCACAGGGGGACTTCGTCGCGGGCCGCGACTTCACCCCCGGCGAGGTGCGACAGAGCCGGGCGGTCGCGGTGATCTCGCAGGCGCTGGCGCAGGAGCTGTTCGGGTTCCGTGATCCGGTCGGGCAGCGGATCGGGCTCGCGAACACCTCCGGCACCGCCCGGCGCGAGTTCACGGTGCTCGGCGTGTTCGAGCCCGCACCCAACATCTTCACGGCCGTGATCAAGCACTGGGTCGTGGTGCCGTACACCACTGCGCTCAAGCATCTGAGCGCTGCCGAGCGGGATGGCCAGATCCTGGTCGTCCCCGCGGACTCGGTATCCCAGGCGCGCGTGCGGGACGATCTCACGACCGCGCTCCGCCAGATGCGGGGACTCCGGCCGGGCGCGGACAACGACTTCACCCTGATCGAGTCCGCGCAGGTGCTCGCCCTCATCGACCGCTTCGCAGCCGTTGTCGTGCTCGCCATGCTCGCGCTCACCTCCGCGGCCCTGATGGTGGGCGGCGTGGGCGTGATCGGGATCATGCTGATCTCGGTGAGCGAGCGCACCCACGAGATCGGGATCCGGAAGGCCGTGGGCGCCACCCGCCGCGAGATCCTCTGGCAGTTCCTGGTCGAGGCCGGGTTGCTCACGGTGCTCGGCGCCGCGCTCGGGCTGCTAGCCGGCGGCGGCGGCGCCAACCTGGTGGAGGCGCTCACCCCGCTGCCCGCGGAGGTACCCGGGTGGGCGATCGGGAGCGCGCTGATCATGGCGGCACTCACCGGCATGCTCTTCGGGCTCCTCCCCGCGGTGCGGGCCGCGCGGCTCGATCCCGTCGCCGCCCTTCGCTTCGAGTGAGGCCACGATGACCGAGCCCCTCGACGTGCTCGCGGTCATGGCGCATCCGGACGACGCCGAGCTGCTGTGCGGAGGCGCGCTCGCCGCCAGCGCGGACCGCGGTGAGCGGGTCGGCATCCTGTCGCTCACCGACGGAGGGAAGGGCACACACGGGTCGGCCGTGGAGCGCGCGGCCGAGGCCGAGCGCGCGGCCGC
>CAUZJY010000084.1:0-9154 GCA_963580305.1 Gemmatimonadales bacterium UBA6960
GCTCGAGGGGAGTGCAGCCGAGGCGCACACGCCCTCGCCCCGAGACTTCGACGCGAAGCCGATATGGGCGCGCGCGCTCGTGATCTCTGCGGGGGTGATCATGAACATGATGTTTGCCTTCCTCGTCTATTCGGCGGTGAACGGGATTTGGGGCGTCGCCAAAATCAGCAGCACCCGGATCGGGCTGGTGCGCGAGAGCACGCTTCCTCCCGGCACTGCGGCTTTCGCGAGGCTCCCGACCGGTGCCGTGGTCGTGCGGGTGGGCGAGCGCGAGGTGGCAACCTGGGGGGAGGTGACCCAGGCACTCGCCGAGGCGCCCGCGGGACCCACGGAGATCGTCACGCGCGAGCCCACAGCCTCCGTACTCGTCGAGCTTCCCGCCGACCAGGCCCAGCGGCGCGCGCTGCTCGGGTCGATCCGAGCCTGGCTCGATCCCGAGGTCGGCGCGGTCGAGCCGGGATCACCTGCGGACCGCGGCGATCTGCGAGCCGGTGATCGTATCCTGGCGGTGAATGGCGACTCGGTCGCGAGCTGGGAGGAGTTCGTCGAGCTGATCCAGGCCCGTCCCGAACAGCGCGTCGAGCTGTTGCTCGAGCGCGACGAGCGCCGGCTGGTCCGCGCGGTGACGCCGGAGGCCGCGACCGAGGTCGGCCCGGAGACAGGTGAGGGGCACAGGATCGGCAGGGTCGGCATCTATGCGGCCCCCGGCGAGATCGCGTATCAGGAGGTCGGCCCCGTCGAAGCGGTGCGCCTCGGCGCGCGTGAGACCGTCGGGACGACCGGCCTGATTCTCAGCTTCCTCGGTCAGCTGGTCACTGGAAATATCTCGCCACGTTCCGTGGGCAGCATCGTCACGATTGGTCAGGCGTCCGGTCAGGCCGCCGAGGCCGGGATCCAGATGTTCCTGCGCTTCATCGCACTCTTCAGCATCAATCTCGCGGTGCTCAACCTCCTGCCCATCCCCGTCCTGGACGGGGGCCACCTGGTATTCCTGGGAATCGAGGCAGTGCGCGGGCGCGCCCTCTCGGTCGAGCAGCGGCTGCGCTGGTCGAATGTGGGATTCCTGATCATCATGGGGCTCATGCTGCTGGCACTGTCGAACGACATCCGGAGCCTGTTCGGCCTCTAAAAAAAGGAGCCGGATCCCATCATAGCAGGCTGAGCTGCTCGGGGCCGCAGCGCAGGCGGAGCGCCTCCACGTCCAGCCAGGGACCGGGCACATCCTGGCGGGCCACGTCCAGCCATCCCCGCCACCCCGCGTGCGCGAGCGCGCCCCCGACCACCGCGCGTGCCAGCTCGGGATCGTTGCACTCGCTGGACAGGTGCGCGAGCAGCACCCCTGCCAGGCGCGGGTGGAGCAGCTCGGTCGCAAAGCGCGCCGCGGCGTGGTTGGAGAGATGGCCGTGACTCGAGGCGATGCGCGCCTGGACCGAGCGCGGGTAGGGTCCCACGCGGAGCATCACCTCGTCGTGGTTGGCCTCGAGCACCAGGAAGTCGCACCTGGAGAGCGCGTGGCGGACCCCGGCGGTGGGGCGGCCCAGATCGGTGGCGATCCCGAGTCGCGCCCCGGTCGCTGTGTCCACGAGCGCGATCGCCACCGGGTCGGCGGCGTCGTGGGCGGTCAGGAACGGCTCGACACGCAGGGCGCCGACCTGGAACGGGCGCGCAGCAGTGTAGGTCTCGGTCTGCTCGCCGCCGCGGAACAGATCGCGACAGGCCGCGAAGGTCCGCTCGGTGAGGTGCACCCGGGTGCCGTGCCGGCGCGCGAAGACACCCATCCCCCGCGTGTGGTCGCCGTGGTCGTGCGTGATCAGGATCGCATCCAGCTCGCCGGGGTGCACCCCCGCGGTGCCGAGCCGGCTCTCGAGATCGCGGGCGCTGAACCCGGCGTCCACCAGGACGCGCGTTCGCCGATCCTGGTCGTGGGCCTCGACGAGGACCGCGTTGCCCGAGCTCCCGCTGCCGAGGCAGCAGATCCTCATCGCGCGGCGGCCCTCCGGTGGGGGTTGTGGAGATCAGCCGCGCTCGGACCTGGCCCGGTTGGCGGCTCGGGTCAGAACGTGGCGCATCCCCTCGCTCAGCTCAACCCCGCGGCGCCGCATCGCGATCTCCGCGGTCGCGAGGAACCGTTCGACCCGGTGCTCGACCAGTTCACTTCCCTCTCCCCAAGAGAAGGGTGGTACAAGGACCGGCAGCATACTTCCCCCGAACACGTTGCTGCCCGCCCCGAGGATCGTGCCCGTGTTGAGCAGCATCCCGATCCCGGTTTTCACATGGTCGCCGATGAAGGAGCCGCACTTCGTGAGCCCCGTGTCCACATCGCCCCCCGCGAGGCGCAGGCGGATGGACGAGTACGTGTTCTTGAGGTCGCTGTTGATCGTACCCGCGCCGAGGTTCACCCAACGTCCGAGCACCGCGTGCCCGATGTGGCCGTCGTGGGCCTTGTTGGAGTAGCCGATGAAGACCGAGTCGGTCACCTCTCCGCGTACCTTGCAGGCGGGACCGATCGACGAGCTCGAAACCGACCCGCCGAGCACGGTCGAGCCCGGCCCCAGATAGAACGGGCCGGTCACGCGCGCCGGTCCCTCGATCCGCGCCCCCTGGCCCAGCCAGATCGGGCCGGAACGCGTGTCTAGCACCACCCCGGGCTCGACGAAGGCGTCGGGGCCGAGCAGCACGCGCTTATCCCCCACGAGATGGACATCGGTGAGGAGAAACGCATCGTCCCCCGAGAGGCGCGCGATGTCCACGGCGATGCGCTCGGCGTTTCCCGCCATCAGATGCCAGGGACGCCCGAGCAGCTCGCCCGGGAGCTCGACCGTGCTTCCCTCGCCCGGCTCCGGGTGCGCGAGCCGCGCCGCTCCCGGCGCGGCGGCTCCGCCCGGAACGATCCACCCCGCGACGGATCCCGCGACGTACAGGGTGGCCGGGCCGCTCGGCAGGGGACCCTCGATCGGCTCGAGCGCTGCCCGCGCGCACAGGAAGATACGGTCCTGGTCCGCGCCGTCCGGAGCCTCCAGGAGTGGAGGGGAGCCGGGCTCGTCGAAGCCCGCGAGGTAGGGTGTACCCAGGTATGCCGAGCCCGCGGGGGCGAGCACGCGCTCCGCACGCTCGCGCAGCAGGAGGGTGCCGTACAGGATCTCGCCCACCGGCCGCGTCTCGACGAACGGGGTCCAGCGGAGCGCCTCCTCGTCGTGGAAGAGTAAGAGCTTCATTCAGCGGGGCGTCTCGCGCAGGTAATCGGGGAGCCGCTCGAGCAGCCGCTTCAGGTCAGGGGCGAGCTCTCTGCGCATGACCAGCGTAGCGCCCGGCGTGTGCACCGCGACTACGTCGTCTAGCCCCCAGAGCACCAGCGCTCCGCCTTCCGCATACACCACGTTGTCGGAGCCATCCACCACGTGCCCCGGGCCCACCACGACGTTCTCTCCGGGCACGGCGCCGCGGGCGAGCCCCGCCCAGCTGCCCACGTCGTCCCAGCGGAAGGGTGCCTCGATTCCCGCGAGCCGCTCCGAGCGCTCGAGCACGGACTCGTCCACCGTGGCCGACTCGGCCTCGGCGAAAAAGGCCTCAGGATCGCCGGCGTCCAGGTGGCGCAGTGGCTCGGCGATCCCGGGGGCGTGCTGCGCGAGCTCATGGAGGAAGACGTCGGCGCGCCAAGCGAAGATACCGCTGTTCCAGAGGAAGCCCTCCGCGATCAGCCGCTCGGCCGCGGCCCGGTCCGGCTTCTCGTGGAAGGAGCCCACCCGGAAAGTGGGGATGCCTTCCACGGGATCGAGCCGCTCTCCGGGGCGCAGGTAGCCGTACGCGGTTTCCGGTCGGGTCGGCTCCACGGCGATCGTCACCAGTGCGCGCTCCCGACGCGCGAGCTCCACCGCCGCCCGGGCGCCCGCGACGAAACCCTCGACGGGCTCGATCGCGTGGTCCGAGTGGAGCGAGAGAAGCACCGCGTCCGGATCGGTGCGTCGCGCTTGCCACGCCGCCCAGGCGAGCGCGGGTCCGGTCCCCCGCGCCTGCGGCTCCACCCAGTACGCGTCCTGGCCGAGGTCGGGAAGCGCCGATTGGAACGCACCGACCAGCTCCGCGCTCGCCAGGATGCGGATCCGCTCGTCCTGGGCGACTGCTCGAGCACGCGCGACCGTATCCGCGATGAGCGAGCGCGGGCCGGCCAGCGGGAGGAGCTGCTTCGGTCGAGTCGGGGTGCTCGCCGGCCAGAAACGGGAGCCGATCCCGCCGGCCAGAACCGTGATCCAGAGGTGGGGGTCAGCCCCGCTCGAGGATCTCGTCGATTCGGGCAAGCAGCTTCTTCGGGCTGAAGGGCTTCGTCACGAAGTCGTCGGCGCCCAGATTGAAGGCCTCGTCCCGATCGGCGTCCTGCCCTTTGGCGGTGAGGATCACGACTGGCACTACCCGCCTGTGCTCGAGCTCGCGCATGCGATCGAGCACCTCGAGCCCGGTCGCGCCGGGCATCATCATGTCGAGGAGGACCAGGTCGTAGCTGTCCTGACTCTGTAGGTGCTCGATCGCGGTGGGTCCATCGGGAACGGGATCCACTTCGAAGGAGGCAGCCTCGAGCAGGGTGGTCAGAATCCGGCGGATGTGCGGCTCGTCGTCCGCCACCAGGATGCGCCCACGACTGGACCCATTAGCAGCCGGTTCGACCATCTTGCTGCATGCTCCTCCGCCGACCGTTCCGAGGGCATGGAACCTACTCGCGCGGTGGGGTAAAGTCAAGAAATCATGAGCTTTCCGGGATCCCGAGGGCCCGGTCCGCGGGGCATCCCCAAGGGGCTTCCGGCACCGGTCCGGAAGCGTACTTTTTTCCGGAACTCAATGGCCGCCCTCTCTCGTTCTCATCGTACGAAGAGCATGGCCCGTGCTGGCCGCTTCGCGGCCTTGGGGCTCGCGCTCCTGCTGTCCTCCTGTGACGCTAACGATCCGTTCCAGGTCACCTGGACCGCTGCGCCGGACACGGCCTTGCTCTACTCGCTGGCCCGCCCGGAGCTGGATCTGCCCTCCGCCTACAACTTCGTGACTCGGACCGTGGTCCGCATCGAGCGCGCCGGGGCGGCGACGCAGTTCGACGCCGCCCTGGACACGCGCGGGGGACAGCTCGTGCTGCTTCCCCCGGGTGCGTTCGGGATCGACTCGCGGGCGCGCCTCGCCACGCTCCCCGGCATGACCTTCGACGAGGTGGAGGAGGCGCCCGCCGACACGCTCCTCTATACGGCCACCGACCCGGTGCCCGTGGGGCTCGGCAACGTGTACATCATCCGCACCAAAGTCAGCGGCTCCTTCTTCGGTACCGGCTGTTCCTATTTCGCCAAGCTGGAGCCGCTCAGCGTCGACGTGACCTCCGGCATGCTCAGCTTCGTGTACGCCGCCAGCCCGATCTGCAACGACCGGCGTCTGGTGCCTCCGGACAACTGACCTTCTCTCCCTAAGCATGCTCCATCTGCGCGCGATCCGGGCCGATCCGGAGCGGGTGAAGGTTGCGCTTGCCCGCCGAGGCGCGGGCTTCGGAGCGCTCCTGGACGAGGTGGTCACAAAGGATGATGCGCGGCGCGCGGCGGTCACCGAGGCCGACCGGCTCAAGGGCATCCGCAACGAAGCGTCCCACGAGATCGGCGAGCGCAAGCGGCGGGGGGAGGACACCGCCGAGAGCGTCGCGCGCATGCGCCGGGTGGGCGCACGGATCGCCGAGCTGGATGGCGTGGTGGCCGCGGCCGACGCGTGCATCCGGGAGCTCCTGCTCACGATTCCCAACGCGCCGCTGGACGAGGTGCCCGCCGGCGGCGAGGAGGCGAATCGGGTCGAGAGGAGCTGGGGTGAGCCGCCCCACTTCCCCTTCCCACCACGCCCTCACTGGGAGATCGGCGAGGCGCTCGGGATTCTGGACCTGCCGCGCGGCTCGAAGGTGTCCGGATCCGGATTCCTGCTGCTCCGCGGGGCCGGGGCGCGGCTCCAGCGCGGGTTGATCAACTTCTTCCTGGACGTGCACACGAGCGAGCACGGGTACGAGGAGCTGCGCGTCCCCTACCTGGTCACGTCTGAGACGATGACCGGGACGGGCCAGCTTCCCAAGTTCTCCGAGGAGTCGTACCTGGTCGAGCGCGACGATCTCTGGCTGATCCCTACCGCCGAAGTTCCCGTAACCAATCTGCACCGCGACGAGCTCATCGCGGCCGACCGGCTTCCGGTGCGCTATACCGCATACTCGCCCTGCTTCCGGCGGGAGGCTGGGGCAGCCGGCAAGGATACACGCGGGCTCCTCCGCGTTCACCAGTTCGACAAGGTCGAGCTGGTGCGCTGTGAGCGGCCTGAGAGGGGGCGGGAGGCGCTCGAGGAGCTGACGCGCCACGCGGAGACGCTGCTCGAGCGCCTCGGTCTCACATACCGGCGCGTGCTGCTCGCCGCCGGTGACCTCGGCTTCTCGGCGGCCATGACTTACGACCTGGAGGCCTGGGCGCCCGGGGTGGGACGGTGGCTGGAAGTCTCGAGCTGCTCCACCTTCACTGACTACCAGGCGCGCCGTGCCAACCTGCGCTTCCGCCCGGCCCACGGAGAGAAGCCGGAGCATGTGCACACCCTGAACGGGTCCGCGCTCGCCCTGCCGCGTGTGATGGCGGCGCTGCTCGAGACCTACCAGCAGGAGGACGGGTCGGTCGTGGTGCCCGAGGCTCTCCGTCCGTACGCCGGGCTCGAGCGCATCGGGCCGCCCTTCGCCTGACCTGGCCCCCCACCGGGGCCGGCGCCGCGGTCCGGACCCCGCTCACCGAAGGAGGCCGATGCCGCGTATCAAGTGGCCCGTGGCGCTCGCCACGGCCTTCGTACTGCTGCTCGGGTGGTACGTGATCTACACCCAGCAGATCGTGCGCGCTCTCCAGGCGAACGCGGAGACCCTCACCGAGATCTACGGGGAGGTGCAGGAGGGGCTCTCCAGCACCGATCCCACCGCCGAGGTCGACGCGCTCGTCCGGCTCCAGCAAATCATCATCGCGTCGGGGGTTCCAATCGTGCAGACGGGTCCGGGCGATACTGTGTATGCGGCCGCGAATCTGCCCTTCGAGGCGGATCTCCATACCCCCGGCTGGGCAGGAGCGCGTGCGTGGGTACGTGGGTCGGCTGGACGCGCGCCATCCGCCGGTCGGTGACCCCGAGCTGTCGCACCTGCACTTCGGTGACACGCCGGAGGTGCTCCGCCTGCGCTGGATTCCCTGGCTCCAGGTTGCCGGCCTGCTCCTCACGGTCGTCGTCGGGTTCACGATGGTCCGCTACCAGCGCCGGGTCGAGGGGGAGCGTGCATGGACCGCGATGGCGCGTGAGCTGGCGCACCAGCTGGGCACCCCGATCAGCTCGCTCCAAGGGTGGCTCGAGCTGCTGCGCCTTCCGCGCGAGGAGCAGCCGGAGCAGCTCCGGGAAGGGGAGATCGCGAGTGGGATCGAGGAGGATCTCACGCGGCTCGAGCGGATCAGCCACCGCTTCGAGCTGATCGGGCGCGAGACCGATCTCGAGACGATCTCGCTCGAGTCCGTGGTCGGGGACCTGGAGCGGTACGTCCAGAGCCGGCTCCCGCGCCTCGGGCCGGGCGTCGAGCTGCGCGTGGACATCCCCGCTGACCTGCCAGCGGTCCGGGGGAACGAGGTGCTGCTCACCTGGGCGCTCGAGAACGTGGTCAAGAACGGACTCGACGCGCTGGCGGGGCGGGGCGGCCGGATCACGATCCGGGCCCGCGAGCCGATCGAGTCGGGATGGATCGAGCTCAGCATCGAGGACGACGGGCCGGGCGTCCCGGTCGAGATCCGCGACCGCATCTTCGAGCCCGGTGTCACCACCAAGAGCGGCGGCTGGGGGGTCGGGCTCGCGCTCTCAAGGCGGATCGTCGAGGGGGTGCACAGGGGGCGCATCGAGCTCTTGGACGGGCGGAGCGGAGGCGCGACCTTCCAGCTTCGCCTGCCCGCGGCCGAGCCCGCCCGATCCTGAACCCAGCCTTGAGCGACGTAACTCTGGACTCCCTCAACCCCGCGCAGAGGGAGGTGGTCGAGCATTTCGAGGGACCCGCGCTGGTGCTGGCCGGCGCCGGCTCCGGCAAGACCCGCGTGCTCACCACGCGCATCGTGCACCTGATCCGCCAGCACGGGGTGCCACCCGCGCGCATTCTCGCGGTCACCTTCACGAACAAGGCGGCCGGGGAGATGCGCGGGCGCATCCGCCGCCTGCTCGGCAACGAGCCCTCAGGGCTCTGGATGGGAACCTTCCACGCCGTTGGCGCCTGGCTGCTGCGCCGGCACGCGCAGCTGCTCGGCTGGACGAGCGCGTTCACGATCTTCGACGCGGAGCAAAGTCTCCGGCTGATCAGGAGGACACAGGAGTCGCTCGGGATCGACCCGAAGAAATGGAACCCGACCGCAGTCCGGGCTCACATCAGCGCCGCAAAGAACCAGCTCGTGTCGCCGCAGCGCTACATCGAGGATCACTCCGAGGACTTCGACCTGTTCGTGCGCAACGTGACGCGCGTCTATCCCGTCTATCAGACCGCGCTCGCGGATCAGAACGCCTTCGATTTCGACGATCTGCTCGTCAAGCCCGTGGAGCTGTTCCAGGCCCACTCCGACGTGCTGCAGCGCTACCGGGACCGCTTCTCGTTCGTGTTGGTGGACGAGTATCAGGACACGAATCACGCGCAGTTCCGCTTCCTCGAGCTGCTGGCCAAGGAGCGCGGCAACCTGATGGTGGTGGGGGACGACGATCAGTGTGTGCTGCCGGGAACACCCGTGGCCACGCCAAGCGGCCCGGTCCCGATCGAGCAGGTGGAGGTCGGATCGGAGCTGCTCGCGCCGGCCGGGTGGGGAGAGGTCGCACCAGCCCAGATCGAGGCCTTCATGGAGCGCCCGTACCGGGGAGCTGTGATCCGGCTGCGGACGGCGCGCGGCCACGAACTCCGCGCGACACCCAACCACCTGGGCTATGCGCGGCTGGTGATTGACCCCGAGCTGTGGACCGTTTGCCTGATGGAGCGGGAAGGGTTTGGCTACCGCATCGGGGTCGCTCGCGGCGTGCAGTCGCGCCGCGTCGGCGATCTGCCGAACGGGCTGGCCATCCGCGTGAGCCAGGAGGGGGCAGACCGTGCCTGGGTCCTCGCCATCGCGCGCTCGGA
>CAUZJY010000085.1:0-8858 GCA_963580305.1 Gemmatimonadales bacterium UBA6960
GGCGGAGCAGGCCGAGGCGGCGCTGGCCACGCTCGAGCGTCGGCTCGAGCGCACCGTGGTCACCGCCCCGATCGAGGGGATTCTGGACGACCGCCTGGTCGAGGTGGGCGCGATGGTGAACCACGGTACGCCTGTGGCCCGGATCGTGGACCTCGATCCGCTCAAGATCACGGGCGGCGTGCCGGAGCGGTACGCCCCGGACATCCGGCCGGGCGCGCGTGCGACTGTGACGTTCGACGTGCTCGACGCGCAGGCGTATTCGGGCACCATCGCCTATGTGGGCGCCGCGGTGAACCTCTCCAACCGCACCTTCCCGATCGAGCTGAGCCTGCCCAACGTGGGCCGCGCGGTGAAGCCGGAGATGGTGGCGAACATCGAGGTGGTGCGGAGCGTGTCCAAGCAGGCCGTGGTTGTGCCGCAGGACGCCTTGGTGCGGGTGGAGGAAGGTTACCAGGTGTACGTCGTGACCGACGCCGATGGGGCGCTGCGGGCCCAGGCACGGCCGGTGCGCGTGGGGTCGTCGCAGCGGAACGAGGTGGTGGTCACGAGCGGCCTCGAGGTCGGCGACCGGCTGGTCGTCGTGGGCCAGCGTCAGGTGGCCGCGGGCGATCGCGTCCGCGTGGTGGGTGAGCGCTGAGCTGGGAGTCCACGAGCGCGCCGGACGGCGCGCCAGGAGCCGATAGAGGACGTTGAGCCAGACGAGCGCGGGAAGCGGAAAGGGTAGGGGAACGGTCCCCACGGACAAGGCCTTCCTCGACCGCTTCAAGGAGTTCGGGCCGACCAGCTTCGCGGTGAACCACAGCACGAGCGTGCTCGTGCTGCTGGCCATCATCGTGATCATGGGGCTGTACTCCTACACGTCGACTCCCCAGGAGTCGTTCCCCGAGATCGAGATTCCGATGGTGGTCGTGAACACCATGTATCCGGGGGTCGCGCCCGCGGACATGGAGAGCCTGGTCACGCGGCCGCTGGAAGAGGATCTCAGCACGATCAGCGACATCAAGCTGCTGACCTCCACCTCGGTGGAGGGCTACTCGAGCATCGTGATCGAGTTCGAGACCACGGTGAACCTCGACGAGGCGCTCGCCGGCGTCCGCGAGAAGGTCGATCTGGCGAAGCCCGAGCTCCCTCCCGAGGCGGAGGAGCCGATGATCGTCGAGATGAACTTCTCCGAGGTGCCAGTCGTCCAGGTGAATCTGGCGGGCGACTACAGCCTCGTCCGGCTCAAGGAGATCGGCGAAGACCTGCAGGATCGCCTGGAGCAAATTCCCGCCGTGCTGCGGGTGGACCTGCGCGGCGGGCTTGAGCGCGAGGTGGCGGTCGACTTGGACCTGTCCAAGCTCAAGTACTACAACATTGCGATCGGGGACGTGATCGAGGCGATCGCCGAGGAGAACATCAACATTCCGGGCGGGGCCATCGACGTCGGTAGCTCCAAGTACCTGGTGCGGGTCGACGGTGAGTTCGAGGACCCCGCCGAGATCGGCGAGGTTGTGGTGACGACGGTCGCCGGGCGACCTGTCTACGTGCGCGACGTCGCGACCGTGGACTTCGGCTTCGCGGACCGCACCAGCTACGCGCGGCTCGACGGCTTATCGGTGGTGACGCTGGACGTCATCAAGCGCTCGGGCCAGAACATCATCGAAACGACTGCGGCGGTGCGCGCCGTGGTCGACCAGTCGATGGCTTCGTTCCCCACCAGCACGCGCATCGCGTTCACCTCGGACATGTCCGAGGACATCGCGATGATGGTCTCGAGCCTCGAGAACAACATCATCTCGGCGCTGATCCTGATCGTGGGCGTGCTGTTGTTCTTCCTCGGCCTCGGGACGTCGATCTTCGTCGCCGTCTCGATCCCGGCCTCCATGTTCCTATCGTTCATCCTGATCAAGGCAACCGGGATGACCATGAACATGATCGTGCTGTTCAGCCTGATCCTCGCGCTGGGGATGCTGGTGGACAACGCGATCGTGGTGGTGGAGAACATCTACCGGTACATGGAGGAAGGCTGGGATCGGACGTGGGCGGCCAAGAAGGCCACCGCCGAGGTGGCGTGGCCGGTGATCGGCTCGACGGCGACTACACTGGCCGCGTTCGCCCCGCTCATGTTCTGGCCGGGCATCGTAGGTGAGTTCATGGGGTTCCTACCCCAGACGCTGATCATCACGCTGGCGTCGTCGCTGTTCGTGGCGTTGACGATCGTTCCCACCCTGTGCGGGCTGTACATGAGGCTCGAGGACGAGCCCCGTCCGGTGCTGACGCCGGCCGCGCGCTGGACGATCCTCGGCGGCATCGCCCTGTTCCTGCTCGTCACGCTGCTCCGGAATCCGCTGACGGCGGTGCTGTTCCTGGCCACCGGCGTCGGCCTGTGGTGCCTATGGCGGTCGGTGCTCTCGCGCCTCGCGCACCGCTTCCAGTTCGAGTGGGAGCCCAAGGTGGTGGGGCAGTACGAGCAGCGCATAGGTTGGGCGCTCGACCGGCGCTACCAGGTCGCGGCCACGGCGTTCGCCGGTCTGGTGGTCACCTTCATTGCATTCAGCTTCTCGGGCACGCCGATCGAGTTTTTCCCCGAGAGCGTCCCGCCAAAGCAGGTGTTCGTGAACGTCGAGTTGCCGGTGGGCAGCCGGGTGGAGGCGAGCGACGCGATCGTGCGCCGCATCGAGGAGGAGTTCGACGCGGTGCCCGGTGGCGTGGACTGGAAGTCCTCGGTCGCCGTGGTGGGCGGCGGCGGCGCCGGCGGCGCCTCCGCGATGATGGGCGGCGGACCGGGCGGCCCCGAGGCCGGCCGCATCGCGCTCACGTTCGTGAGCTACCAGGACCGTGAGTTCGACGCGTTCGAGACGCTGGCCTGGATGCAGGAGCATATCGGCACCGACATCGCAGGTGCCGTGGTGAGCACGGAGAAGCTCGATGAGGGGCCGCCCACCGGCGCGCCGGTGACGATCGAGATCGTGGGCGATGATCCGGCCCGGCTGAAGCAGCTTTCGGACCGCGTGCTCGAGATCCTGCAGGACGCGCCGGTCTACGAGAGGCTGGTCGGCCTGGAGAGCGACCTCGACGAGGCGCGGCAGGAGCTGTCGGTGCGTGTCAATCGGGAGAGAGCGGCGCTCTACGACCTGTCCACGTCGCAGGTGGGCTCGGCGATCCGGGGCGCCATCCAGGGCATCAAGGCCGCCAAGTACCGCACCAACGAGGACGAGTTCGACGTCATCGTGCGTCTGGCCCCCCAGTACCGCGGGGAGCTCGAGCAGCTGCGCGACCTCACCGTGATGAGCGAGGGCCGCCAGATCCCGCTGTCGTCGGTGGCCACCTGGGAGGTCCAGGAGGGCTACGGCAGCATCCGCAGGAAGGACCAGACGCGGATGGCGACCATCACCTCGGACGTGGGCTCCGGGCTCAACGAGTTCGCAGTGCTGGCCGAGGTGCAGCAGACGCTCGCGTCGTTCGTGGCCGACGAGCTGCCGCCCGGCTACGCGGTCAACTACGCGGGCCAGAACCAGGAGCAGGCCGAGGCGCAGGAGTTCCTGATGGGCGCGTTTCTGACCGCGGTCATGCTGATCGCGCTGATCCTGGTGAGCCAGTTCAACTCGGTGATCAAGCCGGTCATCATCATGACGTCGGTGATCATGTCCACGATCGGCGTGCTGCTTGGGCTGATGGTGTTCCGCATGCCGTTCGTGATCATCATGACCGGCATCGGGATCATCTCCGTGGCCGGGGTGGTGGTGAACAACGCGATCGTGCTGATCGATTACATCGACGTGCTGAGGGAGCGCGACGGGTTGAACCGGCGCGACGCGCTAGTTAAGGCCGGCATGACCCGCTTCCGTCCGGTGATCCTGACCGCGACGACGACAGCGCTCGGCCTAGTACCGCTCGCGGTGGGTCTCAACTTCGACTTCTTCGGGCTCTACGGCTCGCTCTTGCCCGAGCTTTTCTGGGGCGGCGACCAGGCGGCGTGGTGGGGCTCGATGTGCATCGCCGTGATCTCGGGCATCCTGTTCGCCACGTTCCTGACGCTTGGGCTGGTGCCGGTGATGTATGCGATCGTGGACGACGTGGGCGGCTGGCTACGGCGCGTCTACGGATCCCCGGACGCGCCCGGCGAAGGCCGTGGCGGACCCGGCGAGGTCGTGCCGGAGGAGGAGCTGCCCACCTGGGACACCGGCCTCCAGCCCGCGGGCGGGGCCCGTGAGGCGGTGGTGGCGCGGCGGGTGCTGGGTACCATCGACGGGCTGAGGTCGGCGACCGAGTGAGCGGAGGCGCGGGGAAGGCGCCTTCCTCCCGCACTCGACCGGCTGGCGTGTGCTCTCCGGGCGGGGTGCGGTGATCGACCGGCCGATCCTGGCCTGGCTCGAGCGACGGATGCAGCCGCTCGGGACCGGCGGCGTGCTGATCACGTCCGCCTCGGGGGTGGTGGTCCTCGGGCTGATCGACTGAGGGGCGGTGGCTGTCTTCCGTGGAGGACTACGGCTTACGTACGCCAGGGAGGGGGGCCGGGGGAGCGCGCCCGGCAGGTGGCCACTCCGGGAAAGCGGCGCGCGCGGCCGCGTCGAAGGACCGCATGATCTCGCCCACCGGAAGAACGGTGTGGATCCCCGCCACGGAGCGGCCGGCCTGCCAGTAGTCGGCGGCGCCGCCCTGCCCGCGCTTTGCCCGTGCGTCCTCGCCCGCGAGCATCGCCTGCCGGAGGCGAACCAGCGAGCGGATTGCGTAGAGCATACGCATCCAGCGCGCGAGCGGTCCCGCGAGGAGCCCGACGCGGCGCACGTAAGGGGTGTCCGATCACGGCCAGCGGCACGCCGGTGATGCGCTCGGTCAGTACGATGTCGTCGGAGCCGGTGTCCACGATGGCCTGCTTGTACGCGTCGCTCGCGTGGCACTCCGCGCTCGCGATCAGACGGGTACCGATCTGGACGCCCGCGTAGCCGAGACCGAGTGCGTCCACGAACTGACCTGGCTCGCCAACGCCACCGGCACACACGACGGGACGTCCCAAATCGGCGAGCTCCTCGAGCAGGGGGCTGGGCGCGCGCGTCCCCGCGTGCCCTCCCGCGTTCTGGTTCACCGCGATCAAGCCGTGGACTTCGGCGTCGAGAGCCTTGAGCGCCCAGCGCCGCTCGGTCACGTCGTGGTACACGACGCCTCCCGTGGCCACCGCGCGCTCGACGACCCACTGCGGGTTGCCGAGCGAGGTGACGAAGAATCGGATCCCCTCCTCGAGCGCGACGTCTACCCAGCGCTCCATGCGCCGGCGCTAGGCGTGTGAGGATGCCTCGATCAGCGCGTTCATGCCGATGGGTCGGTCGGTGAGGGTCCGGATGTAGCGGAGCCCCTCCCGAAAGCCGTGGCCCCACACGTAGGTAAGCGAGATGGGTTGCACGATTCCGATCGCGCCGGCGGCCGAGACGGCGGCGACCAGCTCGGCGTTGGAGCAGGGATACATGGCGCCGCCGATCAGGGGCAGCTCGCTGCCCGCGTCTCGCGTGAGCGGAGTCGCGAGCGGCGCGGAGGCTACGCTCACGGTCCTACGCGCCAGCGGGCCGTGACCCGGGCGACCAGCTCGCCCGTGGTGTCACGGATCTCCGCGGCGATCTCGACCTCGCGGGGTTCCTGCACGGTGGCGAGCGCAGAGTCCCCGGCATTGGCCGACGCGCGGAGCGGACCACGCGCCTTGCGCAGGTACTCCGCCGAGAGGCCGGTGACGATCCCGCGCACGCCGGGGGGAAGGACGGTCAGCACCGCGAGCCCACTCACCGCTTCGCCCAGATTCACGAGGGCGACCGCGTGCACGCTGCCCAGGTGGTTGCGCACTGCGCGGCGGTCGCGGAGGGATGCAACCACCCGCCCCGGTGCGAGCTCCTCGATCCGCGCCCCGATGCTCCCGGTGTAGGGCACCATGCGGCCGAGCAGGGCCGCGAAGAGCTGGCGCCCGCCCGGGAGCACGTGCAGCCGCTCCCACATGCGGAGCAACCTGGCGCCCGGGGCGGCGGGGTCGCTCGCCCGGCGGGCCGCCGCACGGTCGGGAGCCGTCGTGGCGCGGGTCACCCGGCCAAGCTCGGGCTTGCGTCCGTGCCGCGGCAAGCCGCGACGCTAGCCGCCGTTCGCTGCCGCGCTCGCGGCGCGCTTGCCGACCGAGGCGCCGGCGCGCCCCGAGAGCCGCCGCTCGTCCACCACGTGCTCGAGTGTGTCCTTGAAGATCGGCGTCTGCGTTCCCGCCTTTCCGACGACCACGTCCATCGTGAGCTGCGGCCGGTGGTCGCGCATCACGGCGAGCTCGAACCCGGCCAGATTCTCCAGGCGGGCCGGTAGCCGCGCGCCTCGTAGAAGGCGCGGAGATCCTCGCTCAGATGGATGGTGTCACCCGTCGCGAGCGGGAGAACCGGCTCGGCGGAGCTGGTGAGGATCGCGCGGATGTGCGCGTCCGGTGAATGCGCGGACGGGTCGGTCTCGGGTCCGCGCGCGCACGCTCCCGCGGCCGGCGCGAGCAGCACACCGACCAGCACGTGAACGGGGCTCGAATCCCAGGGTGCCATCGCATTCTCCGGACACCGGTCCCCACCGGGACCGAGGAAGCATCATCTTTGGGCCCGCGGAAGGGCTGTCCATCCACCTCCGGATAGTGCAATCGCCGTACCAATCACCTGTTTTCAATTGGACTTAAGTTGTTGATTTGCAACGTTTTGTTCCATCGTAACTCCCGCGAATCGGCACCGTGCTTGGGGGGAGTGTGAGCCGTCTCGAAGCGGGGGTCGCGCCCGTACCGGAATCGCGCGCGCCGGCCCCCCTCCGTGCCTTCCGGCCCGACCGGGACCGGCTGCGTGAGCTGCTCGCGCTCGCGGTTCCGGTGGTGGTGGTGCAGGTCGGCACCATGCTGCTGGGGGTGGTGGACACGCTCATGGTGGGGCGCGTTTCGGCCATCGACCTCGCGGGAGTCGCGCTCGGCAACCTCTACTTCTTCGCCTGCGCGCTGCTCGGGATGGGGGTGCTCTTCGCGCTCGATCCGGTGATCGCCCAAGCGGTCGGGGCCGGCGACGAGGCGCAGGTCGGGAGCGCCCTTCAGCGAGGGTTCGTGCTGGCCGTGGCGCTCGGCGTCGTGCTCTCGCTCCCGATGCTCCCGGCGGGCCCGGTGCTGACGCTGCTGCGCCAGCCGTCCGAGGTCGTCCCGGTCGCCCGCGGCTACGTGCTCGCCACCGTGCTGGGGCTGATCCCGCAGTTCCTGTTCGTAGTGCAGCAGCGTGCGCTGCAGGCCCTCGGCCGCGTCCGCCCGATCGTGGTCACCGTCGCGCTCGGCAATCTTGCCAACGTGCTGGCCAACTGGGTGCTGATCTTCGGAAACCTGGGCGCGCCCGCGCTGGGGGGCGTCGGCTCCGGATGGACGTCGACGATCGTGCGCTGGGCGATGGCCGCGCTGCTCACCGCGCTCTCCTGGCCCCTGATCGGCCGCCACCTGGTGCCCGCGCGGCCCGGCGCGCTCCGGCTCGCGCCGCTGCGCGCACTGCTCTGGCTGGGGCTGCCGATCGGGATGCAGATGCTCTTGGAGTTCGGCGCCTTCGCCGCGATCGGTCTGCTCATGGGCTGGCTGGGCACCGTCGCGCTCGCCGGGCACCAGATCGCGCTCAACCTCGCCTCGCTCACCTTCATGGTGCCGCTGGGCGTCGCCCAGGCGACCGCGGTCCTCGTGGGTCGAGCGGTGGGCCGGGCGGATCCGCCCGGCGCGCGGCGCGCGGCCGGAGCGGGGCTCGCGGTGGGCGCGGCATTCATGGCGAGCACGGCCGTGGTCTTCCTGGCCGCCCCCGGCCTGCTCGCGCGCATGTACTCGGACGAGCCGGCGGTGATCGCGGTCGCGGCCGCGCTGATCCCCCTCGCAGGCATCTTCCAGGTCTTCGACGGGCTGCAGGTGGTGGGGAGCGCGACTCTGCGGGGAGTCGGCGACACGCGCGCTCCGCTGCTAGCGAACGTGCTGGGCTTCTGGCTGTTCGGGATGCCGATCTCGGTCGTGCTGGGCTTCATGCTGGGGCGGGGTCCGGTCGGGCTCTGGTGGGGGCTGGTGGGTGGACTGGCAGCGGTCGCGCTCTTCCTGCTGGCGCGCGTGCGTCACCGTTTGGGCGGTGAGCTGAGGAGGCTGGTGCTCGCCGGGGACTGAACCCATCTTCCGCTTGCCCTGCTGCGCCACGGAAATCGAAAGGGCCCCATGGCGTTCCGCTTCATCCCGCGCGGGCTCTCCGGACTCGTGCTGATCGAGGAGACCCGCCATCGCGACGACCGCGGCTTCTTCGCTGAGACCTATCGCGCGAGCGCTTTCCACGGCGGCGGCATCACGGATCCGTTCGTCCAGGACAACCACGCGCGCTCGAGCCGCGGGGTGCTGCGCGGGCTCCACTATCAGCTGCCGTCGGGGGAAGAGGGAAAGCTGCTCTGGATCCCGCCCGGCTTCGCGCACGGATACCTCGTGCTGAGCGAGACGGCGAATCTCACCTACTAAGGTGACCGCGGAGCACGACGCCGGGCTCGACCGGGGCATCCGCTGGGACGATCCCGCCATCGCAATCATCTGGCCCGCCGTGGAGCCAATGCTCTCGCCCAAGGACCGGGCGCTACCGGTGCTGGCGGAGGCGGAGAACCCGTTCGTCGCGTGAGTACCGGCTCGGGGGAATCCGGCTCCGCGAACGAGCCGTTCGTCGAGACCCCGGCAGGAGGGTTCTTCTTCCTGAACGCGGTGCTCGCGGCGCCCGCGCTGCTGGTGCTCGCTCCGGTTGTGGTGCGCGGGCTGCTCCGCGGGATCGGCGCGATCGAGGGACCGACGGCGCTGCTCGATCCGGTCCCGGCGGTGGCCGCGTATGCGGGGCCGTGGGTCG
>CAUZJY010000086.1:0-8853 GCA_963580305.1 Gemmatimonadales bacterium UBA6960
CGCTGAGCGGAGTCACCGATGAGCCCTCTCGAGAGCGTGCAGACGAAGCAGGCCCCGAAGGCGATCGGGCCTTACTCGCAGGCGATCAAGGTGGATGGGTGGGTGTTCTGCTCCGGGCAGATCGCGTTCGATCCCGCGACCGACCACCTCGTCGTGGGCGACGTCGCTGCACAGACGGAGCGGGTGCTCGAGAACCTCGCCGCGGTGCTCGAGGCGGCGGGCGGCTCGCTTGCCTCGGTCGTGAGGACCACAGTGTTCCTTTCCGACATGGGCGACTTCACGGCGATGAACGAGGTGTACGAGCGGCACTTCGGCGAGCACCGCCCGGCGCGCTCCACGATCGCCGCGGCCGGGCTTCCGCGCTCCGTCCGAGTCGAGATCGACTGCGTGGCGTACACGGGCTAGCGTCCCGAATCGTCAGCGGTCGTGGCCGTGGTCGCCGGGCTCTCCTGGATCCCGTGGCGGAAGGCCCAGCGCGAGCTGGCCGCGGATGCGCGTGCGTTCGTGTGCTCCGCACCCCGGGGACGCTCGCGCGGACAGCTCGCCGAGCTGGCATGCGAGTTGGCCGCGGTCGCGGAGCGCCGCGCCGTTGGCCCCACCGCCGCGAGTCTCTAGCTTCCAGCCCCGAGGGGGTGGAGGGGGTCTGGTGGCCCTCCGCGGCTTCAAACCGCGTGCGGGTGATCGGAAGATCGCCTGGGTGGGTTCGATTCCCACACGCTCCCGCCAGTGAACGACGCACCCGGCCGGAGGACGCGATCCGGGTTGCCGATAACGACCCAATGACGACCACGGGGGGCGCGGGCGGGCGAGGGAAATGGGGGGAGTGACGATCCACGCCGCACTGCGTGTGGCTCTGCCGATCCCGGCGGCACTGTGCCTCCTCTTGTGGCGCACGCCTCTGCCGGCGCAGCAGCCGGACACGCTGGTCGTGGTCACGGAGACCGAGCCGCGCACCGAGCCGGACGTCCAGCTCCCCGAGCTGGACGAACCGACCACGCCGGGAGGCGCCTTCCTGCGCGCCGTGCTGCTCCCGGGGTGGGGACACGCATCGATCGGGTCCTACCGGCGAGGCGCGTTCTACTTCGCGGCCGAGGCGACCACCGGCCTCCTGCTCGCACGCACGCTCTGGCGGCTCGATCGCGCCAAGGACGCGCAGCGCCTCGAGGAGATGCGGCTCGCCGCAGCGCTGCCGCTGGGACTCTCCCAGGACAGCGTCGCGGTCCTGCTCGACCGGGATCACACGGTCGACGACGCCCGCGACCTGGTGGACGCGCGACGGCAGCAGGTCGAGGACTGGATCGCACTGGGCGCGTTCCTGGTCTTCCTGAGCGGCGCCGACGCGTTCGTCTCGGCGCACCTGCGCGACTTTCCGGAACCCCTCGGGGCGGAGGCGCAGCTCGTTCCCGGTCCGACCGGGCTCACCGCGCAGCTGGGGATCCGCGTCGGCCTGGGTCCTTGACCGAGCCGTCGCCTTCCCACTCCAGCAGCCGCGGGGCGGCGGCGCGCTCCAGCACCAGGTAGCTGTGGTGCACGACCCAGTCGCCCGCGTTCACGTACCACCGTCCCGGCTCGATCTCGGTCATGACCGGCGTATGGGTGTGGCCGAGCACCACCAGGTCGAGCTCCGGCTTAGCGCGCAGCTTCGCGATCCCCCAGTCGGCCAGCGCGGCGGCTCGCTCCTTCTCGTCGCGAGTCGCTCCCCGCTCCTCGGTCTTGGAGACGCGGCGCGCCACCAGCGTACCCAGATCGGGATGCACCCAGCGGAACGCCCAGCGGGTAACGCCGCTCCGGAGCATCAACCGCAGCAGGCGGTAGCTCAGGTCTCCCCGGCCGAGCCCGTCCCCGTGCGCCACGTACACCTGCCGCCCCGCCAGCTCCATCACGGCCGGCTCGCGCAGGAACGTCACCCCCACCTCCTCCTCCAGGTAGCTCCCGCCCCACCAGTCGTGGTTGCCCCCCAGGAGTGTGACGGGCACGCCCGCGTCCACCAGCGCCGCGAGCGCACCCAGCACGCGCGTGTGCCCGCGGGGGATCACCGAGCGGTACTCGAACCAGAAGTCGAAGAGGTCGCCGTTCAGGATCAGCTGACTGGAGGTCTGGCCCGCGTGCTCGAGCCAGCGCAGAAAGGCGCGCTCGCGCTCTCGTGAGACGGCGCCCAGATGGACGTCGCCGGAGAGATAGACGGGACGGGGAGGAGCAGGCGCGGGCGCCTCGGAGGTCGTCTCGAACATCGGCCCCGAAGCTATTCTGGCTCGCCCTAGGCCGCCACATCTTGGGCCGCCATTTCACCCACGCACGGCCTGCGCTTAGCTTGCGTCATGCACCCCCACACACGGCCCGGTCCCCGGCACGTCTCCGTCCGCCGGGTGACCGGCAGCGCGGCAGTGGCGCTCGCAGCGCTCGGACTTTCCTGCTCGGCCCCGCCGCCTCCTCCGCCTCCGCCACCAATCGACGCCGAAGGGCTCGCGCTCCGGCTCGAGGCGCGGAGCCGGCTCGAGGAGCCGGCGCGCCTCATGTTCGACTGGTCGCTCGCGGAGCGCGACGCGCACTTCCGAGGGCGCGGGGTCGTGCGGGTGGAGCCGCCGTACCGGGCGCGGTTTGACCTCTTCCTCGCCAATGGTGAGACCGCGGTGCGCGCCGCGCTGGTGGAGGACGACCTGCGGCTGCCAGCCGGCGCACCCGCGGGGGTCGTGCCTCCGGCGGAGCTGCTCTGGGCCGCCCTCGGCGTGTTCCACCCCCCGCGCGACGCCCGGTTCAGGGGAGCCGAGCGCCTTCCGGACAGCGGGCTCGCGCTCCGCTACATGCGCCCCGACGGGATCGAGCTGCGCTACATCCTCACCGACGGAGCGATCCAGGAGGTGGAGCGGCTGCGCGACGGGCGCGTGGTCGAGCGGCTCGAGATCGCCGGGGCCGGAGAGGAGCGCTACCCGCGCGAGGCCATCTATCGCAATCTCGTGGAGTTCCGTGAGCTGAGGCTCACGCGTCAGGGGGTGGGGCACGTGGAATCGTATCCTCCCGACATCTGGCGGGTCGCCCGATGAGCCGCGGCCTCCGCTCGCTGCTGCAGCGCGCCCTACGCCACGCGAGCACGCGCTTCCCGGGGCGTGCCTTGGCGGTAGCCCTCGCGTGCGCCGGGCTCGCCTCCGGCTGCATGTACCAGTTCCAGGGAGGCAACTTCCCCCAGCACATCCGCACGCTCGGGGTCGAGCCGGTCAAGAACGACACGCCACGGCTGGAGGTGACCGGCGAGCTCCAGGACCTGCTGGTCCGAGATCTCCCACGCGCGCTGGGGGTGACCGCCGCGGGCTCCGACGTGGCCGATGCGGTCATCCGCGTGCGGATCACGAGCTACCAGGTGAATGCTCCCAACTACCGGCCGGGCTCCGGCGGGCAGCGGGCGGAGGTGCTCCAGCGCCAGGTGGCGATCACGGCGCGCGTCCAGATCGTGGATCAGGCGAACAACCAGATCTACTGGGAGTCCGCTGGGGTACGGGGAGATGGGGAGTTCCTCGAGGCGATCGAGACCGAGGATGTAGGACGCCTCGAGGCGATCGAGCTGCTGGTGCAGCGGATCGTGGACGGGGCGCAGTCCAACTGGTAGGCCACGGCGCGCTTCAGGCCTCCGTCACGATCTGCGCGACCCCTGTCTTTCCCTCCCGGTCGGGAGGCTCCCCATCCTTCTTGAAGAGCGCCCGCAGCACGGGCGGCGTGAAGAACGTCGTCCCCATCACCGCCAGCATGAGAGCAGAGTAGTCGCCGCTGGTCACAGCCCCCGAGGTGAGCCCCATCTGCGCGAAGATCAGCCCCACCTCTCCGCGGGGTACCATCGCGATGCCGATGACCAGCTTTCGCCCCCGGAACCACCACGGCGCGTAGCCGGCCACGACCTTTCCCAGAATTCCCACGATCAGGAGCGCGCGCCCCAGCAGGAGCACGTGCACCTCCCCGAAGGAGCGTACGTTCACGGCGGCGCCCACCGCCACGAAGAAGATCGGCACGAAGAGTTGGGCGAGCCGCACGATGCCCGATTCGATCGCGTGCGCCTGGCGGGTGGGCTGGAGCACCAGGGCGGCCGCGAACGCGCCGACGATCAGCGCCGACCACGCCTGCTCTGCGGCGAGGGAGAAGAGCAATGCGAGCGCGAGCCCTATCACCGGCAGCGTCTCCTCCTTGCCGATGCGAGTGAGGAGCACGAACAGCCGCGGGACGAAGAGCTGCCCCAGCACCAGGGCGGCCGCGAGGAAGGCGAAGACCGTGGCGGTGGAGACGAGCACTTGCGCGGGACCGACGGCGCCGCCCTGCACCACGCGCGTGATCACCGCCAGAATGATGAGCCCCAGCACGTCTTCATCACCGCAGCGCCCAGCACGACCTGGCCCTCGAGGTCGCTGAGCCGGCCGACATCGGAGAGCACGCGCGCCGTGATGCCCACCGAGGTCGCCGTGAGCGTGGCGCCCGCGACCACGCTCGCGATCGGGAGCAGCCCGAGCGCGTGCGCGACCAGGTAGCCCAGCCCGAAGGGAACCACCACCCCCACGAGCGCCACGGTGGCTGCGGCCGAGCCGACGGCGAGCAGGCGCTTGAGGTCCGTCGCGAGCCCGATCTCGAAGAGCAGGATCACCACCCCCAGCTCTGCCAGCAGGTGGATCATCTCCTCTTCGGGATGGACGATGCCGAGCACGGAGCTGCCGAGGACCACGCCGGCGACCAGCTCACCGAGCACCGCCGGCTGCCCAATCCGCTCGGTCAGCTCGCCGAAGATCTTGGCCGTGACGAAGATCACCACCAGGAGGAGAAAGAACGCGGCGACGCTCACGACGACGGACCTCGGTGTGGATACCTGTTCAGGAGCGCGTGAGGATGGCCTTTCGTGCAGCCCTAGCCAGGCGCGCACGCGCCACCCTTGTTCGGGGCCGCGGCGGTGTTCTATTCCAGGCCATCATGACCAGGGCCAAGACCCGGCTGGTGCTGGGTACGCGCGGTTCCGCGCTCGCGCTCACGCAGAGCGCGCTCGTGCGCGAGGCGCTCGCAGCGAGGGGTCACAGCGTTAGCGTGGAGGTGATCCAGACGACCGGTGACCGCGACCAGGCCACCGCGCTGTCGCGCATCGGCGGCAAGGGGCTGTTCACGCGTGAGCTGGATCTGGCGCTGCTTGAGGGCCGGATCGATTTCGCGGTGCACTCGCTCAAGGATCTGCCGACCGATCCCGAGCCCGGGCTCGCGCTGGCGTCGGTGCCCGAACGGGAGGATTCGCGGGACGTGCTGATAGGGCCGGCGGGACGGCCTGACCGGACCACGCTCCACGGGCTCCGCCGCGGAGCGCGGGTCGGAACCAGCTCCCTGCGCCGGCGCGCGCTCGCCCTGGCCTTCCGCCCCGACTGGGAGGTGGACAACATCCGCGGCAATCTCGACACGCGGATCACCAAGGTGGACCGGGGCGAGTGGGACGCAATCATCGTGGCCGCCGCGGGAATCCGCCGTCTCGGGCTTTGGAGCCGGGTCGGCGAGGCGCTCGAGCGTACCGCCTGGCTGGCCGCTCCCGGCCAGGGGGCGCTGGGGTTGCTCACGCACGCGGATGACCAGGGCACGCGCAGTGCGCTGGACACGCTCGATCACCCGCCCTCGCGCATCGCCGTGCTCGCCGAGCGCGCGCTGCTCGCCGCCCTCGGCGGGGGGTGCCAGACCCCTATCGGCGCGCTCGGACTCCCCTGGGACGGAGGACTTCGGCTCTGGGCCTTGGTCGCGAGCACGGACGGAACGCGCGTCGTGCGGGGCGACCTCACCGGGCGCCTCGAGGATCCGGACGGTCTCGGCCGGGCGCTGGCCGAGTTGCTCGAGCGCCGCGGAGCCACCGAGCTGCTCCAGCAGCACGAGCCCGCCCCGCCGCTCTCGCATCCGTGATCCGCGGCGCCGCACGTGCCGGCCTCCCGCGGGCGCGCGAGAAGATTCTCCCGCGCGAGGAGCTGCTCCGCCGCTTCGGGCACCCGCGCGCGGGCCTGTTGGTCTTCACCAACGGCTGCTTCGACCTCCTGCATCCCGGGCACGTCCACCTCCTCGAGGCGGCGCGGGCGCTAGGCGACACGCTCGTGGTGGGGCTCAACACGGACCGCTCGTTGCGCGCGCTCAAGGGACCCGACCGGCCGCTGGTGAGCGAGGACGCGCGCGCACGGGTGCTCGCGGCCCTCGCCGCCGTGGACGCGGTCACGCTGTTCGACGAGGACAGGCCGCGCGCGCTGATCGCGGCCCTCTTGCCCGACGTTCTGGTCAAGGGCGGCGACTACGAGCCCAGCGGTGTGGTGGGGCGCGAGGAGGTCGAGGCGGCGGGAGGCGAGGTGGTGATCCTGCCGTTCCTGGCTAGCCATTCGACCTCGGCGCTGGTCGAGCGGATCCGTGGCGGCGCACAGCACGCGGGTCCGGGCGGAGGCACCGCGTGAGCCCCGCGCGCATCGGCCGAGACGCGTACTCCCTCCGCCCGCTCGTGCTGGAGCTGAGCGCCGCCCCGTACGCCGAGGGCTCCTGCCTGATCGCCACCGGCCGGACCCGCGTGCTGTGCGCCGCCTCGGTCTCGGAGACGCTCCCCGCCTGGCGCGAGAAGAGCGGCGCGGGGTGGGTCACGGCCGAGTACGGGATGCTCCCGCGCGCCACGCACACGCGCTCGAGCCGGGAGCGCACCGGCGCGGGCGGGCGCACCCAGGAGATCCAGCGGCTGATCGGCCGCTCGCTCCGCTCGGTGACCGACCTTCCCGCTCTCGGACCGCGCACGATCACTGTCGACTGCGACGTGCTCCAGGCCGACGGCGGGACGCGCACCGCGGCCGTGACCGGCGCGTGCATCGCGCTCGCGCTCGCGTGCCGCGCGCTCGCGGCCGAGGGGCTGATCGAGCGTGTTCCCGTGCGCGAGCTGGTCGCGGCCGTGAGCGTCGGGCTGGTCGACGGTGAGTCACGCCTCGATCTGGACTACGCGGAGGATTCGAGCGCGCAGGTGGACATGAACCTGGTGGCCACCGAGAGCGGCGGGCTGGTGGAGGTGCAGGGCACCGCCGAGGGTCACCCCTTCGAGCGCGAGCAGCTCGACGAGCTGCTCGAGCTCGGCATGGCCGGGATCCGGGAGCTGCTGGCCGGGCAACGCCGGGCGCTCGGCGCCCCGATCCAGCCGCTCGTCTGAAGACTCCCGTGGGTGCGATGAAGCTGCTGGTCGCGACGCGGAGCCGTCACAAGCTCGCCGAGATCCGCGCGCTCCTCTCCGGCGTGCCCGGGCTCGAGCTGCTGGACCTCGACGGCGCCGGGGTCTCAGAGGATCCGGCCGAGGAGGCGCTCGAGCCCTTCGACGGCTTCGAGGAGAACGCGCGCTCCAAGGCCGCGCACTTCCGTCGACTGACCGGGCTGCCCACCGTCGCGGACGACTCCGGGATTGAGGTGGACGTCTTGGGCGGCGCGCCCGGCGTGCGCTCGCGCCGCTTCGGCCCGCTCCCGGAGGGAACCGGCCGCGAGGAGCAGGACCACGCCAACAATGAGCTCCTGCTCGATCGGATCGTGCTCGTCGATCCGGCGTGCCGGACGGCCCGCTACGTCTGCGTCGCGGCGCTCGACGAAGGGGAGGGGAGGGTCACGACCTTCCGCGGCACCGCAGAGGGGCGTATCGTGGACGCGCCGCGCGGGAGCGGCGGCTTCGGATACGACCCGCTCTTCCTCGACCCGGAGCTGGGGCGGACCTTCGCCGAGATCTCCCCCGCCGAGAAGGACGCGCGCAGCCACCGCGGCCAGACGTTTCGCGCGCTCGCCACGCACCTCGCGGTACGCTTCGCCGCGGGCGAGGCCAGGAGCGCCAGCCGACCGGAGCACTGATGGCGGACCCCTCGACCACCCCGGAAGAGATCGAACCCACCGCGGACGGCACCGCGCTTCGCATCCGCTGGCGCGACGGGAGCACCTCGATCCTCCATCCGCGCCTGCTCCGGATCCACTGCCCGTGCGCCCGCTGCGTGGACGAGCTGACGGGCCGGCGGATCCTCCGCCCCGAGGACGTTCCCGAGGACGCGCATCCGACCGCCATCCACTACGTGGGGCGCTACGCGCTCCGGTTCGTCTGGAGCGACGGGCACGACACCGGAATCTATCCCTTCGACTACCTACGGAGACTCGCCGAGCAGCCCTGAGCGATCCTCACCGCCGCGATGCTCATGCCTCGGAGCCGACCGAGGCCGCGGAGAAGTGATTCAGAAGCTGCCCGCCGGGATGATGCCCCCACCCGGTTCGCTCCGCGCCGGCGGTGACACCATGCTCGCCCTGGTGGAGGCGCTCGAGGACGCCATCGACCGCGCCGCCGTGGAGTGCCGGCCCCGGGGACGCGTGCCTTCCAGCGGCTCAACCGGGCAGAGTACCAGAAATCCATCCGCGCGCTCCTCGACCTCTCGGTCCCGGCCGCCGACTACCTGACCCTCGACAAGCGGAGCAGCGGCTTCGACCCGGCCTGCGTCCGCCGCGCGCCCCGACCGCTGCCGCTCAGTTCGGCCGCGGCAGCCGCACCGAGGTGGCTTCCAGCACGCGGCCCCAGATCCTCCGCCAGACTGACGTGACCCCCTGAAACGAGACCAGTGCGGATGTTAGGATCTGGCGCCTGGTCCCAGCTACAGGGAGGTCAGCATGGGCAGGAGACAGCACACGCCGGAGCAGATTATCACGGCACTGAGAGAGGCCGAAGTTGGGCTGGCGAGCGGGAAGACGGCGCGATGGTGAGCCGTGAACTTGGGATCAGCGAACAGACGTACTACCGGTGGCGGAAGGAGTTCGGGGGACTGAGGGTGGATCAGGCGCGCAAGCTCAGGGAACTGGAGCGAGAGAACGCACACCTGA
>CAUZJY010000087.1:0-8728 GCA_963580305.1 Gemmatimonadales bacterium UBA6960
GGACCGGCTCACCTGCCCGCGCTGCGGGCCGGGCTTCGGATTGATCCTGCGCGCCGACCAGCTGCTGGAGCGGCGCGTGCTCGAGGGCGGACTGGGCTGCCCGAACTGTCGCGACCTGTTTCCGATCCGTGGCGGATTCGCGGATCTGCGTCCGCCGCCCCGCGGGGAGCTCCCCCCGGCGTCGCCGTTGCCGCATCCCGATGCCGAGGAGACCGTCCGGCTCGCCGCTCTCCTGGGCGTCGTGGAGGGGCCGGGCAACGTTGGGCTGGTCGGAGCGCTGGCGGCTCACGCGGCGGGACTCGCGGAGCGGATCCCCGGAATTGAGGTCGTCGCGATCGCGGCCGACGCGCGCGCGGAGCCCGAGCGCGAGGGCGTGAGCCGCATGCTGGGCGGGCCCGAGCTCCCGTTCCATCCCGGGAGCCTGCGCGCCCTCGCCGTCCCCGGCGGGGCGGCGTTGCTCGCGCATCCCGAGCCGCTTTCCGGGCTCGTGCCGCGTGGAGGCCGGATCGTGGTGGAGGACCCTCCGGCCGACGCGGAGGAGCTGCTGGCGCGCGCCGGAGCGCGCGTGGTCGCACGGGATGAGTGCTGGCTCGTCGCGCTGCGAGAAACTGGCTAAGCTCCTGCCGTTGCCTGCTTTGCGGTCTCGGGGTACGTTCGTGAGAGTGCCGAGCCCGCCCCTCTGGCGGGCCCTTCCCTCCCTCCGAGGGCACGTCCGAATGACGTGGTGGAACAAGCTGTTCGGCTCCGAGGAATCGAGCCGCGTCGACTATTACGGCGAAGGCCTTGCCCTGCTGGGCGAGGGTAAGTTCCACGAAGCCCTCACCTCGTTTCGGCTCGCGCTCAAGGAACAGCCGGGCGACCCGGTCATCCTCCAGCAGATTGCGATCGCGTATACGCGGATCGGGATGACCGACGAGGCCGCCAAGACCTACCGGCACGTGCTGACCAAGGATCCGGACGCGACGGGCGCGCACTACGGCCTCGCCTTCCTGCTGCTGCGGGCCGGCCAGCGCGAGGCAGCAATCCGACACCTTCAGGCGTTCCTTGACAACCAGCCGCGGGGGGGCGACGCTGGACAGCATATCTCACACGCCCGCTCGACGCTCGACCAGCTCGCCCGCGGCGAGGCGACGGGCGAAGGCCGCGTGGATAACCATGAGCTCTTCTGATCGCGCGAGCTCTGCGGAATCGGCTCCCTCGGAGCTCGGTGCCGACGCTCCCAAGCCGCTGATCAAGAAGATCACCCTGGATTGGAGCGGCGAGGGGCTCCGCTTCGTGGGTGGAGCGGAAGGGGTCCCGCGCTCGGTGGTGGACGGCGGGAGCAAGGACGGGCCGTCGCCCACCGATCACCTGCTGCTCGCGTTTGCGGGGTGCATGGGCGCCGACGTGATCGATATCCTCGGCAAGTCCCGGGTTCCGGTCGAGCGGCTGCGGGTGGAGGTGATCGGACACCGCGCGCCCACGCCGCCGCGCCGCTTCACAAGGGTCACGATGAGCTTCCGCCTCTCCGGGCCGTCCTCGGCGGACCGGCCGAAGGTGGAGCGGGCGGTTAACCTGTCGCGCGACATGTACTGTAGCGTGCTGCACACGCTCCGGCCGGACCTTGAGCTGAGTTTCGAGGTTCGGCTGGACTGACCGTCCGGCACCATCTCCCGCCCACCACGGCCCGAGTCCAGGATGGCTCTCCGCACCTTCGCGTCGAACCCGGCGGACCTTCCGCGCGGCACGCTGGTCGATCTCTTGCTCGGCGCGGTCGACCGGCTGGGTACGCACGATGCCTTTCGCGTCTTCACCGGTCCGGGTGCGGAGCTGTCGGCGATCTCCTACCGCGAGCTGCTTGATCGCGTCAAGGACGTCGTGGGCGGCCTGCGCGTGCTCCGTCTCGAGCGCGGCCAGTGCGCGGCCATCCTGTCGGAGAATCGGCTCGAGTGGGCGCTCACCGATTACGCGTGTCTGTGCGAGGGGGTATATGCGGTTCCCGTCCACGCCGTGCTGACCGCCGATCAGGTCGGCTACATCCTGAACGACTCGGGGGCGCGGGTGGTGTTCGCCTCCACGGACGAGCAGGTCGAGAAGGTCCGGAAGGCATGTGTCCGGTGCGAGCACGAGGTGCGGATCGTCGCCTTCG
Organism: Gemmatimonadales bacterium UBA6960; assembly: GCA_963580305.1. Taxonomy (GTDB): domain Bacteria; phylum Gemmatimonadota; class Gemmatimonadetes; order Longimicrobiales; family Gaopeijiaceae; genus UBA2988. The sequence goes on from CAUZJY010000087.1 coordinate 2,129, forward strand.
ATCCGGTGCAGTCTCCGGCGCCCAACGTGCTGCCGTGGGATCAGCTGGTGGCGGAAGGGCACGACCGGATGCGTTCGGTCCCGGAGTCGGAGCTGCGTGCGCGCGCGCGCGAGGCCACCCCGGACGACATCGCGACTATCCTCTATACTTCCGGGACGACGGGCGACCCGAAGGGCGTCGTGCTCACGCACCGGAACCTGTTCTCCAACGTCGAGGCTTGCGGGCGTGCGCTCGCGATTCGGCCCAGCGACTCGACGCTCGCCTTCCTGCCGCTCTCCCACGTGTTCCAGCGCATGGTGAATTATCTGCTGGTGGCGCGGGGGTGCACGATCACCTTTCCGCACTCGAATGACACGATCGTCGCCGATCTCCAGGCCGTGGAGCCCACCATCGTGTGCGCGGTGCCGCGCGTCTACGAAAAGGTGCACTACGGTGCGCTCGGCAAGCCTGGGCTCGCGGGCAAGCTGGTGCGCTGGGCGCGCGAGGTGGGGGTCGCGTGGGCGGTGGAGCGGTTGGCGGGCCGGATTCCCACCCTGTCCCTCCGCGTCGCCCACCGGCTCGCTGATCGGCTGGTGTTCAGAAAGATCCGCGCACTGCTGGGCGGCCGAGTCCGGATCCTCGTCAGCGGGAGCGCGCCCCTCGATCCCGGGATCGCTCGCTTCTTCTATGCGGCCGGGCTGGCGATCTTGGAAGGGTACGGGCTCACCGAGACGAGTCCGGTGACCAACGTCAACACTCCGGAGGAGCTGCGCATCGGCACCGTGGGCAAGCCGGTCGCGGGCACCGAGATCAGGATCGCCGACGACGGGGAGATCCTGATCCGTGGCTCTCAGGTGATGCGTGGCTACTACGAGCTTCCCGAGGAGACTGCCAAGGCGATCGATGCAGAGGGATGGTTTTACACCGGCGACATCGGTGAGCTGGACGCGGACGGCTTCCTCCGCATCACCGACCGCAAGAAGGATCTGATCAAGACCTCGGGAGGCAAGTACGTCGCGCCCCAGCCGGTCGAGAATCGGCTCAAGCGGAGCCGCTTCATCGAGCAGGTCGTGATGATCGGGGACCGGCGGAAGTTCGTGGCTCTGCTGGTGGTGCCCGACTTCGCCGTGCTGGAGGGGTGGGCGAAGGAGCAGGGAATCGCGACCGGAGACCGGCACGCGTTGCTCCGGGACGCCCGGGTGCAGGTGCTCATGGAGAAGGAGGCGCTCGGCGGGCTCGAGGACCTCTCCAGCGTCGATCGCCCCAAGAAGGTGGGGCTGCTCGCCACGCCGTTCAGCATCGAGGACGGCACCTTCACGCTCACCGACAAGGTGAAGCGGCGCGTCGTGCATGAGCGCTATGCTCCGCTGATCGACCGGTTCTACGACGACGGCGAAGATGGCAGGGTGTTCGTCTCTTAGTGTATGACCGACGCGCGCCTCGTGGTGATGACCGCGCCCGATCGCACGACCGCCGAGGCGCTCGCGGCCAGCGTCGTCGGTGAGCGCCTGGCCGCCTGCGCCAGCCTGCTGCCGGGTCTCACGTCCTTGTTCTGGTGGGATGGGAAGATCGACCGGTGCGAGGAGGTTCTGCTCCTCCTCAAGACGTGCGCGGACCGGGTGCCCGCGCTGATCGCGCGGGCTGCCGAGCTGCACCCTTACGACGTGCCCGAGGTGCTGGCACTGCCGGTCGACAAAGGGTTCGGGCCCTACCTCGACTGGGTGCGCCGCGAGGCCCGCGGGTCCGCCGACGAATGATCGGTCCCCGCGTGGAGGGACTGCATGCATCGCTCGTGCTGGGGCTCTCGGGGGCCGCAGCGATCACGGTGGCCACGGTGCTGATCCTGCTGCGCGCCGGGGTCGGGCGCGTCGAGTCGCTCGAGCTCTGACAGACGGCCCCTACGTCTTCAGCCGACCTGCAAAATCCGGAGACCCGCCATGCTCGAGAACATCCGCGCGTTCTTCCAGAAGTCGATGGTTCCCTCGGACACCACCCAGGGGCTGGAGAGGAGCCACGACATCCGGATGGCGGCGTGCGCGCTCCTGCTCGAGCTCGCCCACGCCGACGACGAGTTCGGGGCGGACGAGCGCGCCCACCTGCGCTCGGCGATCGAGCGCCACTACGGCATCGAGTGCCACGAAGCGAACGAGCTGATCCGCCTCGCGGAGGAGGAGTGTGCCCAGGCGGTGGACCTGTGGCAGTTCACCCGTCTCATCAAGGAGAACTACTCGCCCGGGCAGAAGATGGTGCTGGCCGAGGTGATGTGGGGGCTGGTCTACGCGGACGGGGAGCTGGCCCTCCGGGAGGAGCTGCTGATCCGGAAGATCACCGACCTGCTGGGGCTCAAGCCCGGCTATCTGGCCGACGTCCGGCGGCGGGCGAAGGAGGGCGGGCAGGGTGGTTGACGGAGGCCCTTCTGCCCCTATCTTGAGCGTGCATTTGACGGCATGCACATGCGTGAGCCGGGGGATCGATGCAAGACCTGGTGCCGGGCGGCTATCTTTTCACCCATATCGTCTTCTGGGCCGTGATCGCCCTGGTTGCGGTGGGCGCCAACGCGGTCGCGATCATCCTCTCGATCGGCTTCGGCATGATTGCGCTCGAGGCGCTCAGCAAGCGCTGAGCCCTCCTCCATACCAGGTCATCCTCCCATCAGGCGGCCGGCGACCCAGTTCACGGTCACCATCGCCACCCCGATGACCGCGCCCAGCACGAAGCCGAGCCGCACGATCAGCTTGAGCTCGCGCTCGGTCACCGTCTTGATCAGCTCCTCGAGCTTGGACATGGGGTACTCGAGCACCTTCTGCTCCACCCGGTGCGCGACGTCGATCCGCTGCACGACGGTGGGCACCTGGGTCTGCAGCCAGCCCCAAAGCGGAACTCCGAGTCCCACCTCGATCCGCTGCGGCGCGTCCGCCGGAAGCCACCTCGCCGGCACCCCGATCGGGCGCTCGAGCAGCAGCGTGACCAACTGCTCCGCGATGTCCTGGTAGAGCCGGGCGGCAGCGGGCGAGCGCGCCGCCTCGACGAGCCCGTCCGCCAGCTTCGCGGCCGGAATCCGCGTGACCACGTCCCCCCAGGTGCGCGCGCGCGCCCGCTCGAGCGCGTGGTCGAGCTTCTCGATCAGGATCGCGCGCGTCGCCGGATCGCGCGCCATTCCCACCGCCCACTCGGCCAGGGTGGCGAGCGCCTCCCGGACGCCGGGATCGTCCGGCTCACCCAGCACGGACCGAACGGATCGCCGCAGGAAGTCCACGACCGCCTCGTTCACGCTCTTCGCCATCGCGGCCTGCACCGCGGGATCCTGGAGCACCTCGGCCATCCGCTCGGCGCCCTCCTTCTCGATCGTGTCGAGCACCCGGTCGAGCGTCTCCTGCGTGACGACCAGGCGGGCCACGACGCGCTGGTGGAACTTGAGATCACGCAGGAAGCGGTGGAACAGGTCGTGGAGCGTGCTCTCGAAGCGCGCGCGCGTGCCGGGGTCCTCGAGCAGCGTACCGAGCCGCTCGATCGCGATCGGGAGGTAGGCCTGGATGCCGCGCTCGACCGAACCCACCAGGCCGAGCGGAAGGATCTCCTCGAAGGTGCGCTCGGGTGAGAGCAGCCGGTGCGCGGCGCGCGCGAGGTAGTCCTCGGCGGTGCGGCGGAAATCGTCGGTCTCGACGGCCCCCCGTAACCAGTCTTCCACGGCGTCGGCGATCGCGGCCCCGCGCGCGGGGGTGAGCAGGCCACCGATCGGTTCGTCCCGGACCCTTGCGAGCATCTCGTCCGTACGCGCCGCGACGCCGGCCGGGAAGGAGTGGGAGGCCAGGTATGCCTGGAAGCGCGCGACGCCATATGCCGCGAGCTCGCGGAGCAGCGCCTCGCCCTCGCTCCGCACCGCCTCCGGCATCAGCTCGCGCAGGCTGCCGCGCTCGCGGTGCAGCACGGCGTCGAGAAAGGCGGCCAGCCGCTCGTCGAAGGCGGCGCGGAACGCAGGCTCGGCGAAGCTTCTGGCGAGGTCCTCCTCGGTGAGCAGGCGGGTGCCGACGGTCCTGCCGATCGCCGCCGCCAGCCGCCCCTGATTTTTGGGAACCACACCCTGGAGCAAGCCGAGCTGCCAGCGCCCGATGCGCGGGGGGCGATAGGGATGGAACAGCATCCAGATCGCGACCATGTTCGTGACCCCGCCCGTGGCGGCCGCGAACACGATCGAGATCAGCGCGACGACGACCTCCTGGGTCACGCGCTCACGGCGGCGACGGACCTCCTCCCTTGCGCGAGCGGGTCACTGCTGGACGTGCCGCACGAGGCCGCGCACCGGGTAGACGCCCTCGCCGACCCGCAGGGTGCCGGCGACCTCGAACAGCGCGTCCACCGGCAGCTGCGGCCCCTGGCCCGCTCCGGCTTCCAGATTCGCGGTCTGCACCGCCAGATCGGCGCTCATCTCCCCGTCGGGGGAGGTGACGCGCCAGGTCACCGGGACATCGCGCCGGGCGCGCTCGAAGGCGCGCCGCTTGACCCATGCAACGGTGACGTCCCGCCATGGGAACTCGCTCTCGTCCTGGAGCCATCCCCAGCCCTCGTAGCTGCTGCTCTCACGGCCGGCGGGCGACTCGATCTCGGTGAGCACCATCTGCACGGAGTCGCCGGAGGTCAGGAACATCCAGTCCCCGGGCGGCGGTGTCTCGCCCCTGCGCGCCCGCGCGAAGTCGAGCACGAGCCCGGGGATCCGCTGCTCGGCCAGCACCGCTGCTCCATCCGCCACCAGGAAGGTCTCGCCCTGCGAGCCGTTCCACTCCACGCGGGGCCCACCTATCGCCACCTCCAGCCTCCGCAGGCCCTCCGAGAACACCAGTGCCTCCAGCGTCTCGCCGGCGCCGATGACGAGCCGCAGCCGGCCGTGCGGGTGCACGCGCCAGGGGACGCGAGTGGGTGCGGTTTCCCAGCGCTCCTCCAGGAAGGGCTCCCAGGCGCCCCCGCGCGCGAGCCACGCGCGCGCCGTGCGGTCGACGACGCCGGGACGCGTGTGCGCGGTGAAGAGCCAGAGCACCGTGAGGCTGCTGTCGCCGACCGAGCCGAGGAAGACCACCCCCCGCTCGATGACCAGGCCCGGAGCGTCGAGGGGGGGGCTCGCCTCCCGGGTTACCGTGCCCGGCGCGCGGTCGGCGGGGGCTTCGGCCCGGCAGGCGAGGACGGTCGCGGCGAGCGCCAGGGTCGCTCCGAGCGTGCGCGTGCGTGGTGGGCTCATCTCAGGCCGCGCTTTCCAGTCCAGCGACGGCTCTGATCTCGACGTCCACGTTCGTCTCCCCCTCGCTACGCGCGATGATCGCGGCGCCGCAGGAGTCGCTGAACACGTTGACCGCAGTGCGGTACATGTCGAGCGGACGGTCGATCGCGAGCATGGAGCCGACGATCAGGTTCACCTCGGGACCCTGCAGGTTGATCGCCTCGAGGACGATGAAGATCACGACCAGCCCGGCGGACGGGATCGCCGCGGCTCCGATGGACGCGAGCAGCGCCGTCACCACTACGATGGCCTGCTGAATCAGGCTGAGCTCGAACCCCATCACCTGGGCGATGAACAACGCGCCTGCGCACTCGTAGAGCGCGGTCCCATCCATGTTGACCGTCGCCCCCATCGGGAGGACGAACGAGGCCACCCGGTTGGACACGCCCACCTGCTTCTCGACGCTGTTGATGGTGACCGGCAGCGTGGCTGCCGAGGAGCTCGTCGAGAAGGCGACCAGGAGCGCCTCGCGCATGTTCGCGAAGTGGACCCGGGGGGAAATCCGGCCGAGCGCTAGCAGCAGGATCGGCAGCGTCAGCAGCAGGTGGAGGGTGAGACCGGTGGCGATGGTCAGCAGGTACAGCCCGAGGGCGCGGAACGCCTGGAAGCCGGTGGTCGCGACCATCGTCGTCATCAGCGCCAACACGCCGATCGGGAGGAAGCGAATGATGCCGCCGGTAAGCCGCATCATGGTCTGGAAGAGCGCCTCGAACAGCTCCTGGAGCGTGGTGCGGGGCCGATCGGGGAGCAGCGTGATCGAGAAGCCGAAGACCATCGCGAAGAAGATGAGGGCGAGCATATCGCCCGTGGCAGCCGCCTGGACGACGTTCTGCGGCACGACGCTCAGGATCAGCTCGACCGGAGAGCCGGGCGTGGCCAGCTCGGGCAGCTCCTGCCGGGCGGCTTGCCCCAGGTCGGCGCCGACGCCGGGGCGGATGAGGTTGACCAGCGCCAGGCCGATCAGGATCGCGAGCAGGCTCGACAGGACGTAGTAGCCGAGCGTCTTGCCGAACATGCGCCCCACCGCGCCGCTCCCGCCGAGCGCCGCCACCCCCGTGATGATCGACGTCAGCACGAGCGGGACGATGATCATGCGCAGGAGCCCCATGAACAGATCCCCGATCCATCCGATCCGCTCCGCTGCCGGCGGCCCGAACAGGAGTCCGGTCCCGATGCCGAGCAGCATCGCGATGAAAACCTGCCAGTGCAGCCGGCGGAACCAGGGTAGAGCCGGGTCGCTGGGCATGGAGGATGAGGGAGAGTCTCAGGCCGTGAAGAGCAGTTGCCTGGTGGGGTCCAGGATCTGAGCCGGCGTCGCGGACAGCCTCTGGTCCAGCTCGCGCAGGAAGCGG
>CAUZJY010000088.1:0-8610 GCA_963580305.1 Gemmatimonadales bacterium UBA6960
GAGGATCGGCCTGGTTTGCAGCTGGCAGTACCGCGAGATGACCAGCGCGGCTTGGCAGGAACTGTCCGCCGTACGGCCGCCTGCTCGGATCACGACCACGCCCCGATTCACTGCCTGTAGAAATTCGAGGGTGCTCGACGTCTCGCTTCCGTGGTGTGCGAGCTTCAGGAGCATCGCCTGGAGGAAGGCGGGCGGGAACAGACCCGGGTCGGAGGTGCCGGGCGGTGAACTAACCAGCTGTATTTCTATACGATCGGCCTCTCTCGATGCCCAACTCGCGTGCTCAGTCTGCGACCGCGCCCGACGAATCACGATCATGCGGTACGAGCAACGCTCAAACCCGCGTATATCAGTGTGATCAGCGTCGCACCCCACGTCCCCCGCGCCCACCCATCTGTCAGCCAGCAGAACACCAAACCACGACCCCTTGACCGGCTGCTTCATATCAGAAATACAGAAACGCCTGCGCCTTGAACGACCACTCCGAGGGGCCCTCCGCGGGGTCGTAGCGGTCGAGGTTGAAGCCGATCGCGTTGCGCCCCTGGACGTAGAGGATGAGCCCCGGGGTGAGCAGCACCGCCGACTCGCCCTCGGCCGGGCGGGTCCAGCTCGCCCGGAGCAGCGGCTCGATCCCCGCCAGGCGCCCGCCGAGGGGGACGTAGTAGCTCGCCAGAGCCTGGGTGGTCAGGAAGTCCGCGTCCGGCCCGGCCAGCCAGTTGTCACCGCCCACCACGCCGGCGAGCAGGTGGAAGCCGTCCCGGAAGGTGCCGACTTCTAGGTCGGCGCCCAGCGCGCGCGCTCTCTCGGTGTCCTCGTTCTCGTCCAGATAGTCGTGAGATCCGGCGAACCCGGCGATCACGACGTCGGGCGCCACCTCCACCGCTACCCGCACAGAGGCGCTCTTCGCGTCGTTCACGTCGGGGGTGTTTTTCCCCTCCCCGTTCGTGAGCGTCGCCATGTACTCGACCCGCTCGCCCAGCCGCCCCTCGGCGCGCACCCCGATGTCCCGATCGTCGACCTCGAGCGCCTCGGTCATCCGGCTGAACGTGCACACGCTCTCGACGCCGGGGCAGTCGGACAGGCCCTCGATCCGGCCGTCGCGCTCGATGATCAGTAGCTCCGTGCTGCTGGCCAGCTCGAAGATCGAGAACGCACGCTTGAATTGGCCGAACGCGATCCGGAACGCGGGGTCGAAGGTCAGCCGGAGGTACGCGTCTGTTAGATCCGCGCTGCCGGTGGCGATGTCGACCATCGCCCGGCCGTCGAGGAAATCGCTCACGCGCGCATCGACCTCGATGCGGGCGCGACGGAAGAAGAAGTCGTCAACCGCGTCCGGCTCGTCGCCGTCGCCATCGACGGACGAGCGGGAGTACTGCGCGTGGACGCGCCCTCCGATGGTCAGCGAGGCGCCCCGGCCCTCCACCCGTAGCTGGGCGGAAGCCGCGGACGGCACGAGGAAGAGGATCGGGATCAGCGGGACCAAGGTCAGGAATCGCCGCATCGCACGTCCAATGGTAGAATGGCGGCGGGAAGCAGAATCCACGGAGCCCGCCGGACCCGGCGCGCGCCCGCCGGTCGGGCTGGAAGAGTATGCAACGAGGTGACCGGTGCCGTTCCGCTACAGAGCCGACCGGCGCGGCACCGCCTTCACGCGCGCGACGAACCGGGTCGCGTCGACCGACTTGTCCAGGTAGTCGTCCGCACCCGCTTCGAGCAGCTCGGCCTCCACCTTCTCGTTGCCCGTGCCGGTGCGGATCAGGACAGGGAGCGCGGCCGTATCCACGCTGCCGCGGATCTTGTCGAGCACCTCGCGCCCGTCTATTCCCGGCATCGAGAGGTCGAGGATGAGGAGCGAGAAGCTCGGGTCGGCCTTGAGCAACTCGAGCGCCTTCGCGCCATCGCCCGCCTCGTGCACGTCGAAGCCCTCCTTCTCGAGCAGGCTCCGCATCATCAGCCGGGCCCCGGGGTCGTCGTCCACCAGCAGGATCTTGGAGGGGCCCTTCTCGACCACCTCATCCTTCTCCTCCTCCACCTGCTGGCCGAGCACGCGCTCGACCTCGACCAGGGTGGTCTTGCCCTGGGTGACCCACTCGAGCGCCACCTCGCTTATCGGCCGCATGCCACCCTGGAGGGCCAGCCGCAACAGGGTCGACCACCCCTTGCGCTGCTCGATCGCGACCTGGAAGCGCGGCCCCACCACCAGCACCTCCTGCACGGGGAGCCGGCCGCGGTAGCCGCTGAAGCCGCACTCCGGGCAGCCGACCGCGCACACCACGGGCTCGATGCCGTGGCGCTCGGTGAGCCGGCGCTCGTCCGGGGTCAGCACCCCGCGCACGGGCTCCGCGCACGCGGCGCACACCTTGCGCATCAGCCGCTGGGCGAGCGCGCCGCGCATCGTCTGCGAGATGATCGCCTGCTGGAGACCCATGTCCGCCAGGCGCCCCACCGCGCTCACCGCGTCGTTGGCGTGCACCGTGGCCAGAACGAGGTGGCCCGTCATGGCGGCCTGCGCGGCGGTCTCCGCCGTCTCCCGGTCGCGGATCTCACCGACCAGGATGACGTCCGGATCCTGCCGGAGGATCGAGCGCAGAGCGGCCGCGAAGGTGAGCCATGCTTGGCCTCGACCTGGGTCTGGGTGATGGCGGGCAGGTCGTACTCGATCGGGTCCTCGACCGTCATCACGTTGACCTTGCCGTCGGCCAGCTCGCGGAGCGCGCCGTACAGGGTCGTGGTCTTCCCGGACCCCGTGGGTCCCGTCACCACCACCAGCCCGTCCCGGTTGCTGATCAGCGACCGCATCCGGTCGAGCTCGTGCGGCGGGATCCCGAGGTCGTCCAGCCTGAGCGAGACGTTCGAGTCGAGCACCCGGATCACGCACTTCTCGGCGCCCCTGGCCAGGATGGTCGACACGCGCAGGTCGTAGAAGAGGTTCTTGATGCGGACCCGAGCCTTGCCGTCCTGCGGGCGCAGGCGGTCGGCGATGTCGAGCTTCGACAGGATCTTGATGCGCGAGATGATCCGGTTGAGCGCGGACATCGGCAGCTCCATGTGCTTCCGGAGCACGCCGTCCACCCGGTAGCGGATCACGCCCGTCCGCCGGCCCGGCTCGATGTGGATGTCGCTCGCCCCCTGCGCGATGCCGTCGCGCAGGATGAGATTGGTGAGCTTCACCACCGGCGTGGCCTGGACGTCGTCGGTCGAGATCTGTTCCGGGCCCATCTCCTCGACCAGCCGGACCGCGCTGTCGGCCTCGTCCATCTCGGATTCGAGCGAGCCGAGCAGCGTCTCGACCGCCCGGTCGGGAGCGAAGCGGGCGTCGAGCGCCTCCCCGATCGCCTGCGGGGACGCCACCTCGAAGATCGCCTGGCGCCCGGTCGAGAACCCGATCGCGCGCTCCGCCTCGACGTCGGTGGGATCGCAGGTCGTCACCACGATCTGCCGGTCGCTCTCCTGGAGCGGGTAGATATGGTGCTTCCGCGCCATCGCCTCCGGAATCAGCAGGCACGGCGTTCGGGTCCGCTTCGGCCAGTTTGGCGACCTCGAGGCGGAAGTACTCGCCCACGAGCTGCGCGAGCCGCTGATCGTTGATCGAGAAGGCGCGCGTGAGCACCGGCCAGGCCTCGCGCGCGGGGGTGCTCGGAGGGATGTCCAGCGCCTCGCGGCCGGCAAGTCCCGCGCGCTCGGCGACGCGCACCAGCCAGTGCACCGCCGTCGGGCGGGCGCCGCTCGGGGCGGCCCCACCTTCCCGGGTGGGATCCTGGGCGCTGCTCATCGGGTGCGCGTCACCCGAGCACCGCCTTCCGCTTGGTGCGTTTCTGCTCGTGCATCGCGGAGTCGGCCTGGCTGAGCAGGTCCTCGAGCCGGACGCGCTCGTCGCCCTCATGGCGTGCCATGCCAATGCTCACCGCGAGCTGATAGGGCTCGCGGTTCGACTGGTTGAACTCGTCGATCCGCTCGCGCAGGCGGCCGAGCAGAAGCTGCGGGCCGTCTCCGGTCGCTTCCACGGCGAGCACGGCGAACTCGTCGCCCCCCCATGCGCACAATGATATCCGACCGCCGGAAGGAGGCTTTGAGCAGGTCGGCGAGCTTGAGGAGCGCACGGTCTCCGACGTGATGGCCCAACGTGTCGTTGATGGTCTTGAACCGGTCCAGATCGAGGTAGACCAGCGCCACACCGCAGGCGGCACGGCGGGCCAGCTTCAGGTACTGCTCCGCCCAGGTCGGTGAAGCCCCGGCGATTGTATAGACCGGTGAGGTCGTCGATCAGCGAGAGGCTTCGGAGCGCCGACAGGAGCCGATGGCGCTCGACCGCGTAGCGGATCGACTTGACCACCATCGCGGGGGATACCTCGCCCCTCACCAGGTAATCCTGCGCGCCCCACTGCACGGTGGCGATCGCGACTTCCTCGTCGTCCATCTCCGTCAGGACCACGATCGGCACGTCGGGAGCGAACGCGTAGGTACGCTCGAAGGTGACGATTCCTTCGCTGTCCGGGAGCTGGAGGTCCAGCAGGACCGCGTCGATCCCCCCCTGCGAGAGACGCTCGAGCCCGGCGGTGAACTCCCCCACGCACTCGAGGTCGATCGGGTCGTTCTCGACCAGGAGGACGCGGATCCGCCGCGCCCTATCGGGCGTCATGCGACGAAATGGGGGAGAGCATGATGTGCACGGGCGCCTCCGCCGCCGCGGCTTTGGAGAGCGCTGTTCAACTGGGGCATCGGAGGCTCCCGGGGAAGCCTCCGTCCGCCTGTGGGAACACACTGCAAGCTAACCGCGCGGCGGGGGGCCGCGCTATCCACCCGCCGGAGTAGACGGGGTGGATCGAAGGCCTCTCAGACGCGAAGTTGGACCACCATGCCGAAGCGCGTACGCCAGGTGGCCGCCGGGGCCTGTCTCGGACTGCTGATCGCGCTGCTGATCCTCAGGCCCCCGACGAGCCAGGCCGAGCGTCCGGGCGAGCGATTCCTCCTCCCCGCCCCGCTTCCAGCACCCGACGCGGAGCTGGTGGCCCACACTGGGGAGACCGTGACCCTCTCCGAGCTGGGGGAGGAGCTCACCCTGGTCGTGTTCTTCGGCTACACGAACTGCCCCGACGTCTGTCCGCTCACGATGGCCGCGCTGGGGAGTGCGCGGGAGCTGCTCGGCGCCGACGCCGCACGGCTGCTCGGAGTCCTGATCACGGTCGATCCGGAGCGCGACACCCCCGCGCAGCTCGCCAGCTTCCTGGCGCGCTTCCCCCCTGGACTGATCGGGCTGACCGGCCCTCCCGAGGCGCTCGCCGAGGCGGCACGCGGCTACCTGGTCACGGCGGCCCAATCCGCCCCCGTCGAGGCCGCCCCCGGCGCGCACGCGGGGGCCGACGGCCCGCCGCCGGGCTACCTCATGGACCACACGGGACGCGCGTACGCGGTGCAGGACGGACGGATCCGCATGACCTTCCCTCCCCTGACCGACGCGGCCCAGATCGCCGCGGGGCTCAAGCTGCTGCTCGACCCGTGAGCAGGACGGTGAGCCGAGTCCTCCTGCTCGCCCCCCTCGCGGCGGCCGGGTGCGCGGAGGCTCCATCGGAGCGCCCGGGGCCGACGCTCACGATCGCGGTCTCCCCTACGCCAGCGACCGTGGGACCGGCCCGCATCCTCCTCGCGCTCTCCGATTCGATCGGCGCGCCGGTCGCGAGCGCCCTGGTGGTCGTGACGGCGCGTCCACCCGAGGAGGGAGCCGCGGTCGTGGATACCGCGCAGGAGGAGGCGCCGGGCCGTTACGTGGCCGCGGAGTTCCCCTTCGACGCCCCCGGGGAGTGGACACTCGAGGGGTCCGCGCGCCTCGCCGACGGGCGCCGCGCGGCTGCGCGCCATCCGATCCGCGTCGTCGGGCCGCCTGCCCGCTGACGAGGGAACCGACGGCCGCGCCGCTCCCCTTCGCCATCGCCGGATCGGCGGCGTACCCCAGCCGCTCCATCTCCCCGCACACTCCTCGTGGACGCGCTCAGAGCCGCGCGCGCGGGCGTCAGCCGGTCGCGCCCTCTCCGGTGAGCAGGCGGCGGTGGTAGTTCACCTGCCCCAGATGGTAGGTGAAGTGGCCGTACATGTAGGTCAGCACCGCCGCGGTCGTGGGGGCGTCGCCGAGCGGCTTCGGCGCGGCCATCGGGAACGGTCGGTCCAACGCCGCGTCCTCCAGCTCGGCCAGCGTGCACGCCACCACCTCGCGCGCGTCGTCGATACGCTGCAGGAGCGCGAGGCGCGGCAGGTCCCGGTCGCTGAACTCCGCGTCCCGGTCGCGCACGTAACCGGTCCCGCCCAGACCCGCCCCCACGAAGTGCTGCAGGTTCCCGGCAATGTGGAGCGCCAGGGTGCCCGCGGAGTTGCTGATTCCCGGCTCGATCCGCCAGACGCTCGTGTCATCCGGGTAGGCATCGAGCTCCGTGCGCAGCTGAGCCACATCCTTGTCGAATACCCGCGCGAAGGCCGCCGCATGCCCGCTCATCCCGCCGCCTCACCAGCCCGTGACGCCAGCCAGCGCGCGCGGAAGTCCCGCTGCTTACCGCTCGGGCGGACCCCGGCGAGCCGCTCGATGGGCGCGACGGCCAGCGTCGGATCCTGCTGGAGCGTGACAAGCACGCGGTGCGCCTCCCCCCGCAACGTCCATTCCACTTCAGTGGAGCGCCCGGGCGGCAGGCGGTCGAGCGCACGCGCTCCGTCAGGATGATGCACGGCGGCCCGGATCGTCTGGGGACCCTCGGGACCGGGCGTCGCTCGCGGCCACCCCGTACACGTTCTTGGCGAACTCGTGGAGCGCGTAGCGACCCGACGAGGTGCGGCTCATGCGCAGCTCGACGGGGCCGGGAGGCAGGTCCGCGATGCGGAGCGTAATCTCCGCCTTGTGATGCGCGCGGTTGGGACAGGCCACCTCGTAGCGCACCGCCGCCGCAGGTGGACTCTGCGCGTGCGCGGATCGCGGCGCGGCCCACGTGGAAGCGGGCGCGACGAGCAGGAGCAGCACCAGGACCGCTCTCATGGATGCCTCCGCGGTCGCGCGCCGGCGCGCGGCGCCCTCGACTTCTTGTCAGCAACCTGCCCGGGAGCGCGAAGGTAGGCCCGCCCCACGGCTGCCGCTATGTTCTTGCGGCGCGCGCGGGAGAGGGCGTGCACCCATCCTACCCTCCACCGCCTGCGCTTCTGGCCACACGCACCGACCCCCGCACCGAGCTGCCTCTCGACCAGCTCGCGCGCCGGTTGGGCGCGGACCGGTTGGAGCGGGAGGTCCCGCTCGCGCCCATGACGACCTTCCGCATCGGCGGGCCGGCGGAGCTGCTCTACCGCGCGCGCACCCCGGACGAGCTGGCGGGGGCGCTCACGGCCGCGCGCGAGCTGGGCGTGCCGTGGCTGCTGCTCGGGAAGGGCGCGAACATCTTGGTGGGCGACAAGGGCGTCCGTGGCCTTGTGATCCGGAGCGAGGTGGGCGGGATCGAGTTCCTGGACGAGGCGCACGTGCGCGCGGGGGCCGGCGTCGAGAGCTGGATCGAGCTGATCGACGCGACCGTCTCGCGCGGTCTGGGGGGGCTCCACCACTATGTTGGCATTCCCTCGACGGTGGGCGGCGCGATCTGGCAGAACCTCCACTTCTTCTCTCCCGCACCCGAGCGCGAACGCACCTGCTTCGTCGCGGAGGTCGTCGAGAGCGCCGAGATCCTGAGCGCTGACGGAGAGCGCCGCCGGGTCGGCACCGACTACTTCCGCTTCGGCTACGACTACTCGGTGCTCCACGACCGGCCCGACATCGTGCTCACCGTGGACTTCCGGCTGGAGCCGACACCCGAGCCCGAGCTGCGCCGGATCATGCGCGAGAACCTCGAGTGGCGCGACGAGCGCCATCCCGACCTGGGGCTCTACCCGTCCGCCGGATCGATCTTCCGCAAGATCGAGGGGATCGGCGCCGGCCGGCTGATCGACCAGTGCGGGCTCAAGGGGCACGTCCACCCGAGCGGTCGTGCGATGATCTTCCACCGCCATGCCAACATCGTCGTGAACCTGGGCGGAGCGCGGGCGTCGGACGTCCGCGAGCTGATCGAGCTGGCCCGGAGCATGGTCGCGCGCGAGCTCGGCTACGAGCTCGTTCCGGAGATCGGATTCGTCGGAGAGTTCTAGCAGGTCACTCAAGAAGTAGAGGGTACCGCGCTACCGGCGCCACGGCCCCAGATCCAAGGCGGCGCGCCGAAGGCATAGCCCAAGCTACGCCCCTTCCCCACGGAAACTGCGTTTCCGCGGGGGCCGGCTCGATCCGAAACTCCTGCGTCCAAACCAGGCTTTCTCATGGAAGCGACCTGCTAACCCAGAACTGCCCAAGCCCACCAGACGAGCACCCCCGCGTGCAGCGCCACGAACGCCCGCAGCGCCCAGCGCGCCGGGGACGGGAGCGGCATGCGCAGGTTGTGCCAGCTCGTCCACAGCGGCACGACGCTGAGCCACGCGACCCACGGCCCCGCGTACGCGGCCACCGCCGGGACCGGATCGAGCAGCGCCGTCGGTCCCTCGATCGCGCCGATCCCGCGGAGCAGCCCGCGCACCACAACCGGAGCGAGCACCAGCAGCGCGGGCGCCGCGAGCACCGCG
>CAUZJY010000089.1:0-8595 GCA_963580305.1 Gemmatimonadales bacterium UBA6960
TGACGGTAACGCTTGTCTCCTCAAGCGGGGTCACCTTCACGCACGAGGTCCCCGTCGCCACCGAGTCCCCGCGCGCCGACTGGCGCTACCTGAGCACGTTCGCGCTGCTCGGGATCTACGTGGGCGTCGTGCCGGTCTTCCTCGGACTGCTCTGGCTCCCGTTCCTGCGTGGCGTATCGCGGGGCTGGACGGATTTCTTCCTGAGCCTCACCATGGGGCTCCTGGTGTTCCTCGGGGTGGACGCGCTCGCGGAGGCGGTCGCGATGAGCGGGGGAGTGGCGTCGGCGTTCCAGGGAATCGGGCTGGTCACGCTGGGCGTGGTCGGCGCGCCCCTCGTGATCGAGGCGGTGGGCCGACTCCACCGCCCGAGCGGCGGGATGGGCGGTGAGGCTTTGCGCGCCGCCGTTCTGATCGCGCTCGGAATCGGCCTCCACAATCTGGGGGAGGGACTCGCGATCGGATCCGCCTACGCGGCCGGCGAGCTGGCGCTGGGCTCCGCACTCGTGATCGGCTTCCTGCTGCACAATACGACCGAGGGGATCGGAATCGTCGCCCCGCTCGCGCGGCAGCCGGTGCGGATCGCCCTGCTGGTGGGGCTGGGAGCGCTCGCCGGCACCCCCACCATCCTGGGGGCGTGGATCGGCGGGCTCTCCTACTCACCGGTCGCGACCGTGCTCTTCCTCGCGATCGGCGCGGGCGCGGCGATCCAGGTCGTGCTCATCCTGGCCCGCCTGCTCGCGCGCCGCGAGGGCGGGCTCGCCCGGCCGCTCAACGCCGCGGGTCTCGTCGCCGGGCTCGTGATCATGTACGTGACCGGGCTCTGGGTGGCGGTGTGAGGGAGCGGCGGCGGCGGGCACGCGCCCACGCGGCCACGGCTGCGTGGGCGGCGCTCGCCACCGTGCTCGCTCCCAGTCTTGCTCCCGGTCTCGCCGCGCAGGTTCAGGGCGGTCCGCTCCTCGGGCCCGCGGGCCCTGGGTGGCGGACCAGCGTGGGCGCGCGGCTCGGGCTCGACTACCGCAACCAGGCGCCCTCGATCGGCGTGCTCCTCCGGCTGCCGATCCCGATCCCCGGGGTTCGGTTGGCGGCGGTCCCGGGCGGGGATCTGGTCTTCCACGACGGGCTCACCGAGCGGCAGGGGATGGTGGACCTGACGGTGGACGTCTTCGGGATCACCGTCGGGGGCGGGCCGGTCACGCTCAGCTCGGTGTTCGACGAGGACGAGCCGCGCCAGACCAAGGTCGGCTTTACCATACTGACCGGGCTCCAAGGGTCGACGGGACGGCTCGGGACGAACCTCGAGTTCCGCTGGATCTGGGTGGAGGAGCTGAGGCCGCGCTTCATCATGCTGGGGATCACCTACACACCCGGCGCACCGCCGCGCCGCGGTCGCTTCTAGTCGTTCAGCTTCCGACGACACGGATCCGCACACCGTCCGGATCCGTGAGCAGCAGCTCCCCGCCGTCCTCGCCACTGCGCTCGCCACCGCCTTCGATTGGCCCGCCGGACGCTCCCGGAAAACGCAGCTCCCAGCCGATCAGCCCGCGTGACCCGGCCGGAGGCGTGACCCGGCGCCGTGCCCCCCAGACGTTGAGCCCCAGATGGTGATGGTAGCGTGCCCACGAAAGAAAGAGCGCGATCGAGCTCGAGGGCTCGCTCAGCGCCAATCGCACCACGGCCGCCGGCCGGCTCGAGGCTGAGCTCGAGCTCAGCCGGATCGAGGAGGAGTTCGAGCTGCGCGACCGGACCGTCACAAGCGTGCGCGCGAACTGGGCGATCCAGAACTTCGCGATCCGGAGCGTGGGCGATCACTGAGCGCTCGGCGCGCGCGCCGACGTGGGCAAGAACACACGCGTCAACCAGAACTTCTTCGGATACGCCGCCGGAGCGGTCGAGTGGAGCCTCTTCCCCTATCAGGACTTCGCCCGCCGCTCCGTGACCGTGCAGTACCTGGTGGGCGCCCACCGCTTCGAGTGGGCCGACACCACCCTCTAGGGTTCATCGAGGAGCAGCGGCTCAGCCAGTCGCTCACCGCAGCGGTGGATCTCATCCAGCCGTGGGGGGAGCTGGATGTCGGCATCAGCGGATCGCACTACCTGCACGACCTCGACCGCTGGCGGATCGAGCTGGACGGCCGCTTCGAGGTGCGGCTCTTCCAGGGCTTCTTCGTCAACCTGGGCCTGAACTACCAGTGGATCCGCGACCAGCTGCACATTCCGGCGGAGGACCTGACCGAAGAGGAGATCCTGCTCGAGCTCCAGCAGCTCGCTACCAACTCGCGCTACCAGACCTTACTTCGGAATCAGCTACCGCTTCGGGTCGATCTTCTCGGAGGTGTTGAATCCGCGCTTCGGCGGGGGGGCTGAGGTGGCGACCTCGACTAGCCCGGGGAGGGGGCGGCCGTACGAAGCGTGCGGCCGGCGCGGCTCCGTCCCTTGAGCCACCACGCCACGCGCATGGTCATCGCGACCCCCCACACGCCCAGCGCGAACGTGGGCCACCGGTCGTCGGCCTTGGTGACCAAGTAGTAGTGCACGATCCCGCACAGCGCCGCCACGTAGATCAGCCGGTGCAGCGTCACCCAGCGGCGGCCCAGGCGGCGGATCCACCCCTTGGTCGAGGTGAGCGCGAGTGGCAGGAGCAGCACGAACCCGGCGAAGCCGATCATGATGTACGGCCGCTCCCGGAGGTCCTCCAGGATATACTGCCAGCCGAACACCTGATCGAGGCCGATCCAGATCAGGAAATGGAGGGTGACGTAGAAGAAGGCGAACAGCCCGACCAGCCGCCGCACCTTCTGGAGATCGTTCCAGCCGGTGAGCCGGCGCAGGGGCGTCACCGACAACGCCGCGAGCAGCGCGGTCAGCGAGGTGAGTCCCCCCCAGAGCTGGAGCTCGGCGATGGGGTTCGCGCCGAAGCCGTCCCCGAGGAAGAAGCGGTAGACGGCCCACCCCAGCGGGGTGAGCCCCAACAACCAGATCCCGGTCTTGAGGAGTAGGACACGGCGCTTCAGTACCACCGCCTCAGGTCCATCCCGCGGTACATGTGGGCGACCTGCTCCTCGTAGCCGTTGAACATGAGCGTCGGACGGCGCCGGAACTCCCCGATGCGGCGCTCGCGCGCCTGACTCCAGCGGGGATGGTCCACGTCGGGGTTCACGTTGGAGTAGAAGCCGTACTCGTCCGGCGCCATAGTCTGCCAGGTGTTCTCAGGCATGTCGCGCGTGAAGCGGAACTTCACGATCGACTTGATGCTCTTGAAGCCGTACTTCCAGGGCACGACGAGCCGTAGAGGTGCTCCGTTCTGGTTGAGCAGATCCTTCCCGTAGATGCCGGTCGCGAGAATGGTGAGCTCGTTCATTGCCTCGTCCAGGCGGAGCCCCTCGATGTAGGGCCACCGGAGGATCGGGTGCCGCTGGCCGATCATCTCCGATGGCCGCACCACCGTGGTCATCTCGACGAAGCGGGCGTTCCCGTGCGGCTGCGCGCGCACGATCACGTCGCGCAGCCGCACGCCCCGCCAGGGAATGACCATCGACCACGCCTCTACGCAGCGCAGCCGGTAGACCGGCTCGACCACCTCGTGCCCGCGCAGGAAGTCCTCGAGCGCGAAGGTGCCCGGATTATTGCACTCACCCTCGACCTGCACGCTCCAAGGGAGCGGCCTGAAGGGCCCCGAGTTGCGCCACGGATCGTCCTTCTGCGCGCCGAACTCGTAGAAGTTGTTGTAGGTCGTGATGTCCTCGTACGAGGTGAGCTTCTCCTCCTGGGGAGTGCCCGCTCGGGGAGGAGCCAGCCCAGCCAGCGCATCCGGGGCAGCCGCGGCTCCCATGGCGGCTCCGGCTGCCAAGGCGGCGCCCTGCGCGATGAAGCGACGGCGGTCGAGGTAGAGCTCGTACGGCGTGATCTCGGAGGACGGGAGGTAGCCTTCGCCACCTCGGCGCTTACGGATCAGCATGGAATCTCCCGGATCACGGGGTGGCCCTAGATCCTATGGTCGCGGGGGCCCCGGAGTTCCCCGGCCGTCACGACCGCGCCACCCGCCAAGGTAGGACGCGCCGCCCCGGGCGGCACCGTACCTGGCCCCACGGAGTCACGCCGGATGAAGCACCCGCTCCACAATCTCGAGCCCGGCTCCAACCCGCCGCACGAGCTGAACATGATCGTCGAGATCCCGCGCGGATCCCAGAACAAGTACGAGCTCCACAAGGAGAGCGGGCTGATCCGGCTGGACCGGCTGCTGTACAGCGCGGTCTACTACCCGGGCGACTACGGCTTCGTCCCGCGCACGCTGACCGCCGACGGCGATCCGCTCCACCACCTGTCCCATCTCACGATCGCTGCTCGCGCTGTCGTTCCGCGCCAGGTCCGCCTGCGAGATGATCCCGATCAGCGTGCCGCCCGCGTCGATCAAAAGTGCAGGCGGTGGGTCGGATCCCCTCCCGCCCGGTTGACGCGTCGCGCGGCCGCCGGCAAGCTCCGGCGTGAGCGTCAAGGACACCTTCGGGCGGATCGCGGCTCAGTACGCGGCCTATCGGCCCGAGTATACGCCAGCCCTGGCCGATGCGCTGGCCCAGCGGGCGCCCGCCCGGGCGCTCGCCTGGGAGGCCGGGTGCGGCTCGGGCCAGCTCTCGACCCTGCTGGGCGATCGCTTCGAGCGGGTGGTCGCGACCGACGCGAGCGCCGAGCAGATCGCCGTGGCCCGGCCGCATCCGCGCGTCGAGTACGGGGTCGCCCCGGCCGGGCAGAGCGGGCTCGTCCCCGCTTCGGCGGATCTGTGCGTCGCGGCCCAGGCCGCCCATTGGTTCGACCTGGAGGCGTACAACGCTGAGATCCGCCGCGTGGGGCGGCCGGGGTGTCTGGTCGCGTTGATCACGTACGCCACCACTGAGGTCGAGCCCGACGTGGACGCGGCGTTCGCGGAGCTGCTCGCCCTCGTCCGGCCGCACTGGCCGCCCAACCGCCGGTCGGTGGACCGGCGCTACGCGGACCTCCCCTTCCCCTTCGCCGAGGAGCCCTTCCCCGAGGTTGCGATGACGGCACGCTGGACGGCCGCGCACTTGATCGCCTACGCCGGCACTTGGTCCGCCACGCTGGCCCTCATGGAGGCGGAGGGCGCGGACGTGCTGAGCCCGGTCCACGCGCGCATCAGGGAGGCGTGGGGGAGCCGCCTGCGCGCGGTGTGCTGGCCGCTGAGCGTGCGGGCCGGCCATGCGTGAGGCTAGCGCAGGTCGAGGAGCCCGGTCGAGATCACCCGCTCGTAGCTCGCCGGGCGAGCCGCGTGGGCGCCCATGGCCTCGAGCAGCGCGCCCGCCGGCTGCACGAGCTGGACGCTGCAGTACGCGAGCGCCCCGGGGCCCGGCGCCGGGGGGGCGGGGGGAGCAGGGGCGAGGCGCCGAAGTAGCTCCGCACGATCACCCCATCCTCCACCCACGGGAGCGCGCGCACGTTCTCGCCGAAGCGCCTGTAGAGACCCCCGCGCCACAGGTAGTCTTCCACGTTCGACGTGTAGTAGGCCGAGACCGCAACCCCTCGCTCCCCGAGCCAGCGGGCGATGGCGGGCAGTGCGTGCGCACCCGCCAGATCCCCCACCACGGGCACGATCAGGTTGTCCGCCGAGAGGGCCTTGACTCCCCGGAAGCTCTCCTCGGCTGCCAGATAGCTGCCCGGACGCCCGCGCGCGTCGGTCTCGAGCGCGAGCTGCCGGTACGTCGGATAGCAGGGGCGCGGCGGCCGGCCGAAGCTGCAAAAGCGGAGCCCCGACCCCTGCTCGACGAAGTCCCGGTGGAAGCGCTCGATGGTCGCCCGGTCGTCCGCGCTGACGGGGAGTGGAAGCGCGCGGATGATCGAGTCCACCGCCGCGCGGACCGTGGCCGGATCGACGCGCAGCGCGTCGATCCGGTCGAGGATCTCCGCCAGCGGCCGGTCGTCCCACTCCGGCAGCTCCTCGGGAATCGCGCGGCCGTGCAGGCGGGACAGGAACTCGGTGCGGTTGGCCGACAGCTCAAGCAGCGCGCGCAGGAGGAGGTGGTAGAGGAGGTTGTCGCGCCGGATGTCGACGATGAACGCGACCACGGGCCGCGCGGCCGCGATGTAGGATAAGTTCTGGTCCGGCCCGACCCCGAGGTAGGCGCCACCCCGCAGCTCGCGCAGGCGTCCGACCGCGCGCAGGTAGCTGCCCTCGTTCGAGATCAGGTTGTCCGTATCGAAGAACCCGCCCTCCTCGGAGAGCGAGAGGACCAGCTCCGCCCACGCCGAGTCGGTAAGCGCGGGAAGCTCGCGCACCGGGCGGGGCAGAGCCGAATGGCTGTGCGCCGACCATCCCCTGAGCTACGGCTACGGCCCGGGCTTGCCCTTCGCCAAGCTCGTTGAGGCGGGCGGCAGAGTGCTGCTGCTCGGCTCGGACCCGGGGAACGTGACGCTTCTCCATCATGCCGAGCATGTGGCGCGGCTGCCGAACAAGCGCGTGATCCGCTACCAGGAGCCGCTGCTGATCGAGGGAGCTGCACAGTGGTTCGACATCGAGGAGTTCGACACTGCCCGTCCGGTCGTGCCCGAGGCCCCCGACGACTACTTCGACACGCTGATCGTGGGATACCTGGCCGCCGGGCGTGCGTCCACGGGCCAGGTCGGCGCCGCGCGCACGCACCTCATCGGCGTCCGGGACCTCCATGTGTTCGCCGTGGCGTGGATGGAGACGCGCTGGCGAGAAGCGTCCGGCGCGCGATAACGGGACCGCTGCAGATGCCGGACGCGGTATGCGGCGCCGATCGCTACCCGGCGTCTGCTACGCCGCCCAGCTCGGCTTGAGCGACCGCTCGCGCTCGTAGCGCGCGATGTCGGCCTCGTGCTCGAGGGTGAGCTCGATGTCGTCAAGCCCCTCCATCAGGCAGTGCCGCCGGAACGAGTCGAGGTCGAAGGACGTTCGGAACCCGTCCTCCCCGCGCACCTCGAGCCCCTCGAGATCGACCGTCGTGCGGTAGCCCCCGACCTGCGCGCGGAGGATCAGGTCGCCGACCTGCTCCTCGGGAAGCTGTACCGGAACGATTCCCGTCTGATAGCAATTGCTCAGGAAGATGTCCGCGAAGCTGGGCGCGATCACCGCGCGGAAGCCGTAGTCGTGGAGCGCCCAGGTGGCGTGCTCGCGCGAGGAGCCGCAGCCGAAGTTCCGGCCGGCGACCAGGATCCGCGCACCTTGGAGCTCTGGGCGGTTGAGCTCGAAGTCCGGGTCGGGCGAGCCGTCGGTGCGGTAACGCCAGTCGTTGAAGAGGAAGGCCCCGTAGCCGGTGCGCTCCACCCGCTTGAGGAACTGCTTGGGGATGATTTGGTCGGTGTCCACGTCCATGCGGTCCATCGCCGCGACGATCCCCTCGACCTGGCGCAGCGGTTCCATTTCAGTCCTCTGCCATCCGGCGGACGTCCACGAAGTGCCCGGCCACAGCGGCCGCCGCGGCCATCGCGGGACTCACCAGGTGTGTACGTCCCCCCCTCCCCTGCCGCCCCTCGAAGTTGCGGTTCGAGGTGGAAGCGCAGCGCTGGCCGGGCGCCAGAATGTCGTCGTTCATCCCCAGACACATCGAGCACCCCGGGTCCCGCCACTCGAAGCCGGCGCTCTTGAAGACTTGGTCCAACCCTTCCGCCTCGGCCTGGACCTTGACCTGCTCGGAGCCGGGCACCACCATCGCCGCGACGCGCGGGTGGACGCGCCGGCCGCGCACGACCTGCGCCGCAGCCCGCAGATCTTCGAGCCGCGCGTTCGTGCACGAGCCCAGGAACACGCGGTCGATCTCGATCTCTTCGAGCGGAGTGCCCGGCTCGAGCCCCATGTACGCGAGCGCGCGTTCGGTCGCCTGGCATTCCGCGCCACTCGCGGGCAGCTCGGGCACCCGTCCCGTGACAGGCGCCACCATCCCCGGGTTGGTCCCCCAGGTCACCATCGGCTCGAGCTCGGCTGCCGGAATCAGAACGGTGCGATCAAAGCTTGCGCCGTCGGGGGTGGGCAGGTCGCGCCAGCGCTTCTCCGCCTCCTTCCAGACAGCCCCCTTGGGCGCCATCGGCCGGCCGTGGAGGTAGGCGAGCGTGGCGTCATCCGGGGCGATCATCCCGGCGCGTGCCCCGGCCTCGATCGACATGTTGCACACGGTCATCCGCCCCTCCATCGAGAGCGCGCGGATCGCCGAGCCCGAATACTCGATCACCTGGCCGTTGCCGCCGCCCACGCCGATCCGGCCGATGATCCCGAGGATCACGTCCTTGGCGGTCACCCCGAAGGGCAGCTCGCCCTCGACCCGGATCTCGAGCGTCTTGGGCCTCACCATCGGGAGCGTCTGGGTGGCGAGCACGTGCTCGACGTGCGTGGTCCCGATGCCGAACGCGAGCGCCCCGAAGGCGCCGTGCGTGGACGTGTGGCTGTCCCCGCACACCACGGTCATCCCGGGCTGCGTGTAGCCCAGCTCGGGACCGATCACGTGTACGATCCCCTGCTCCTTCGTGCCAATGTCGTAGAACGTGATACCGAACTCCTTCACGTTCCGGCGCAGGGTCTCGATCTGGGTACGCGCGCTCTGATCCACGATCGGTAGCGACCGGTTGATGGTGG
>CAUZJY010000090.1:0-8384 GCA_963580305.1 Gemmatimonadales bacterium UBA6960
GGTCGTGCTCTTCACCTACCTGAATCCCGCGCTGCGGCGGGGGCTCTCCGTCTTCTGCCGCGAAGCGGCCGAGGCTGGCGCTCAAGGAATCCTGATCACCGATCTGCCGGTTGGAACGGATCCGGAGCTGGAGGACGCGGTCCAGGGCGCGGGGCTGGACTGGATCCGGTTGCTCGCTCCGACGACGCCCCCGGAGCGCGTGCCTCTGGTGGCGTGTGGCGGCTCGGGGTTTCTCTACTACATCTCGCGCACGGGCGTCACGGGCGCGCGGAGACAGGTGCGCGCAGAGCTGGCCTCGGAGGTGAGCGCGCTGCGCGCGCGGGTCACGCTCCCGATCGCGGTGGGGTTCGGGATCTCGACCCCGGAGCAGGCCCGCGCCGTCGCGGAGGTGGCGGACGGCGTGGTGGTGGGCTCCGCGCTGATCACGCGACTGGGGCGGGAGGGGGTGGACGGCGCGGCGGCGTTTCTCGCATCGCTGCGAGAGGGGATCGACCGCGCGGAGCGCTGAGCGCGCACCGCTCCCAGGACGTGGAGGCGAACATGAGGGCAGCGCTGGTAGCCGCTCCAATCGCGATCGGGGTGGCGCTCTCCGGCGCAGCGTGCGCCTCCCCGGGCTCCTACGCCCGTGGGCCCGCTCTCACCCCGGCACTGGGCGCTGCCGAGGAGTGAGAGGTCGCCGCCGTGCTGGACGACTTCCACGCCGCGGCCGCGGCCGGAGACTTCGACCGCTACTTCAGCCACTTCGCCGAGAACGCTGTCTTTCTCGGCACCAACGCCACGGAACGCTGGACGGTCGCGGAGTTCCGGGAATACGCGCGCCCCTACTTCGGTCCGGGCGGGGGGTGGACGTACCGCCCGCGCGCCCGCCACGTGAGCGTTACCTCGGACGGTCGCACCGCGTTCTTCGACGAGCTGCTCGACAACGACGCGCTCGGGGAGACGCGCGGCTCCGGCGTGTTGGTGCGGGAGGACGGCGCCTGGAGAGTCACGCAGTACAATCTCTCGATCCCGATCCCGAACGAGGTCGCCGACCGGGTGATCGAGCTCATCCGCGCGCCGCGCTGATCGGCCCGCGTGACCGGAGCGGGGAGCTCACACCCGGAGCTGCTCCTCCAGCCGCGGGTCGGGTGCCACGAACAGCGTCTTCGTCCGCTCGACCAGCACCTGGCCGGGAGGCGACCGGCGCGGCTTCCGCACATATTTTCGGCGGGTCCAGTCGACGGGCACGCTTCCCGAGGTGCGCGCCTTGGAGTGCAGTGCCGCCAGCACGGCGGCCTCGGTCAGGTCACGCGTCGGCGGATTGCCGTCGCCCCGCCAGCGCAGGACCACGTGCGCGCCGGACGCGTGGCGCGCGTGCAGCCAGACGTCGTCCGGGGCGGAATGATGGAAGGTGAGGTCGTCGTTGTGCCGGGCTCCGCGGCCGACTCGGATCTCGAGCCCGCCCGAGCTCCGGTAGACCCGGTAGGGAAGCGTGGGAGCCGCGGGCCCACGGGCGCCCTCTTCGAGGGAGGGAAGCTCGGCGCGCAGAGCTTCCGTGCCCACCTCGCCCGCGCGCGCTCTCTCCACGAGTCCCTCGAGCCGGCGCGCCTCCCGCTCGGCCTCGACGATCAGCTCCGGCAGCCGGGCGCACGCGCGCTCGGCGCGCCCCGCGCGCTTGTAGTACGCGGATGCGTTCTCCTGAGGGGAGCGCGTGGGGTCCAGGTCGAGTTCCACCGGCCTGCCATCGAACCCGGTGAGCCGCGCCCGGCCCACCCCTCGCTCGAGCTCCGCCAGGCGGGCGAGGAGCAGATCGCCGGCGCCCCGGAGCGTCGCGGGATCGGGGTTCTCCGCAAGCTCGCGCCGGAGCGCGTCGGCCCGCGCCCAGGCCCGCACCGCGCGCTCCGCGAGCGCGTCGAGGAGCGCCGGGGGGAGGGCGGCCGGCAGCTCTCCGACCGCGGCTGCCGCGTGCGTGAACGCCGCGAGCAGCGTGGGCTGGGGCTCGGCCGGCGTGCCCGGGAGGGGGAGCGGATAGGGCTGGAGGCCGCCGCCGGTCCAGAGCAGGACGGGATCTGGCTCGGCCGAGCCGAGCGCGACTGCCGCGAGCTCCTCCCAGAACCGGTGGCCCGCGTCGAAGGCGTGCTCCGCGTCCCGGGCGTCCGGCTCCCCCTCCGTCGCCGCCCCCGCGGCGGCCCCCAACAGCGCCTCCGCGTTGAGGGGCGACGTCCACGCGACCGCCGCGAGCAGCGCCCGCTGCCGGCGCCCGGGTTCGACGGGAACCAGCAGCGCCCGCCAGCGCTCGAGCGGAAGCCACCCGTCCATGCCCGCGCGCGGGGACGGCTCGGGCGCCGGCCAGGGCCGCCCGACGCGCGGCGCGCGCGCTCCCGCCCGCTCGACCAGCACGTGCCGCACGATCCGCTCGGGGCCCTCGGCGAGCACCGCGTTCCAGCGGTTGGAGATCCACTCGACGATCAGATCCACGCCGGGGGGCGCGCCGCGCGCGCGCGCCAGCTCGAGCACGAGCACGCGGTCGTCGGGGAGGGCGCGCACGCCGCGCAGGCGAGCGGCGAGGGGGCGGTCGCCGGGCTCCACGGCCACCGGCTCGTGCCAGGCGATCGTTCCGGCCTCCGCGTTCAGCCCCAGCTGGAGGGTGCCCTCGCGGAAGAGCAGCGCGAGCGAGCGCCGTGCGCGGTCCATGCGGAGGGCGCGCAGCCGGGCGCCTCGCAGCCGCGCCTCCAGCTCGCGGGCGAGCGCCGCGACCAGCACCGCGTCGAGCACGAGCGACATTCCGCAGTATAGCGGCCACAGGACGACGAGTCGCAGTCGGGCCGGGCGCTCCGTCGCGCCGGAGCGAGCGCGCGTGCGGAACCGGGCCTCCTGACACGGGTCTCTTAGGCTCGCCGTGGCGCCACGTCCCCAGACTTCGCCTGTGGGCTAGCCCCGGAACGGACGCCTCGCCCCCAGCCCACGCCAAGTGTCCACCGAGAGCGGAACCATCAAGGGCCGGCCCTCCGTCCGGCGCTTTCAGGAGATGAAGCGCCGGGACGAGCGGATCGTGATACTCACGGCGTACGACGCGCTGTTCGCGCGCCTGCTCGAGGAGGAGGGGATCGACCTGATCCTGGTGGGCGACTCGCTCGGCCAGGTCGTGCTCGGCTACGACTCCACCCTCCCGGTCACCCTCGAACAGATGATCCACCACGCCGCCGCCGTGCGGCGCGGCGCGCCCAACTCCTTCGTGGCGGTCGACCTCCCCTTCCTCTCCTACCAGGTTTCCGTGGACGAGACGATTCGGAACGCGGGGCGCGTCCTGAAAGAGGCGGGGGCCCAGGCGGTCAAGGTCGAAGGCGGGGATCCGCGCACCTGCGGAATGGTGGCGGCGCTCTTCGCCGCCGGGATCGCGGTGATCGGACATCTCGGGCTGCGACCGCAGTCGATCCACGCGCTGGGCGGATATCGGGTGCAGGGGCGGGAAGAGCGCGAGGCCCGCGCGCTCGTGGAGCAGGCGCGCGCGCTCGAAGCCGCAGGGGCGTTCGCGATCGTGCTCGAGCTGGTGCCGGCCGAGCTGGCGAAGGAGGTGACGCGCGCCGTCCAGGTCCCCACCATCGGCATCGGCGCGGGTGCCGGGTGCGACGGGCAGGTGCTCGTGCTCTACGACGCGCTGGGACTCAACGCGGGTTTCCGGCCCCGCTTCATCAAGCGCTTCGCCGAGGTGGAGGACGAGGTTCGCACCGGGCTGCGCGCCTACGTGCGCGAGGTGCGCGCGGGCACCTATCCCGGACCCGAGCACGCATTCGGCAAGGATTCCTGATCGCGCAGGCACTGGCCGTGACCTGCGCGGCACCCACCGAACGGCGACCGTGATCGTCGCGCACACGCGCGCCGAGCTGGACTGGGGACGTGCGGCGCTCACCGGACGCGGCCAGCGGCTCGGCTTCGTGCCGACCATGGGCTACCTCCACGAAGGGCACCTCCGGCTCGTAGACCTGGCGGCGGAGCGCGCCGACGTGGTGGCGGCGTCCATCTTCGTGAACCCCCTCCAGTTCGGACCGGGCGAGGACCTGGCCACCTATCCGCGCGATTCGCATCGGGATCTGGCGCTGCTCGAGGTGCGGGGCGCCGACCTGGTCTTCCTGCCCACCGTCGAGGACGTGTATCCGGTCGGAGACCACGTGGTGAGCGTGGATCCGGGCGCCATGGGCGACCGCCTGTGCGGCGCCTTCCGTCCGGGGCACTTCCGCGGCGTGCTCACCGTGGTGGCCAAGCTGTTCGGGCTTGTACGACCCGACCTCGCGGTATTCGGGCGCAAGGACCTCCAGCAGCTCGTGCTGATCGAGCGGATGGCGCGCGACCTGGAGGTGGGGGTGGAGATCGTGGCGGGACCCACAGTGCGCGAGCCCGACGGGCTCGCGGTGAGCTCGCGCAACAGCTATCTGAGCGCGGAGGAGCGTGCCGCGGCGCCCACGCTCGCGTGCGGGCTCGCCGACGCGCTGGCGCGCTTCCAGGGGGGCGAGCGCAGCGCCTCCACGCTCGTCGACGCGGTGCGCGCCGCGCTCGACTCGAGTCCGATCATGCGCCTCCAGTACGCGGAAGTGGTGGACGCCTGCTCGCTCGACCGGGTCGATCCGGTGCCTCCGGGTGGGGAGCTCGCGGCTGCCGCGTTTTGCGGGGGCACGCGGCTGATCGACAACGTCACCCTGGAGCTCTCTTGACCCATCCCCTGGTCGAGTGGGCCGCCCGCGGCCTGCTGCCTGCATGGGCCGCGCTCGGAGAGAGGCGCCGGCGTCACGTCGAGCGCGTGGCCGGCCTGCTCGAGGATTGGGCGATCGGGGTGGGGCTGCCTGCCGAGGAGCGTACGCGCTGGGTCGCGGCGGGCTATCTTCATGACGCGCTCAAGGGGAAGCCCGAGCCGGAGCTGCGCGCGCTCTTGTCCGACGAGCTGCGCGAGCTGCCCGAGCCGGTGCTGCACGGACCCGCCGTGGGGGTGATGCTGCGCCGCGAAGGGGTGGAGGACGGGGAACTGCTGGCCGCCGTGACCTGGCATACCATTGGGCATCCGGACCTCGGGCGGACGGGGTACGCACTCTACGCCGCGGATTTCCTGGAGCCCGGGCGTGAACTCAAGAACGAATGGCGTGCGGCCCTGCGGGCCCGCATGCCGGGAGAGATGGACGAGGTGGTAAAGGAGATCGTGGCCGCGCGGATCGCGTTTCTGCTGGAGCGAGGGCGTCCTCTGCGCAAGGAGACGGTCGGGTTCTGGAACCGGATGGTGGAGGGGCAGCCGTGGGCCGGCTCATCCGAGCTCTGATCCTGGTCGCGGTCCTGGTGGGGCTGGGCGTGCTCGCCGGGTCGGCCCTCTCGCAATGGTGGGAGGTCCCGGGCGCCAGCGCCGCAGACGCCGCAGACGCCGTGCGCGCCAGCGCCGCGGATGCCGTGCGCGCCATCACCGCGCCGCGGGAGCGGGTGCGGGTGGAGGTGCTGAACGCGGCCGGCCTGCCCAAGCTGGCGCGCACCGTGACCGACGCCCTCCGTGACGTCGGCTTCGACGTCGTCTACTTCGGCAACGCTGGGAGCTTCGACCGCGAGTCCTCTGTGGTGCTCGACCGCGTCGGCGACGTCGCGGCCGCGCGCGCGGTGGCCGATGCGCTCGGGATCCGTTCGGTCCGGAGCGAGCCCGACTCGAACCTCTTCGTCGACGTCTCAGTATTGCTCGGGAAGGCGTGGACGCTGCCGCCGGCGGGCTCACAGCCGGAGCCTGGGGAAGAGCCGCCGCCGGAGCGGCCCTGGTGGGACCTGCGGCGATTCGCTCCCCGGCAGCGAGCGCAGCCCGCCGCCGCGCCCGGCAGCGCGATGGCAAACCCGACTGGAACCGAGGAGATCGAGCGATAGATGGCGAGGAAGACGGAGCGTGAGCGCGTGTACGGGACCGCCACCCGGGTCAAGCCACGGCCGGAGGCCGCGGGGGGAGCGCGCGCGTCTACGGGGAGAGACAGGGGGTCGATGTGGGAGGGAGTGAAGTCACTCCTGCTCGCCATCGCTCTGTTCCTCGTGCTCCGTTCCTTCGTCATCCAGAACTTCGTGATCACGTCGGGCTCCATGGAGCCGACGCTCCTGGTCGGCGACTTCCTGACGGTGAACCGGCTCGCGCTGGGCGGGCGCATCCCCTTCACGACGGCGACCCTGCCTGGGTACTCGGAGCCCCGCCGCTTCGATGTCATCGTGTTCGATCCTCCCCACGAGGAGAACCTGAAGCTGGTGAAGCGGCTGATCGGGATGCCCGGCGACACCCTTCGTATGGAGGACCGGGTGCTCTACATCAATGGTGAGCGGATCGAGGAGCCGTGGGTCCACCACATCGACCTCGGGGACGAGGTGCACCCGTGGATGGAGTGGCAGAAGGCGTTTCTCGCTCCCGGGCGCGACCCGGCCACGTACCGGCCCACGCGCGACAGCTGGGGGCCGCTGATCGTGCCGGAGGACCGCTACTTCATGCTCGGGGACAACCGCGAGACCAGCCTGGACTCCCGCTACTGGGGGATGCTCGAGCGTTGGCGGCTCGAGGGCCGGGCGGTCTTCATCTACTTCGGCTACAACAAGGGCTCGCTCCGCCCCTTCCCGTGGTTGAGGGAGATACGGTGGGACCGAATCGGGGATGGGATCGACTAGCCGAGCCCCCTGCGCGCGGTGCCCCCTGTTTCTTCAGCGACCTGCTACGCCGCCCCCCTCTCCCCCCCGTCGTCGTCAACGATAGGCAGCCCCCGCTCCTTGATCGCCTGCGCGCGCAGCTGGCCGCACGCCGCATCGATGTCGCGGCCGCGTGGCTTGCGCACCGCGCAGCTCACTCCCCGATCGGTGAGAACCTTCTGGAAGGCTCTGATGCGTTCCGGCGGGCTCGGCTTCCAGCTCCGGTACGGGATCGGATTGAATGGGATCAGGTTCACGAACGCCTGGAGCCCCGCTGCCAGGGTGGCGAGCTTGGCCGCGGGCGCCGGATCGTCGTTTACCCCCTCGATCATCGTGTACTCGAAGGTGATGCGCTTCCCGCCCGCGGCGTCGAAGGTACGCAGCGCCTCCATCAGCTCGGGAAGGGGGTAGCGTTTCTCGAGCGGGATCAGCTGCCGGCGCAGCTCGCTCTCGGGGGCGTGCAGGGAGACGGCCAGGCGGAACTGCTCCGGCCTCTGGGCCAGCTCGAGAATTCCGGGCACGACCCCGACGGTCGAGACGGTGATCCGGCGCGCGCCCACCCCGTAGCCCTGGTTCAGGATCGTGAGCGCGGGCATGAGCGCGGCACGGTTGGCGAACGGCTCCCCCATTCCCATGAACACGATGTTGGAGATCGCGGGATAGCCCTCGGCGGCAGCCCAGCGGCGGCTCGCCCGGTACTGTGCGACGATCTCGCCGGCCGAGAGCTGGCGCGCGAAGCCGCTCCATCCCGTCGCGCAGAAAGTGCACGCCATCGCGCATCCCGCCTGCGACGAGATGCAGAGGGTCAGGCGCTCCCCCGCGGGGACGAGGACCGACTCGACCAGCTCCCCGTCCGGGAGGCACCAGAGGTGCTTGGCCGTCCCGTCGACGGAGCGGCTCACCCGCTCCACCTCCGGCTCGAGGAGGGTGAACTGGTCCTCGATCTCCTCGCGCAGCGTGCGCGACAGGTTGGTCATGTCGGCGATCGCGCGCGCCTCGCCGCCGTACACCCAGGACGCGACCTGATCCGTCCGGTAGGGCGGCTCGCCCCGCTCCCCCATGACCTCTCCCACGCGCGCCCGCAGCTCAGCCGGGGTGAGCGAGAGCAGGTTCACTCTGGTGTCGCCGGTCTGGTCGCGTCGCTTGCGCATGCATCTGAGTACCCCGGCGCAGATGGGTGGAGCCGGGGCAGCAGGGGCGGTACAATTCAGTCGTGGCTTCCTGGGGGGTCTCGTGGGGGCCGGCCGTCCTCTGGGCGGCGGTCCTCTTTTTCTTGAGCGCTGTTCCGGACCTACCGGGGACCGGGCTGCTCTCGCGCGTTCCGGCGGGGGACAAGCTCGTGCATCTCGGGCTCTATGCGGTCCTCGGCGCCTGCCTGGCCTGGGGGCACCGGCGCCACCCCGGCGGGCCCCCGTCCAGAGCCTGGGTCCACGTCGCCCTGATCGTGGCGGGCGCGCTTTACGGCGCGACTGACGAGTGGCACCAGTCGTTCGTGCCCGGGCGGGACGCCTCCGTCCTGGACTGGCTGGCGGACCTGTGCGGCGTGACGTTGGGGTACTCCGTCACTTTAGCCACCGTCACCCCGGAGCCCGGTGAGGGAGCTTAGTTGATCGAAATCGAACGGACTGCCATGCGCACCCGGATGGTCGGGACGCTGCGCCCGGAGCACGCCGGATCCACCCAGCGCGTGGTCGGCTGGGTGCACCGCCGCCGCAACTTGGGCG
>CAUZJY010000091.1:0-8280 GCA_963580305.1 Gemmatimonadales bacterium UBA6960
CTGGGTGGAGGAGTTCCCGCTCTTCGAGGAGGAAGACGGCCGGCTCACCCCCGGGCACCACCCCTTCGTCCTCCCGCACCCCGAGGATCTGGCGTGCCTGGACGAGGCCCCGGCCCGGGCGCGGGGCCTGGCGTACGACCTGGTGTACAACGGAGCGGAGCTGGGCTCCGGGAGCATCCGAATCCACGACGCGGCCCTCCAGGAGCGTGTCCTGGGCATGCTTGGGATGGGCCCCGAGAAGATCGAGCGGAAGTTCGGCTTCTTGCTGGGCGCCCTGCGCGCGGGCGCGCCCCCGCACGGGGGGATCGCGCTCGGCCTCGATCGGATGGTGAAGATGTTCACGGACGCGGCCAGCCTGCGCGACGTGGTGGCGTTTCCCAAGACCACCGCGGCCCGCGCCCTGTTCGAGGGGGCGCCGAGCCCCGTGCAGAACGAGGAGCTGAAGGAGCTGGGGCTCCGGCTGGCTCGGGAGTAGAGCGACGGATGGCGAACGGACCGGGCACGATCGTCGAGCATCGCCTGGACGCGGAGGGGGCAGACCATCTCCTGCTCACCGGCGTGAACGACGTGAACATCCAGGAGCTCACGCGTATCTTCGCGATCCGCATGGTGCTGAGGGGCGACCAGGTCGTGCTGTCCGGGGACCTGGACTCGGTCGAGCGCTCGGTCCCCGTAATCCAGCACCTGATCGAGCTGGCCCGGCTGCGCGCGCCCTTCGACACCAACGACATCGTGCGGCTGGCCGAGAGCGTGGACGCGGGCGGCGTGGAGGCGGTGGTGCCACCCGGGGAGGAGATCCGGATCGCGCTCCCCGGCTCGCGCAAGGTGATCTCGCCCAAGTCCGACGGGCAGCGCCGCTATCTGGACGCGATCACGCAGCACGATATCGTGATCGGAATCGGACCGGCGGGAACGGGCAAGACCTACCTCGCCGTCGCGAAGGCGGTCGAGGCGCTCTACAAGAAGCGGGTCAAGCGCATCATTCTCGCGCGTCCCGCCGTGGAGGCGGGGGAGAACTTGGGCTTCCTGCCGGGTGACCTCCAGGAGAAGGTGGACCCGTACCTGCGACCGCTCTACGACGCGCTCGAGGACATGATGCCGATCGAGCGCGTGCGCCGCTCGATCGAAGACCGTACCATCGAGATCGCTCCCCTCGCATACATGCGTGGGCGCACGCTCGCGGATGCGTTCGTGATCCTGGACGAGGCGCAGAATGCGACCACGGCGCAGATGAAGATGTTTCTCACCCGGCTGGGGCTGAACTCCCGCGTGGTGATCACGGGCGACAAGACGCAGATCGACCTGCCGCGCAAGCAGGATTCCGGCCTGCTCCAGGTGGAGCAGATCCTGGCGGGCATCGATGGCATCTCGATCCTCTATCTGGACGCGATGGACGTGATCCGGCACCGCCTGGTCAAGGACATCATCCGGGCGTACACCGAGGCCGGCGGCGACACGGACACGGCGTGACGAACGGCGGCCGACGCGCTTCGCTCCTGCAGTTGCTCTCGCGCCCCCCGCGCCGGGCCTGGCCCGATGTCCCCATGCACCACGGCGCACGCATCGTCCTCCTGCTCGCCGTCACCACGCTGATCACGGCGCTCTTCCCGCCGCTCGAGCGGCGGGAGGTTGACCGCTACCAGCCGGGGGTGGTGGCGAGCGAGGACGTATTCGCGCGGGTTCCGTTCCAGGTGCCCAAGACCCCGGAGGATCTCGAGCGCGACCGTGCCGAGGCACGCGCGGCCGTCCCACCAACCTTCGACTACGCCCCCCTCGCCGCCGACACGATGGCGGCACGCCTGAACCGCTTCTTCGCCCGCCTGGACAGCACTCGCGGGATGGGCGACACGACCGCGCTTCAGGAGGCCCTGCGCGCCAGCTCGATCGCGGCGCAACCGAGGCAGGTCGCGCTGCTCGCGGAGGACGGCGTGTTCGACCTGGTGCGGCGCACCGCGCTGCGTGTGGTTAGCGAGATCCTCCCGCGCGGCGTCGCCGACGGCTCGCACCTCCAGAGCATCACCACCGACAACATCACGGTGCGGGAGCCGGAGGAGTCGACTGACCGTGCGCTGGTGATCGCGAGCGAGCGGTCGGTCCCGGTCACGGACGTGCTCTCGTCGCGGGAGTTCTTCGAGCGTGCGGTCGGGCTCCTCCCGAGTACGGCGAGCCCGGACGTCCAGGAGATCCTCCGTCTGATCCTGATCCAATACATCGAGTACACGTACCGGCTGAACGTCGCGGCCACCGAGCTGGACCGGGACGCGGCGGCGCGCTCGGTTGCGGTGACCAAGGAGAACGTTCTTCAGGGACAGTCGCTGGTGCGCGCCGGGGATCCGATCACGCCGGTGCGCCTCGAGCGGCTGACGGCGTACGAGGAGGAGCTGCGCGTGCGCGGCCTGCTGGAGGACGGTGGGATCCGGTGGGGGCCGCTGATCGGGGCTGCGCTCCTGAACGTGCAGCTCCTGCTCGTGTTCGCGCTGCTCGTGTTCTTTTTCCGGCCCGAGCTGTACGCCAACCTGCGCTGGGTACTGATGCTCGCCGTGCTGGTGATCGCGTACTTCGCCATGGCGAAGGTGATCGCCGCGAACGGCTTTCCTGCCGAGCTGCTTCCGATCGCGTTCGTCGCGCTCACCGCGGCGATCCTGTGGGACGGCAGGATGGCGCTCGTGATGGTCATGGTGCTCTCCTTGCTCACCGGCGCGCAGGACGCATTCGAGGGCTTTCGCGTGCTGGCCACCACCATCGTGGGAGGCTCCGCGGCGGCCCTCTCAGTGCGCGCCGTTCGCCGGCGCGCCCAGACCTGGATCTTCGTCGCGATCATCGCGGGCGCGTACGCCGCGGTGCTGATCGCGTTCTGGCTGCTGGGGGAGGTACAGCCCGATGGGCTGATGGTGGCGCTGGCGGCGGCGGGTGGAAACGCGATCCTGTCGTCGGTGCTCGCGATGGGGTTCATCCCGGTCTTCGAGCTGTTCACCGGGATCACCACGGACCAGACACTGCTCGAGTGGGCCGATCCCAACCGGCCGCTCCTCAGGCGCCTGTCGATGGAGGCGCCGGGCACCTACGCGCACAGCATCAACGTCGCTAATCTCGCCGAGTCCGCGAGCGCCGCGATCGGCGCCAACGGGCTCCTCTGCCGGGTGGGCGTCTACTACCATGACGTCGGCAAGATGGTCAGGCCTTTCTACTTCGTGGAGAATCAGCCGGACGGGCTCAACCCGCACGATCGGCTGAAGCCCGATACCTCTGCGGCGATCGTCAAGGAGCACGTGGTAGAGGGGCTCCGACTGGCGCGGGAGGCCAAGGTCCCCGAGGTGGTGGCCGCGTTCGTCCCGGAGCACCACGGCACCCAGATGATCGGCTTCTTCTGGGACAAGGCGCGCGAGGAGTACGGCGAGGATGCGCTGGATGCGGAGGACTACAAGTATCCGGGACCCAAGCCTCAGTCCAAGGAAACCGCCGTGGCCATGCTGGCCGACTCGGTCGAGTCGGCGGCGCACGCGCTCCACGACCCCACCCCCGAGCGGATCCGCAAGCTGGTCCACTCGCTGGTGACCTCGAAGATGCAAGCGGGCCAGCTCGACGAGTCGCCCATCACGCTGTGCGAGCTCGCGCAAGTCGAGGAGACGTTCGTGAAGGTGCTCTCGGGCGTCTACCATCAGCGCATCGACTACCCGCAGACCCGGCACCTGACCGAGCCGCCCTCCGGCTCGAGCGAGACCCAGCGGCGCGCGGGAGCGCGCCTGGAGCGCTCGCTCTGAGCGAACCCTCCGGCCCGAAGGTGAGCGTTGGGGCCGGACGCTTTCCGGACGCGCCGGTCACGCTGCTCGAGCAGGCGGTCCTGCACACGCTCCGCGCGGAGGGGCACGCGGACGGAGAGATCTCGGTCGCGCTCCTGGGCGACGACGAGATCCGCGCGCTGAATCGGACCCACCTCGGCCACGACATCCCGACCGACGTTCTGTCCTTTGCGCTGCACGAGCCCGGCGAGCTGGTGCTGGGCGACGTCTACCTCGGAGCGGAGCAGGCGCGGCGGCAGGCCCGTGAGGAGGGAGTTTCGGAGGCCGAGGAGCTGGTGCGACTCGCGGTGCACGGCACCCTGCACGTGCTCGGGTGGGATCATCCCGAGGATGCGGATGCGCGCACCGCCTCGCGGATGTGGCGCCGTCAGGAGGCCCTGGTAGCGAAGCTGATGCGCGGCGGCTGATTCCAGGGAGGCGGCCGCTTGCCCGGTCTGGTCCCGTCCGGGATCTTCCGGTCGTCCCTTCTCCGGAGGAGCGATGTCCGCCGTGCCCGCGTCTGAGATCGTCCGCATCGACGTGCGCGAGCGCGTGCGCGAGCTGGTAGCGGCGGGGGATCTGGCCGCGCTCCCGCCACTGCTCCCCGATCTCCACCCCAGTGACATCGCCGACGTGCTCGCCTCGCTCGAGGAGCGGGAGCGGATCGTGCTCATGCGCGCGCTGCCCATCGAGCTCGCCTCAGAGGCGCTGGCAGAAATGGAGGAGGCTGAGGAGCGCGCCGAGCTGCTCTCCGCACTTGCCCCCGAGAAGGGCGCCGAACTGCTCGCCGAGTTGGACGACGACGACGCGGCCGACCTGATCGCGGAGCTCGAGCCCGACGATCAGGCGCGCATCCTCGCGCGCATGCCGATCCAGGAAGCGGGCGACATCCGCGAGCTTCTTCAGTTCGAGGAGGAGACTGCCGGCAGCCTGATGACGACCTCCTTGGTCGCCATCCTCATCGATTTGACCGCGGAGGAGGCGATCGCCGAGGTGAGGCGACAGGGACGCGAGGTGGACGCGTTCTACAACGTCTTCGTGGTCGATCAGAACCGGAAGCTCCAGGGAACCGTGCCGCTCGACGACCTAATCCTGGCCGACCCAGTCACTCCGGTCGCGGAGCTGGTCCAGCCGATCGATGGGACCGTGCGGCCCGACGTGGACCAGGAAGAGGTGGGCCGCCTGATGTCGCGCTACAACCTGGTCAGCATGGCGGTCGTGGACGTGAATGGAGAGCTGATCGGCCGCATCACCTTCGACGACGTAATCGACGTCCTCGAGGCCGAGCAGACCGAGGACCTGCTCCTGCTCGCCGGCGTGTCCGAGGACGAGGAGATCCGGGCGGACTGGCGCGAAGCCGTGCGGGCGCGGCTACCCTGGCTGTTCGTCAACCTGGTCACCGCTTCGGTGGCGGCCTCCGTAGTGCTCGTCTTCGGCAACGCCATCGAGTCGCTCTGGTTCCTGGCGGTGATCATGCCCATCGTGGCGGGGATGGGCGGGAGCTCGGGCACTCAGTCGCTCGCCGTCACCGTGCGCCGGATCGCGATCTCGCGGGGCTCGCTCGAGCGGCGCTCCGACGCGGTCGCCAAGGAGGCCGTGGTCGGGCTGGTGAACGGGCTCGCGCTCGGCCTGCTGGCTTTTGGCGTGAGCTGGATCGCGGTGGCGGTGGTGCCCGAGGTGAGCCCGCGGCTTCCCTGGGTGGTGCTGCTCGCGCTCTGGGGCAACATCTTGATCGCGGCCTCGATGGGTGCGCTCATCCCCACCCTCTTGCACCGGGTCGGGGTCGATCCGGCGGTCGCCTCCTCGGTGTTCCTGACCGCGTTCACCGACATGTGCGGCTTCCTACTGCTGCTCGGCCTGGCCTCGGCCCTCCTGCTCTGAGCGTGCAGGCCGGGAGCACGGGACCCGCCGGGGCACCGCAGGCGCGGCGGATCCGGCGCGCCAACCGGATCGGGCGCAGCGTGACTGTCTTCCTCGGGCTCGCCCCGTTCGTGATGGCGTTCCTGCGCGACCGTCGGCGCTGGCTGCTGTTCGGCGCGCCCGCCCGTCGTTCACGCGAGGACCACCAGCGCCGCGCGGACCGGCTGACTTCCACGGTGGCCTCGCTCGGCCCCACCTTTATCAAGCTCGTGCAGCTGTTCTCCGCCCGCGCGGACATCTTCCCCGAGCCTTATCTTTCCTCGATCGGGAGGCTGCAGGATCAGGTGCCTGCCGACCCCCTGCAGGACATCATCCGCGTGGTTGAGCAGGAGCTCGGCATCCCGGTGGACGCCGCGTTCCAGGAGTTCGACCGCACGCCGGTGGCCGCCGCCAGCCTGGGGCAGGTGCACCGCGCGCGTCTCGACGGTCGCGAGGTGGTCGTAAAGGTGCTGCGCCCCGGGGTGGAGCAGCTGGTCGCGCTCGATCTGGACGTCTCCTTCCGCATCCTCTTCTGGCTCAACGTCCTGTTCCCCAATCATCACGTGCGCGCGCTCACCGGCGTGGTGCGCGAGTTCTCCCACAAGGCCGAGATCCTGCGCACCACGGGCCGCGAGCCGATCGCCGTCGCGCGCAATCTGCTGGACGAGGCGCAGACGACCCTGCGCTCGCTCCGCGACCTGGTGACGCGCGCCGAGCGCGAGGAACTGCGCGTCCGCATGCACCCGCGCGATCTGGCCGTGCACGAACGCTTTCTGCACCTGCTCGAGAACCCGCTCCACCACGTGCGCGGGATCCGGCCCCACGAGCGGGAGCGGTGACGAACCCGCTCGTGGGGCCCGTGCCGGTTGCGCTGGAGCCGCTGGTGGCGGCGTTCCGCGAGGGGAAGCGCGCGGCGCTCGCGCGCGCGATCAGCCTGGTCGAGGACGAGCGCGAGGGCTTCCAGGAGCTGCTCCACGAGCTGCTGCGCGCAGGGCCGCGCGCGGGCCGGCTGGGGATCACCGGTCCGCCCGGGGCGGGGAAATCCACCCTGCTGGCCGCGCTGGCCGGTGCCTACCGCGCGGCTGGCGAGCGGGTCGGTGTTGTGGCCGTCGATCCCACCTCGCCATTTTCCGGAGGGGCGTTGCTGGGCGACCGGATCCGGATGAACGATCTCGCCACCGATCCGGGCATCTTCATCCGCTCGATGGCGACGCGCGGCTCGTTGGGCGGGCTCGCCACGACCACGCGCGAGGTCACGGATTTGATGGACGCCTTCGAGCTCGAGCGGGTGCTGGTCGAGACGGTGGGGGTGGGACAGACGGAGCTGGAGATCAGCGGGACGGCCGATACGGTCGCCGTCGTGCTCGTCCCCGAATCCGGGGATGCCATCCAAGCGATGAAGGCGGGGCTCATGGAGATCGCGGACGTGTTCGTCGTCAACAAGGCCGACCGGCCGGGAGCGGACCGGCTGATCAAGGAGATCCGTACCGCGCTGCACCTGCGCGCCGGCGAGGCGATGCACGGTGTGCCCGCGCACCACGGGGTGGATGCCCCCCCCTCCGCCGCGTGCGCGGCGGAGGGGGGGGCCGGCACCGCGGCGGCCGGCTGGCAGGTGCCGGTGCTGCGCGCGGTCGCCCAGAGCGGCGAGGGGATCGTCGAGCTGGTGGGCGTGGTCGCGGCGCACCGTGCCTGGCTCGAGGCGAGCGGCGCGCTTGGGGCGCGCCGCCGCGCACGGGCGGAGCGACACGTGCTCGACGTGGTCGAGCGGGCGCTGCGCCGCCGGACGTGGACCGACGCGGTGGTTCGGGCGCGGCTCACGCGCGGGCTCGACGCTGTGGCCCGCCGGGAGGAGACCCCGTACTCGGTCGCGGGCGCGATCGTCGCGCACGTGCTCGGCGAGAGAAGGGACGCATGAGAGGGATGCTCGCTCTCGCGATCGGCCTCGCCGTGTCCCTTCCGGTCGCGGCCCAGGAGCCGGGGTCCGCGCCGGCGCTGGTCCGCCTGGATACGCTGCGCGTGGAGGTCGCGTCCCGCACCGCGGCCTCCTTCCCCGCCCGCTCCCGCATGGTGGTCGTGCTGAACGCGGAGCAGCTCCGGGCGCTTCCGGTGCGCACGGTGGCGGATGCGCTCCAGTGGGTGGCCACCGCGGACGTGCAGCCGCGCTCGCCCGCCCAGACTGACCTGTCGCTCCGCGGCTCCACCTTCGAGCAGGTGCTCGTGCTGGTGGACGGCGTGCGCATGAGCGATCCGCAGACCGGGCACTTCGACCTGGATCTGGCGGTGCCCCTCGACCGGGTCGAGCGCATCGAGGTGCTGGTGGGCTCGGCCTCCGCGCTGTACGGGGCGGACGCGGTCGGCGGGGTCGTGAACGTGGTCACACGCGAGGGCGGCAGCCGCCTCGCGGTGCACGTCGAGCGCGGCTCCTTCGACAGTTGGCGCGCGGCCGGGTCGGTGGACGGCGCCGTCGCGGGCGTGAGCGCGGGAGGGAGCGCCGAGTGGGACCACTCCGATGGCCATCGCACCGGCACCGACTACGAGACGCTGCAGCTGTACGGCCGTCTCTCGGCCCCGGTCGTGGGGGGCCGCTTCAGCGCGGCCGCCG
>CAUZJY010000092.1:0-8169 GCA_963580305.1 Gemmatimonadales bacterium UBA6960
AGGCGGGGCCGCAGAAATCCGTATGTCCAGGTTCCGAGCAGCGTGGACAGCACCGCGACCATCATCACCGTCACGCCGTTGCCGACCAGCGCCAGCAGGGGCCCGGGGCACGCGCCCGTGAGCGCCCAACCCACGCCGAAGACGGTCCCGTCCGCGAGGTAGCGCACGCCCCCGCCCAGCTCCTTCTTCGGGATGCGGATGGGCGCCCCCTCGAGGTTGCGCACGCCCGCGCGCCGCAGGAGCGCCACGGAGACGCCCGCCACCAGCACGGCGGTCCCGATGATCCCGTACATGTGGAAGCTCTGGAAGCGGAACATCTCCTGGATCCGGAACCAGGACACGACCTGCGCCTTGGTGATGACGATCCCGAAGTAGGTGCCCAGCAGCAGATAGACGAGCAGCCCCAGCGCCCCGCGCCGGCCGGTCGGCTCGACCCCGTCCGCGGAGGGCGCCGCGACGTCAGTCATGAGCGCGCTCATAGCAGTACTCCGAGCAGGAGCGGAATCACCAGTTGCGTTGCGAGCAGCCCGCCCGCGAAGAAGCCCATCACCGCGATCAGCGACGGCAGCTCGCCGCTCGCGAGTCCCATGATGGCGTGGCCGGACGTGCAGCCGCCGGCCCAGGCGGCGCCGAAGCCCACGAGGAAGCCGCCCAGCACGATCACGACCCAGCCGAGCGGCGTGGAGAGCGTCGCCCACCTGAACAGGTCGTCGGGCGCGAGCCCTGTGAAGTCGCGGATCCCGAGCTCGGCGAGCGCGGCGCGCGTGGCATCCGAGATCGCGACGTCGCCCGCGCCGGCGAGCCAGGCGGCCGCGATCACCGCGCCGATCAGGATGCCAGCGGCGAACGCGAGGTTCCACCCGCCCACACGCCGCCAGTCGAAGTGGAAGAAGTCGACCTTGCCCGGTGCGATCACCGCGCACAGGGTCCTCAGGTTTGCCGAAACGCCGAACATGCGGTTCCCAGCGAGCAGCAGCGCGGGCACGACCAGCCCGATGAGCGGGCCGGCCACGTACCATGGCCAGGGCTGCCGGATCAGCTCGATCATCGCGCCTCCGTCACGGCGACCTGCGGCGCGGCGCCCGGGGTGCCCTCCACCGGCAGACCGTGCTCCATCCATTCGCTCCAGTCCCCGTCCACCCAGACCACCGGGCGGCCGAGCGCGGCCAGGAAGGCGGCCGCCGCGGCGCTCCGGGATCCGGTCCGGCAGTAC
Source organism: Gemmatimonadales bacterium UBA6960 (assembly GCA_963580305.1). Lineage (GTDB taxonomy): Bacteria > Gemmatimonadota > Gemmatimonadetes > Longimicrobiales > Gaopeijiaceae > UBA2988. The sequence goes on from CAUZJY010000092.1 coordinate 1,214, forward strand.
ACCATGGCGGTCTCTCCCTCGGGAATGCGGTCGAGCATCCGCGGCAGCCGGGTGTACGGCGCGAGCACCGCCCCGGGGACGTGCCCCTCGCGGTACTCCGCGGCGGCGGTCCGCACGTCGACGACGACGTGGTCTGGCCGGCGCCACAGCGTCCCCATGGCGCGCATGTCGGCGACCAGGATCGAGGCGCTCGCCCCGCCCTGCGCCCAGTAGCGCTCGAGCGTGGGCGGATCCACGAACGCGATCACCTGATCGTAGCCGATGCCCGCCAGGTCGCGCACCGCTTCCTCGACGTCCTGCTCGTCGATCACCAGCAGCAGAGGCCGCTGCTCGTCCTCGACGAGCGAGCCCACGACCGTGTTGAAGGTCCGGTCGAAGCGGGCGTGGAGCGATCCCGGGATGTGCCGCGCCATGAACGCGGCGCGGTCCAGCCGCGTGTCCACCACGATCAGGTCCGGATGGGTCAGCCGCCGGGCGATCTCCTGGGCCGAGATCCGGCTCGGACGGGGCAGCTCGCCCAGCAGGGAGGGTCACGCCCAGTTGTCCCGCTTCATGCGTGCGATGTAGGTGGGCGGCTCCGGCTGATTCGTCAGAATCGCGTGCACGAACGCCTCCTCGCCCAGCTCCGCCACGTCGAGCGCCGCGTTGTGTCGCTTCTCGTATCCGACCGTGCTGATGGGAACGGCACCGAGCGCCTTGCCGCACACGGACCCCGCGCCGTTTTCCGGGCCAGACCTGGAAGTGGTCGTCCAGCCGCGTGAAGATCGGAACCGTGCGGTGCAGCATACGCGCGGACTCCTCCTGCACGCCCTGGATGCCGGCGTCCTGCTCGAGCAGGTCGGGGCGCCCCAGATCACCGACGAAAACGAAGTCGCCGGTGGCGATCCCGATCGGACCGCTCGCACCGCCGCCGTGGTCGATCACCACATAGCTGAGGTGCTCGAGCGTGTGCCCGGGCGTGTGGAGGGCGCGCAGCTCGATATTGCCCACGCGGAAGCGGTCGCCGTGCCTGAGGAAGGTCGCGCGGTACTCGCTGCCCGCGAGCCGCGGACCGCGCGCCCACTCCACCTGCCAGTCCGGACCTCCCTCGGCGGAGAGATAGAGCTCCACGTCGAGTCGCTCGGAGAGCTCGCGCGCGCCCGACAGGAAGTCGGCGTGGATGTGCGTCTTGGCCACGGCCGTGATGCGGAGCCCCTCGCGCTCGGCCGCCTCGATATAGCGGTCGACGTCGCGCTCGGGATCGATCACCACCGCCTCGCCCGTGGCCTGACAGCCGATCAGGTAGGCGTACTGGGCGAGCTTGTCGTCGAAGATCTGTCGGAGCAGCATGCGGACATCTCCGGAGACTTGGCTCAGTGCGCGGCGGGCACCACGAGTACGGGGTCGGCCGCGGCGTCCACCGGACGGTGCACGAGCGCGCCCCGATTCTGGTATAGCACGAACATCCCCACCACCAGCAGGAATCCCACGAACGCCCGCTGCCGGGCGTGTTGCGGAATCAGGTACGCCAGGCGTCCCCCGCCGAGCAGCCCCACCACGGACGCGCCCGTGACGATGCCCAGCGTAGGCCAGGGAAACGCGACCTGGCCGAGATAGCCGGTCACGCCGGCCACGGCGTTCATGGTGATCACGACCAGCGACGTCGCCACGGCACCGCTCATCGGTAGGCCGAGGAGCATGAGCGCGGGCACGACCAGGAAGCCACCGCCCACCCCCACCAGACCGGTCAGGATTCCGACCGCGATGCCCACCGCGGCGGTGCGCCCGGCCGCGGGAGGCGTGGGCCCACCCGCGGCCCCATCCGCGGACGGAATCGCGCACGAGCTCCGGCGGCGCAGCATGGCCGCCGCGCTCACCAGCACCACGGCCGCGAACAGCCCCAGCTGCGCGGCCTCGGCCAAAAAAGCGGCCGCGCGCGCGCCCGCGTACGCACCGAGCATCGCGACCGAGCCGAGTAGGAGCGCGGCGCGCGGTCGCACGTCCCCGGCGCGCCAGGCGCGGGCGGCGCCGATCGCGCTAGTGAGCCCCACCACGACGAGGCTCATCGCGACCGCCTCCTTCACGCCGTAGCCGAGCAGGTACACGAAGATCGGCACGGCGACGATCGAGCCGCCCCCGCCGAACAGGCCCAGGAAGAGTCCCATGCCGCCGCCGAGCAGGAGCTCGACCGCAGCGGTCACGGACGCACGGGCGCCCGCCGGGGAGCGCGCTCGATGGAGTATATAAGTATATTACTATGCAGTCTACGAAACTCGAGCACAACGCGCAACGTGACAGCGGCGAGATCCGCACCGGGGCTCCCGGTGCCCAGATCGACGGTAGGGACTGCGGTCGCGTGGAGAGGACCGACGGGGAGCCGGCACGTGCCGGCTCCCCGAGTGGGCCCGCCAGGGATCGAACCTGGGACCGTCGGATTATGAGTCCGCTGCTCTGACCGGCTGAGCTACGGGCCCCCGCCCGGTGGGAAGATAGAGCCCGGCCAGCCTCGCACTCCACCATCACGTTCGAACATCATGCTCACGTCCTCGTGCTCGAGGTTGTGGCAGTGGACGAGGAAGAGCCCGCGGCGCGCGGTGAACTGTACGGCGATCTTGACCGTCTCACCGGGCTGGACCAGGACCGTGCCCTTGAGGCCAGCCTCCCAGGGCATGATCCCGTTCCGGCCGTCCGGCTCCTTGCTCGAGCGCTCGCACCCTCCTCTATCTGGGGGTGCACGAGGAGCGGCCCGTTCCGGTGCTCGAGATCGCCCGCGCCTACGGGATCTCGTACCACCACCTGGTCAAGGTGGCGGCGATGCTCGGGGAGCTCCGGCTGGTGGAGTCGGGTGCGGGGGCGCGCGGGCGGATACCGCCTGGCTCGGACGCTCGGGACGATCAACCTCCGCTGGCTGATCCTCCGGACCGGTCACCCTGCTCCGGGACCTTTTCCGCCGCGCGGGCCCCGCGCCTGCGCCGCTGGCGACTCCATCTCGTCTGGGTGCCCACTCCCGGGCGCCCGCAGCCGGAAGCGCAGCCGGGCCGCGATCCCCTCGGCCTCCCGGTCGAGCCGATCCCCGGCCGCTCCGGATACCTCCTCGACGTGCGCGCGGCCCGCGAAGGCCATCCCAATCAATCGCTCCGAGTCTTCCAGCTCGGCGCGCGTGCGGCTGCGCGAGAGCAGCAGCGTGTCGATGCGCATCTCATCGAGTACCTTCTCGACGTCGCGGTAGCCCATCGCTGCGCGCAGTCCGACCCGCGCCTGATCGAAGAGGAATTCCACCTCCTCGAGCTGCCAGCGCTTGGTCAGTTCCGACGCCCAATCGCCGACCGTCGAGCGCACCTGAGCGGCGGTCATCTGCAGCTCGAGCGAGGGCCCGACCATGACGCGGCCGTCGAAGCTCTTGGGCAGCGCGTCGCGCAGCCCCTTGTCCTGCTCCGTACCGCCGACCACGACGAAGCCGTGATCCCCGGCGCGCTGCGCCACCACGCGCGCGACCTCCTTGACCATTCGCTGGGTCGCCACCTGGTGATACCGCTGCCCGGCGTCAGTGGAGGTCTCACCGCACGTGCCCGTGGTCACCGCCCCGCGCTTGCTCTGGCCGACATCCGTCAGATCGCCCACGAACGTGTCCGCGCGCAGGTCGTCAATCTCGCGGACGGAGCCGTCCTGGTAGACGAACACCCGCGCGCGCTCGCTGTCGAGCAGCACGACCACCACCGGACGCTCCTGCTTGAGCCCACGCACGTAGGACGCGGCCGCGATCCCCCTTCCCCACCGCACCAGGTGCGGCATGCTCACGCTCACGGTCTGTCCATACCAGAGTCGGTCCGGGGTCGCGAACGCCACGTACGCCTTGCCCGGGATGAAGGCCTCGAACTCCGCCAGCTCGGCGAGCACCCGCCGCTCGGCGGCGTCGAACGCGTTCCGGTCACCGTTCCCCAGCCCATTTCTCGTCGCGGCCAACCTCCCCTCCAGCTCCAGCCTCCACTTCTTCCGCTCGGCCGGAGCGTGCGCTCGTCGCGGTACAAGCCCAGGTGTCCAACGCGCGCGCCGGGCAGGAGCTTCACCATCCCGTCGACCATTCCGAGCCCGGCGCGCAGGATCGGCACCACGACGAGCTTGCGACCTCGAATCCGCTTGCCGGTCATGCGCTCGAGCGGCGTCTCGATCTCGACGTCCTCGAGCTCGAGATGGCGGGTAACCTCATAGGTCATGAGCATCGCGATCTCGTCAACCAGCTCCTTGAAGAGCTTCTTGCCTGTACCGCGCCGCCGCAGCTGCGTGAGCTTGTGCGCGATCAGCGGGTGCTCGAGCACGGTGAGGTTGGGCAGGTCGGGCTGGAAGCGCGCCATGCGCGCAAGATAGGACCGCGCCGGACCGGAGCGCTTGGGTCGGCACCTCTCGCCCGCTCCGGGTATCCTTTTCGGATGGCAGAGTCCTGGGAGCACGCGCGGGACCGCATGGTCGAGGAGGACCTCCGCCGTCGCGGCATCAAGGACGTCCGCGTGCTCGACGCGATGGCGCGGATCCCGCGCCACTTCTTCGTCCCGCCCAGTGAGCGCGCGCACGCCTACGAGGACCGAGCGCTCCCGCTCGAGCTCGGGCAGACGATCTCGCAGCCGTACATGGTCGCCTACATGACCGAGGCACTGCGGGTCCGGCCCGGCGACCGCGTGCTCGAGGTGGGGACTGGGAGCGGCTATCAGACCGCGGTGCTTGCGCGGCTCGCGGCCGAGATCTTCACGATCGAGCGGATCGGAGACCTCCAGGGTACGGCGCACGAGGTTCTGGACGAGCTCGGCATCCGCAACGTGCACTATCGCGTGGGGGATGGCACGCTGGGCTGGCCCGAGCACGCACCCTTCGATCGAACCCTGGTCACGGCGGGCGCGCCCGCGGTACCGGCCGCGCTCAAGGAGCAGCTCTCGGCGGAAGGCGGCGTGTTGGTCATCCCGGTGGGTGATCAGGAGGTGCAGGAGCTGATCGCCGTCACGCGCGACGGCGCGCGCTGGAAATGGGAGCCGCTGCTCGGCTGTCACTTCGTTCCGCTGGTCGGCGACGAGGGCTGGTAGGGTCCGCCAGGGGATCCCCCAAGCCCCTGACGATCAGCGCCCGCATGGGCCGGGCGCGCCGGCCGCCGCATGCTCGAGCGCACGCACCTCCTCGGGCGCGAGCTCGCGCCAGCCGCCCCGCGGAAGCCGGCCGAGCCGGATCGGCCCGAAGCGCACGCGCCGGAGCCAGCGCACCGGATGCCCCACCGCCTCAAGCAGGCGGCGCACCTCGCGCTTCCTCCCCTCCGCGAGCACGAGCGCGAGCGCCCCTCCCTCCGCATCGTCCTCGAGGCGACGCGCGCGGAGCGCCCGCGCTGGACCATCTTCCAGCTCGACGCTCCGGGTCAGGGCGCGCAGCACGGCCGCCGTGGGATGGCCAACCACGCCGGCGTGGTACTCCCGCTCGACGCCGAAGGAGGGGTGCGTCAGTCGGTGCACGAGTTCACCGTCGTTCGAGAGCAGGAGCAGGCCTTCGGTGTCGCGGTCCAGCCGGCCCACGTAGCGGAGCGCCGCGTGCTCGGCCAGGAGCAAGTCGTAGACGGTGCGCCATCCATGGGACTTGGCGTGCGGATCCGCCCGGGTGGTCAGGATGCCGGCCGGCTTGTGGAGGGCGATCCAGCGCACGGGCAACATCTGCACCCGGCGGCCGTCCACCTCCACCACGTCCCGCTCGGGATCTACCTGCGCGCCGAGCGTGGTGACCGCACGCCCGTTCACGCGCACGCGCCCTTCACCCATCAGCGTCTCGGCAGCGCGCCGGGAGGCGACCCCCGCCCGCGACAGGAGCTTCTGGATGCGCACGTGCCCCGCTACTCCCGAGCCGGCTGCTCCTCCGGAGCGGACGGGTCGGAGCGCCTCCTCTCCGGCTCCTCCAGATCGGGGCTGAGCGGCCCGTCCGTAGGGGCAAGCGCCGCTGCGAGCTCCGGCTCGCCCCGGGAGGCCGCCTCCGGAACTGGCAGCTCGTCCTCCAGCGGCCCGAGCGGGACCCGCTCCCGCAGCACAACCGGAAGCTCCTCGGGGCGCGGCAGGTCCTCGATCGAGCGAAGGCCGAAGTGATCGAGGAAGCGCTGGGTGGTGCCGTAGAGCAGCGGGCGCCCGAGCCCTTCGGCCCGTCCGATCACATCGATCAGCCCGCGGTCCTGGAGCGTGCGGATCACGCCGCCGCACGCCACCCCGCGCACGTACTCGATCTCGATCCGTCCGATCGGCTGCCGGTACGCGATGATGGCGAGCGTCTCGAGCGCGGGCCCCGAGAGCCGGGACGGGCGCGGAATCGTGTCGAAGCGCTTGAGATAGGGCGCGAACTCGCCGCGCGTGAGAAGCTGGAATCCCTCTGCCAGCTCGACCACCTGGAAGGCGCGCTCGCTCTCCCCGTACTCGGCCTGGAGCGCGCGGATCGCCTCCTCGACCACGTCCTCGTCGAGCGACTCGTCAGCACGCGCGATCTCGTCGGCCTTGAGCGGCGCGTCGCTCGCGAACAGGATCGCCTCCACGATCTCCGTGATCTTCACGACGAACCCTCCCCCTTCGTGGTCTTCTCTCCCACAGCGCCCCGGATGTCCTCGGGGTCGGGATCCGTGTCGGACGTGGAGACGCCGTCCGCTCCGGCGTCGCCCTCGATTCCGAGCGCGGCCAGCTCGTCGATCGAGTCCGGCTCCTCCGGCCTCATCCACCGCGGCCGCCGCCGGACCCCGCGCGGGACCTCGGGCTCCCCGGGCGCGCCGGCCGTTTCCAGCGGCGGCGGCTCGTCCTCGCTGCCACGGCGGTAGAGCCATAGCTCGCTGAACGGCGCGACCTGGTGGAGGAACAGCTCGCGCCGACGCCCCAGCTCGAGCCCCGCCAGAAGCGTCATCACCCCGTGCATCTTGTCCTCGAAGCCCTTGAGCAGTCTGCTGAACTCGACCCGGGCGTCCTCGGTGAGCGCGC